>NZ_LOKY01000046.1:0-333212 GCF_002211315.1 Rhizobium sp. R693 | reverse complement strand
CCCGGCGGCACCGGGTTCTTTGCAATGTCTGCCGGCATGTAGAAATAGGCAACCGATTGGCTGAAGGCGAACATGACGAGCAGCACGGCGGCAATGATGAAGCTCATGCCGCCAGCGATGATCGCCAAGCGTTTCTGCTTGCGCGTCATTCGCTCATTCCTTCCGTCGCAATCTCGAGCTCTCGCGCCAGGGCCAGCAGTTGCTTGCCTTGTTCGCTGTCGGCCGGAAACGCCGCCAGTCCGCGTCTGAGCGCCGCCAGCGCCTGTCCGTCGTCTTTGAGGATCGCGTAGGACCTGATCAGCTTCAACCAACCGTCGAGATTATTCGGGTCGGTGGTCAGCCTCGCATCCAAACCGTCGACCATTCTCCGGATCATCTCGGCCTCCTGGCCAGACCGCATCGACCCGGCCGCCGCTGTGTCGGTCTTCCCGGGTCTTTCGACAGGCGCGCCGCTGTTTGCGGCGATGTGTTCCCTTACAAGGGGCATCCAAGGAGCTGTCATTGGCGACGTCGCCGCAAGCGCTTCGAATGCCTGTCGTGCGCCGACTTTGTCGTTTGCCTGCTCCAGCGACAGGGCAAGGTAAAACCGCGCCCGCGGATTTTCGGGCTCAAGCTCAAGCACCTGGCGCAATACGGCCTGCGCCTGTGGCGTCACCGTGCCTCCCGATTGCGCCATTAATGATTCTGCAAGACCGTCGAGACGCGGAACGCCCTGCCCTAGAATCCGAACGGCGTTGCGGTAGGCGTTCTCTGCATCACCGGCTCTGCCTATCTTGAGCAGAACCGGGGCGATCACATCCCAACCGCGTCCGTCGGCGGGGTCCTGAGCGAGGTGCTGCTCGGTCTTTTGAATGAGGATCGCAACGTCCTGGCCGGGATTTCTCAAGCGAGCCTGCAGCGGTTGCGAGGATAGCTCCGGCGAACCAACGGCGACATATACGCCGATGCTCAAAAGCGGAAGCAGCGATACGATTGAGACCCTGAGCCACAGATGGCTTCGCGGCCACATCGCCTGCTCCGGCACCTTGTCCTTGGTCCTGAGAAGACGGCGGGCGGTTTCGGCGCGCGCGAGTTCATACTCGCTTGGCGCAATCTGCCCGGCTTCCTTTTCCTCTTCGAGCTCGAGAAGCTGGTTCCGGTAAACCGTGGACGCCGTTTGCGATACGCTTGGCCGCCGGGAGCGACCGGCGGACGCCAGCGGGTGAAGAAGTGCTGCTGTTGTTGCGGTCGTGATGACCGCGAAGAGAATCCAAATTGCCATTGTCTTTAGACGCCTTTGTGCGCCCGGAGACTAGCGGAGTTCATCACCCGAACATTGATGCGGATCAATTACTGGCGACTTAGGCGACCCGTGAACACATATCCAACCCCACGGACTGACTGGATCAGAGCCGGCGCCTTCGGGTCCACTTCGATCTTCTTGCGCAGTCGCACAATCTGGGCGTCGATCGCCCTGTCAAAGGCTTCCAGGTTTCGGTTTCTTGTCTGGTCCATGAGCGTCTCTCGCGACAATACGCGGCCGGCATTGCGAACGAACACCAGAAGCATGTCGAACTCCCCCGTGGTGAGAGGCACGTCGCCGCCGCTCGGTGCGGTGAGCCGTCTGCGACCAAGGTCCAGCCGCCAGCCGTCGAAGACGAGGCTTTCCTCATCCTCGGCCAGAGCGCGCGAGGGAAGCGTCGCCGACGTGCGTCGACGCAAGACGGTCCTTAAGCGTGCGAGAAGTTCGCGCAGATGAAACGGCTTGGCTATGTAGTCGTCGGCGCCCACTTCCAGTCCGACAACCTTGTCCGTGACGTCGTCCTGGCCTGTCAGCATCAGCACTGGCACGTCCGACGTATTGCGAAGCTCCCTCAAGAGCTCCAGACCGTTTTCCCCATTCGGAAGGACGAGATCGAGGAAGACGGCGGCGTATGTCGCCTTCGCGAGTTCCGCGCGCATGGCCGAGCCGTTGCTCACGGCATGCACTCGGTAGCCGTTGTCCTCAAAGTAACGGACCAGCATCTGCCTGATCCGGGCGTCATCATCGACTACTAGAATGCGATCGGATTCCATTTCGCTCAATCGTCCCGCTGCGAACTTGCAACGGAGGAATAGCGCATGATTTTTGCCAACGCCACAGGCAGGATTGCAAATCCGAAGCCAGGAATGGAAACTCGACTGCGGCTCGCAGTCACCCTTAGCCTTTCGAGGGTTGGCTTAGAAGCCCTCCACTGGCTCGCGATACTAGCAGGCCTCTTTCAATAGGCTCACGCTCTCGACGGAGATGTTCTTGCCTTTGACGGCGACGCCCAATGGTGCCAGTGCGGCAAACGCGCGCGAGAGGGCTTCGGGGGCCAGCCCCAGCTTTCCCGCAAGTATTCGTTTCTGATAGGGCAGGCGTAATGTGGCACGCGAAACGGAAGGTGGGCATCTGGCGACGAGGTAATTGGCGACCCGCTGGGCCGCCGTGTGAAGCCGGTCTCCTGCAATGCAATCGAGCGCGCCGAGGAGATGCCTCGCCATTATGTGCATGATGTTTTGTTGAATACCCTGATGCTGCTGGGCGAGTGACCGCAGCTGCTTGAGATCGAACATTACGATTTCCGTAAACTCTGCCGCCCAGGCACCATGTGCATATGTGGTGCCGCCGGCAACGAGGTATTCCCCGAAGACGTCCCCGGATTCGCAGATGGAGACATCGGCTTCGCGGCCGGCCGATTCCTTCTTTGTAAGGCGCACGAGCCCGCTCGTGACGCAGAAAATGAACCCGGCTTTCTGTCCCTCTTCGACGATTTGTTCGTGGGGAGAGAATGTTTGCACTTCGGCCAATGCAGACAGCGTCTCCACGGTTTCTCGGTCCAATCCTGCGAGCAACTCGGATCGCAGAAGCACGGGATTTCTTGCAAGCATCGTCCTTCCTTTCGTGCCTGAGGCAACCGTTACGGTGTCGGTTCGTTTTCATCGTCCGCGAGTACACGCCAGGCAGCACCCTGAAGGTCCTCGTACTGGCCGCTTTTAAGCGACCAAAGGAAAGCGAGGAGCCCCATGGCGCCCATAAGCAGCGCGATTGGGATCAGGTAGATCAACATGTTCATGCTGCATTGACCTCTCTCGTGGTCGTCATTGTTCGTTCTCGCCGCTGGTGCATGCCGAGTGTGTTTAGCCGCAATGCGTTGGTGACGACGATGATCGAGGAGGTGGACATCGCCACCGCGGCGATCAGCGGCGTTGCATATCCTGCGATCGCGATCGGAACCGCCAACACGTTGTAGCCAATCGCGAGGGCGAAGTTCTGACGGATGAGCTTCGCAGCTTGTTTGGCGACCGCGATAGCCTGGGGCACGGCCTCCAGCCGCTCGTTGAAGAAGACCAGATCGGCGGCCTGGCGACCAATGTCGGAGGCTGTGGCGGGAGCCATCGAAACATGGGCCGCAGCAAGCGCCGGGGCGTCGTTGATGCCATCGCCAACCATCAGAACCCGATGGCCATTGGCACTGAGCCGTTGGCACTCTTCAACCTTCTGCTGTGGCCCGAGAGCGCCCAAGGCCTTGTCGAGACCCAGTACGAGAGCCGTGCTGTCGACCACGCTCTGGCGGTCGCCCGACACGATCACCGTTTCATATCCGCGCAGATTGAGCTCATCGACGGCGTCCCTGGCACCCGGTCGAAGCGTGTCCTCAAAGAGGAAGCGAGCCTGGACTTCGTCGTTTCTCGAGAGCACGACCTCGGAAAAGGGGCCGTCGTCACTGGGCGATGCCGCGGTGGGGTCTGCGAAGGCCGCGTTGCCCAGTCGATAGGTCTCGCCTGCGCGGCAAGCCTGAAGCCCGCCCCCGGGGATCTCGCTCACCCGATCGAATGGCGTCGGAGCCGGCCCCCCACTTCGCGCCAGAGCCTGCGACAGTGGATGCCGCGAATGAACCGCCAGGCCCTTGGCCTTCGCAATGAACCTGTCATCCAAGGCTGTGGTCGCGACAAGCCGTGGCACACCAATGGTTAGTGTGCCCGTCTTGTCGAAGGCAACCGTGTCGACCTCTGCCAGTCTTTCCAGGGCCGAGCCATCCTTCACCATGACCCCTTTTCGAAAGAGTTCGCCGGCCGCGACGACCTGTACAACCGGGACTGCAAGGCCGAGTGCGCACGGGCAAGTGATGATAAGAACGGCGACTGCGACCAGCATCGCATGCTTCCAGTCGCCGCCGAAAAAACCCCAGGCGAGAAACGAGACGAGTGCTAGAAGGTGGACTGCCGGCGAGTAGAGGGACGCAGCCCGGTCGGCGATGCGGCGGTAGCGAGCGCGGCCGCCTTCGGCCGCTTCCATCAGATTGATGATCTCTGCGAGGAGAGAGTTCTTCGCAAGTTTTGTCGCACGCACGACGAGCGAGCCAGTCAGGTTCATGGCTCCGGAACTGACCTGGCTCCCACCGGCGACCGCCACGGGACTGCTTTCGCCGGTAACGATGGAGAGATCAATGTCGCTTTCTCCGCTGACGATCGTTCCGTCGACCGGAATGCGCTCCCCGGCCGCGATCGCGACTTCGTCACCAACAGCTATGTCCTCGATTGGAATGTAATGCCGTGATCCGTCGCGCATCAGTAGCAGCGCCCCGCGGGGAGCCAGTCTTGCCAAGCCATTGATCGCCGCGCGAGCCTTTTCGCGCATCACGTGATCGAGGGTTCTTCCAATGAGAAGAAAGAACAGCAGCGAAACCGATGCGTCGAACCACGCGTGCTCGCCGTGATGCATGGTCTCCCACAGCGAAACCGCGTACGAGAGTGTGACCGCCAGGGAAATGGGCACGTCCATGTTGGTCCGCCCGTGCTTGAGCGCGTTCCATGCCGACCGGAAGAAGAAGCGCCCGGCGTAAACCAAGGCCGGGGCCGCGATCAACGCGGAGATCCAATGGAACATGTCTCGGGTTGCGGCGTCGGCCCCCGACCACACCGAAACCGACAAGAGCATGATGTTCGTGGCTGCGAAACCGGATACTCCGACGGCAAGCAGGAGCTGATTCCTCGTGGTGTCGTTTTCTGAGGCGGTGGGCGTGAAAAGATGCGCTCGATATCCGGCTGAGTTGATTGCTAAGATGATGCCGGTCGGATCCGTCGTTTGCTTATCAAACTCCTGCCGGTAAATGCACGTCACTCGCCGAGAAGTAAGGTTCACCCTTGCCTTTGTAACGTAGGGGAGCGCCGACAGCGCCCTCTCGATAGTCGAAATGCAGGCACCGCAATGGACGTCGGGGACGCTTAGGTCGAGCTGGCGAAGGCCGTCCCCCAGCGGGTGGCTTACAAGCGCGATCTCCTCGGCGCTGAACGATGTCGCGCTCATTGCCAGCACGCTCTCTGTATTCAGGTCGCAACATGTCATTGGCCGAACCCCGCCGTGTCGATGCGAGCCGCTTCATGCATGACGATGGCATCGCCCTTGCGCGAGATCACTTCGACGATCCAGTCGCCCGACGCGAGACGATGGCGCGCTTCGAACCGCCCTTCGCCCACCTTGCTGAACGGCAACTGGAAGTCCTCGTGGTCGCCGACCGGGCGCTTGAAGTTCGCGGTCACCTCATCGACCGCTGCAGGAGACCGATCCTTATTACGGATGTCGTAGTGGATCACGTCGTCCTTCAGCGAGAGTTCACCGACGATGCCCGATGCCGCCATCGCCTTCATGACCTCGGCCTTGCGATTGAATTCCTGGCTGGCGACGTAAGTGTTCTCCACCACCAGACCACTCCAGCTCGACGATGCGAACCAGGCCATCGTAACATTGACGCAAATGACGACCGCGAAGAAGGCGGAGGTGATGAGAAGCATGTGTCGGCCAGTGAATCCTTGAGCGCGAGTGGTCATTTGACGTCTCCTGGGGCGTTGAACGCGGCGCGGTAGGTCGCCCGATTGGAATGGTCGGCGTCCTCGATGATGAAAAGGAAGTCGTTGACCGCGCCGCCTGTCTGCTTGCGTGTGACGAATACCTTCAGCGAGGTGGCGACATCGGGTTGAGCGTCCACGGTGAAGCTGCGGGCATCCTCTTTCCCGAATTCAGGGATGCGCATCGTCGCCCCTTCAAGACCGGAAAGGCTGACCTGTACTTGCTTGGGCTGCGGCACCATGTTCAGGATACGCAGCGTGTAGCCATTTCGGATCGAACCGTTGCTCTCCAGAACATATTGAGGGTTGCGGTCATGGACGACATTGAGTTCGAGCCGATCCCGCAATGCCAGATGCACGAGCATGGCAATACCGATCAACGACCAGACGACCGCGTAGAACACCACTCTCGGACGAAAGATTATGCGCCAGTTGAAGTGCCGGATCGCCTCCACGAACGTGCCGTCGGCATTCCGCACCCTGGCGGGCTGGACATGTGTGCGCCCGTTGTCGGTGGCAAGCGCCATGTTGCTCGCATACTCGCTAAGCGTGGCGTATGCGATCAGTCCGCGGGGTTTGCCAAGTTTGTCCATGACCCCGTCGCAGGCGTCGATACAAAGGGCGCAGGTGATGCACTCCATCTGCTGGCCATCTCGAATGTCGATGCCCATGGGACAGACGGCGACGCAGGCGTTGCAGTCGACGCAGTCGCCGACGGCTGTTCCGTTGGTCTGGGCCTTCTTGGCGTGACGCGAGCGGGCTTCACCGCGCCAGTCGTTGTAGGTCACGACCAACGAGTTCTCATCAAGCATGGCGCCCTGGATGCGAGGCCAGGGGCACATATACGTGCAGACCTGTTCGCGCATCAGGCCGCCGAGAACGTAGGTCGTTGCTGTGAGGATGGCGACGGTCGCGTAAGCCACGGCGGGTGCCTGTCCGGTAAACAATAGAGACGCGAGATTGGGCGCATCTGCGAAATAGAAGATCCAGGCCCCGCCGGTGGCAACGCCAATGACGATCCAGGTCGTGTGCTTGACGACGCGCTTTTTAATCTTGTCGAAGCTCCATGGCCCGGCGTCGAGCTTCATTCTGGCGTTGCGATCGCCCTCGATCGCGCGCTCGACGACCAAAAACAGATCGACCCAGACCGTCTGGGGACAAGCGTATCCGCACCAGGCGCGTCCGACTGCAGACGTCACCAGGAAGAGGCCAAACCCGGCCATCACAAGCAGCCCCGCTACGTAGTAGAACTCCTGCGGCCAGATCTCGATGAAGAAGAAGAAGAAACGCCGCGACGACAGGTCGACCAGAATGGCCTGGTCCGGGGCATAGGGCCCACGGTCCCAGCGGATCCACGGCGCAAGATAGTAGATGCCGAGCGTGATCAGCATCACGATCCATTTGAACTGACGAAATCGACCTTCAGCTCTCTTGGGAAACACTTTTTTTCTGGCGGCGTAGAGCGGCTGACGGTTTCGGCGGGCGTTGACGGGCTCGGCGTTCAACCGTTCGATATTCTCGGGATCTGGCGCGGTATATAGGTTCATGGGACGTGTCCGAATTTTATTTGCCCGTTCTTGCAGCTTCTCGACCACCCTTCCTTGATGCAGATCAAGAATGGGCGATCCGAAAAAAAAGCCGCGCTCCGGACAGAAGACGGGGCCTTAATGGCGCTGGACAAGCAGCGCATAACGGATTTTGGGCTTGTTGTTCTTTGAGCCACATCAACGATGCGGCGCGATCGAAAACAAAGAATGGCCACGCCTTGGAGAGAGGCGGCGTGGCCCGGAAGATCTGCGGGGGGAGAAGATCCGCGACAACCTTCCCTTCGACGGCAGGAATCTTGAGAGTTTGGTGTGGCCGCCGTCTTTGGGATTGGCCAACTGCCACGAGGCGCCCAGCGCGGGAAGTGTCGCAGCCAGTATGCCGGACCCGGATCGCGCAGTGCGCAGCTTTTAAAGGCGGCGACTGGCAACAGGAAGATCAAAAAAATGGCCGCATCCGAGGGGATGCGGCCCAAAGTCTATACTGGGAGAGGATGCGCGCTCACATCCTCGACAGGACAGGCGCCACTTTAGCGGCTTGTGGTCTTGTGGTCTTTGAGGCAGGTCAAATTCACAATCGAACTGCCGATCTTTTCAGGGTCGTCCTGTTCACTGACGGGCGGCGCCGTTTTCGCACGTGCCGATACGCGCGAATGGATCACGGCGCGCGGAGTACCGTAGAGACCGAGGAGTGGGTTGTGGTCGTGGTTTGTCATTGTGACCTCCTTACGTCCCGCCGCCCAGCGAGTGGACGAAGACTGTGAGCTCTTTCACCGCGGTCTCCCCCAATCTTGCGGACCAGGCGGGCATCATGCCGTGCTTCGGCGAATTGACCTGACGGATGATTGCATCTTCACCACGTCCCTTGAGCCAGATCGCGTCGGCGAGATTGGGGGCACCCATATCGGCCTTGCCTTTGGCGTCCTCCCCGTGACACGCGGCGCAGTTGTCCGCAAACACCTGCTTTCCAGCTTCCGCAAGCTCCGGCTTGGATGGAGTGTTCGTCAGCCCCCACACGTAAGCTGCGACCTGCTTTGTCTGCGTTGCGTCCAAAATCTCCTTGAACGCCGGCATCTCCGAAACGTGGGTATCGGCGTCCGCATCGAAGCGAATTCCGTGCGCGATCGTCTTTTGAATCGAGTCGAGATCGCCACCCCATAGCCAGTCGTCATCATTCAGGTTGGGGAAGCCTGGGCCACCACTTGCTCCCGAACCGTGGCAGGGGGCGCAGTTGACCTTGAAGGCCGATGCCCCGCCTGCGATCGCGAACTCGCGCAGCGCTGGATCCGCATCGATTTCCTGAACGGTCTTCGTGGCGATCATGTCATGGAACTTCACCTGGCTCGCCTTCGCCAGGTCGAGGTCCTGCTGAAGCTCGGCGCGGCTCGAAAAGCCAAGAAGTCCCTTCGTCGTCGAGGTGATCATCGGGATCGCAGGGTATGCGACGGCATACCCGACTGCCCACAGAATCGTTGCGTAGAATGTCCACACCCACCATCTTGGCATCGGGTTGTTCAATTCGCGGATGCCATCCCACTCGTGTCCGGTGGTTTCGACGCCGCTGACTTCATCGATATGTTTTTCCGACATCTCAATCATCCTTCAAGGGAATATCGGCGGCCTCTTTAGCCGTCTGCTTGCTGCCGGGACGAAGCGTGAAGACGACTGCGCCTACGAAAAACGCGGCCATTGCCACGAGACCCCAACTATCGGCGAAGTGCCGCATTGCTGTGTAAGTTTCCATCAGATCACCTCAACGGTAGCCGGTCGCATCGTCGTAGGTCGAGAAGTCGACCAACGTTCCGAGCATCTGCAGATAGGAAACGAGGGCATCCATTTCCGTGAGCCTGGCCGGGTCGCCGTCGAAATCGCCGACCTTCGCCTTCGGATAGCGGGCCAGGAGTTCCGTCGTGTCCGCGTTCGGATCAGCCTGTGCCTTCATGTCGGCTTCGGCGTTCGCAAGCATGTCGGCGGTGTAGGGAACACCAACGTCTTCGTTGGCCTTCAGGTCCATTCCGACGTCCTTGACGGTGATCACCTGCTCCTTGAGGAAGGCATATTTCGGCATGATCGACTCGGGAACGACGGCCCGAGGATCGGAAAGATGCTGGACATGCCACTCATTCGAGTAGCGTCCGCCGACACGGGCGAGGTCCGGACCAGTGCGTTTTGAGCCCCACTGGAAGGGATGGTCGTACATCGACTCGGCGGCAAGAGAATAGTGTCCGTAGCGCTCCACTTCGTCACGGAACGGCCTGATCATCTGGCTGTGGCAGAGGTAGCAGCCCTCACGGATGTAGATATTCCGCCCGGCCAGCTCCAGGGGCGTGTAGGGACGCATCCCCTCGACTTTCTCGATCGTGTTCTGCAAGTAGAACAGCGGTGCGATCTCGACGATGCCGCCAATACTGACCACGAGAAGCGAGCCGACGAGAAGCAGCGTGGCGTTCTTTTCGAGGATTTGGTGTTTGTCTAATATCGATGCCATATTTCACCTCACTCGGCAGGCTGTGCCTGGGGCACGTAAGCGGTCGGGATAGCGGCTTCGTCACGGATGCGTCCGCGGATCGTCATGAACACGTTCCACGCCATCACGATGCCGCCTGCCAGGTACAGCGTCCCGCCAACTGCTCGCAGCACGTAGTAGGGGATCATCGCGGAGACGGTTTCGGCGAAGGAGTAGACGAGGAAGCCCTGCGAATTGTACTCGCGCCACATCAGACCTTGCTGGATGCCGGCGACCCAAAGAACGGCTGCGTAGATGACGATGCCGAGGGTGGCGAGCCAGAAGTGCCAGTTTACCATTCGCAGGCTGTAGAGCCGGTCGCGTCCCCAGAGCTTGGGCGTCAGGTAATAGACCGCTCCGAAGGTAATCATACCCACCCATCCGAGGGCGCCGGAATGGACGTGACCGATTGTCCATTCGGTATAGTGGCTGAGCGAGTTGACGGTCTTCACCGACATCATCGGACCTTCGAAGGTCGACATCCCATAGAAGGCGATGGCGACGATCATCATGCGGATGATTGGGTCGGTTCGGATCTTGTCCCAGGCTCCCGAGAGCGTCATCAGGCCGTTGATCATGCCGCCCCAAGAAGGCATCCACAGCATGACGGAAAACACCATGCCCAGTGTCTGCGCCCAGTCGGGCAGCGCGGTATAATGAAGATGGTGCGGGCCGGCCCAGATGTACATGAAGATCAGCGCCCAGAAGTGAATGATCGACAGGCGGTAGGAGTACACGGGACGGTTTGCTTGCTTGGGAACGAAGTAATACATCATCCCGAGGAAACCTGCTGTCAGGAAGAAGCCGACAGCGTTGTGGCCGTACCACCACTGTGTGAGCGCGTCCTGCACGCCCGAAAACGCGGAGTAACTCTTCGCCCCGAGGAACGAGGCGGGAACCGCAAGGTTGTTTACGACGTGAAGCATCGCGATGGTGACGATGAAGCCGAGATAGAACCAGTTCGCAACGTAGATATGCGGTTCCTTGCGCTTCAGGATCGTTCCCAGATAGACGATGAGATATGCGACCCAGACGACCGTCAGCCAGATATCGACGTACCATTCCGGCTCGGCGTATTCGCGTGCCTGGGTGATGCCCAGCACATATCCGGTTGCCGCCATCACTATGAAGAGCTGATAGCCCCAGAAGACGAACCATGGCAGAGTGCCGCCGAACAGGCGCGCGTGACAGGTGCGTTGCACGACATAGAACGAGGTCATGATGAGAGCGTTTCCGCCGAACGCGAAAATGACCGCGGACGTATGAACAGGACGCAACCGTCCAAAATTCAGATACGGCGCGATATTCAAGTCGGGGAAAGCCAACTGCAGCGCGATGATCACCCCGACGAGGAAGCCGACGACGCCCCAGAACACCGTCGCGATCAAACCATATCGAATGACTTCGTCGAAATAGCCGGAGGCCTCGACCTTTGGCACCCTGCCCGCCGGCGAGAAATCCAGGTTCCTCATCAGCAGTACGGTGCCGACGAGAAGGCAGAAGGAAAGTATGCCCATATGGACTGCAAAAAGGTGATCGTGGGCAAAGGCGGCACCCAGCAATGCCAGGAACGCCCCGACTGCGACCACCATCGTTTCTGTTGTGTACTTCATGAATGTCGTCCCCAGTGCGCAGACGACCGCTTTGCGGCCGGCTCTCTCGTACTTTGCGGGAAGGACTGTCACGGGCTCGAGATTGGCACCTTGATCTAAATCAACGACGCCTGACTTTCGGTCGAAACATGGTGCTGTTACAAACTGTTACAAATTCTCACCCTTTGGAACCATTCGATCATTCCCGTGTGACTCGACGACGGTCTAGTGCCCTCATCAACCAAGAGGGACGCGACGATGCTGATGCCGAACAACACCGCCTTTGAACATGCGCAAGCAACACATGACCGAATGAATGGGGCGCAGTCCCTCGCGTGCCTCTTCATGACGTCCGCGACGGAAACCATTGCGGCCGGAAAGGCGATCTGCTGGGAGGGCGACGCGGCCAAGCATCTTTTCCAGGTTGTCGAAGGCGTCGTGCGTCTCCACCGCATTATCGGCGAAGGTCGTCGCGTCATTACCGCATTCCATTTTCCAGGCGATCTCATCGGGGCGTCGCTCCAAAGCGCCTTTCTCTTTACGGCGGAAGCAGTCAGCGATTGCAAGATCCGGCGTGTGTCGCGCAAGAGCTTTCATGATGAAATCGCGCGCTCCGACGCTCTGCGTCCCGTCTATATCAACCTGCTCTGTGAGGAGACCGCGGCGGCCAACAACCAGATGGTTCTTTTGTCAAAGCTTAACGCGGAAGAACGTCTGTGCAGTTTTATCGTCAAGCTCGCATCACGCAGCGACGCCAAGATGCAACACGGCCTGCT
This sequence comes from Rhizobium sp. R693, assembly GCF_002211315.1. Lineage (NCBI taxonomy): Bacteria > Pseudomonadati > Pseudomonadota > Alphaproteobacteria > Hyphomicrobiales > Rhizobiaceae > Rhizobium > Rhizobium sp. R693. The sequence continues at coordinate 320,944 of NZ_LOKY01000046.1, read as the reverse complement.
TCGCGTCCCCATGAACCGCCAGGACATAGCGGATTACCTCGGCCTTACGATCGAGACCGTCTCCAGGACGATTACCAAGCTCGCATCGCGCAACATCGTCGTGCCGGAAGGACGGCACGATCTCCGAATCGTGAATCTTAGCCGCCTGGTTCAGTTGTCGGGGAATGGAGATGATTTCTCGGACAAAACCTGCCATAGCGTCAGCCTGCACTAATGCCATGAACCCAGCAGGTAAAGCCATGCCGCATCGCCTCATATCACCGCGTACTGCGTCGTCTCAGGAACTGGACGCTCTGGTGCACGTGCTCGATGGTGCGGACATTATCGTTCATCGCCTCGAGGGGACCATCACACACTGGTCGATCGGCTGCGAGAACATGTATGGCTGGGCGCGAGAGGAGGCCGTCGGCGAAAATGTGTACGAGCTACTGGCGACGCAGTTTCCAGAGCCGGTCGACAGTATTCATGCGCAGTTAAAGTCTCGCGGCTTCTGGCAAGGCGAAATCATTCACCGCCACAAGAGTGGACACGACATTCACGTCGCAACCCGCTGCGTGCTGGTGAACCTGACCGACGGCGATCTGGCGGTCATTCAAGCGAACAGCGACGTCAGTGCTCTCAGACGGGCCCAGGACGCGGTAAACGCGCGCGAGGCTCACTTGAGCTCGATCCTGGACACGGTTCCGGATGCCATGGTGGTGATCGACCATAGGGGCAATGTGCTCTCGTTCAGCAAGGCGGCCGAGACGCTCTTCGGCATGTCGGCCGAAGAGATCTGTGGCCGCAACGTCAGCAACCTGATGCCCAATCCTTACCGTGACGCTCACGATGGCTATATCGACCATTATCTGACGACAGGCGAAAAGCGGATTATCGGCTACGGCCGCGTTGTCACGGGCCAGCGAGCCGATGGATCCCAATTTCCGATGGAGCTTCACGTCGGCGAAACGACGGCAAACGGCGAGCGGATATTCACCGGTTTCCTGCGCGACCTCACCAGCCGCTTCAAGATCGAAGAGGATCTCCGTCAGTCCCAAAAGATGGAGGCGGTCGGTCAGCTGACCGGCGGTATAGCCCACGACTTCAACAATCTCCTGACCGTCATCAGCGGCAACCTTGAAATGATCGAGGACAAGCTTCCGCCAGGCCAGCTTAGAGATATTTTGCGGGAAGCCCAGGGTGCCGCCGCCGACGGTGCGAAATTAACCGGACAGTTGCTGGCCTTTGGGCGGCGTCAGCCGTTGAATCCGAAGCCTGCGGACCTTGGACAGCTTCTGACCGGCTTCTCGGATCTTCTAAGGAGAACCCTCGGGGAAAACATCAAGTTGTCGACCGTTATCTCCGGGTCGGGTCTGAATGTCCTCGTGGACAGTTCGCAGCTTCAAAACGCAATTTTGAACATCGCGTTGAATGCTCGAGACGCGATGCCGAAGGGCGGAAGTCTTACCACCGAAATTTCGCGCGTGCACCTCGATGCCGACTACGCCAAGATGTATCCGGAAGTGCGCAGTGGCAACTTCGTGCTCGTCTCGATGACCGATACCGGCACCGGCATGTCCGAGGAGGTTAAAAAGCGCGCCATCGAGCCATTCTTCACGACGAAGGGAGTCGGAGCCGGAACCGGCCTCGGCCTCAGCATGGTTTATGGCTTCGTGAAACAGTCCGGTGGTCACCTCCAACTTTACAGCGAGTCTGGACGCGGAACCACGATCCGCATCTATCTGCCCGCCATGAGCAGTTCCGGATCGCAGGAGCGCAGTCAGACAGCGGAGCCTGTTGAAAGCCCCCTGCCCCAAGGGACAGAACTGGTCCTCGTCGTCGAAGACGATCCGCGCGTTCGCCGTGTCGCCGTCGCAAGGCTGTCCTCCATGGGATACTCAGTTCTGGAGGCAGAAAACGGGCACCGCGCTTTGGAAATCCTGCAGGCCAACGACAACATCGCTCTGCTGTTCACCGACATCGTGATGCCCGGCGGAATGACCGGCGATGAACTCGCCCGCGAAGCGCGAGACCTTCGCCCTGAAATAGCAGTGCTCTTCACGTCGGGATATTCCGAGCCCGGCTTGGTCGGACAGGATGGCGTTCATGGAGCTCAGTGGCTTCGCAAGCCCTATACGGCGCGGGACCTGGCGGCGACGATACGGGAACTGCTCGATGCGAACTGATGCTGACAAACCTGACTTTGCACGAAATCCGTCCTGAACAGCCAAGCGATGTCGCGGCGATCCGCCAGGTCACCAAGGCGGCCTTCGCGCCGATGCCATACGGCAGCCGGACAGAGTCAGACCGACAGCTCTTTGGCGCGCGCGTTGATCTGGTCGCAGGTATCCCCGAACGGATCGCGCATCGGCACCAGCAGCGAAGCGCCAAGCAGAAGAAGCGCTTTCAAGTGCGCCCGGCCGCCTACCTCGCCCAGCACCGTCGCATAAGGTGCCATGGCGGTGTGCTCGTCACCGGCATACAGGCGCTTGTACTCGGCAAAATTGGAGAAGTTCTCGTGATTGCTCTCCGAGGGACGGAAGGTCTCGGCGGCGGCACCTTCGGCAAGGATGACTTCGTGGGTACTGAGCAGGACTGCATAGTACTCGATCGACGTGTCGTCGGCCGGCACGACCGGCGCGATTGTCGTGCCGTTCACGAGATCCCTCACGCGGATCAGAGCGCCATTCAGAAACAGCGCATGGCCGGGCGACAGGTAGAGATCGGAATGCGGCGTGCGGCTATCCAGCGCGTGGCGGCAAACCCGGATCGGCACGACCCCTTCATGCCAGCGCGCGCCGCTCTTCTTGAAGACCTGGCGGCCGACCCACCTGACTGGACGGGCGCTCCCGTCCGGAAGGGCAACATTATCACCGACGCGCAAATCCTCGACAGGCTTCTCGCCGCAATCCGTGAGGATCGCCGTCCCACGCAGAAAGCACCGCGCGCCGCCGTCACCGCTGCCGTCAGAACCTCCGTGCCCGCCGGAGCCGTTCCCGCCTCCACCGGAGTGACCCCGCCCCCAACGCCGGCCCATCGCACTCGCGGGAGACTTGGAAACTGCCGCCGCCAAGGCCGTGAGGCTGGCGAGCCGAGCACCGGCAGCTGCGGCCACGCCTAGAAAATGTCTTCGCGCGTTATTGCGTGGCAGCTGCGGATCTTCCTTGAGTGACATGCTGGCAACCTCTGAAAAGAGTAACACTAGCCCATACTATAATAAGTTGTTGTATTTCATTGAACTTCGCACAATTGCTCTGACCCCTACTGAAAAGGGCGTAGGTAAGGCATGTCGTTGCCTCGATAGGTTGAAACATGGCAACCAAACTTAATGTGAGATACGCAACGCGTTGCCGATTTCCGGAGCATCTTCACCGTCGCTAGACGGGCTCGACACGCTCACGCCACACCGAGAGAGACGCGGCGAGCGGACCAATGGTGACACCGCACAACTGGCCTTGTCAGCTAGACGCGCTCGACTCTCTTGAGCTCATCCTTCTGCAACGCTCTTCCTCTTGTGCCTCGAGTCATCACGCGACACAAACGCGATTCCTCAATCTGCGGCAGGTTTGTCTCTCAGTTTGACGAGCGTCAAAGATCATCTGCATCACGTGTCCTAAAAGCGTTCCCGAGGCCAAGACGACCTCGAAGAACAGGAGATATACAAATGCGTTTGAAGTACGGTCTGCTTGCCGCAACGGCAGCCTTGATTGCGTCGACGGCGCCGCTGATGGCTGCTGACCACCAGGTTCAGATGCTCAACAAGGGCACCGCCGGGGCCATGGTATTCGAGCCCAGTTTCGTAAAGATCGCTCCCGGCGATACGATCACGTTCGTTCCAACTGACAAGAGCCACAACGTCGAGACCTTCAAGGGGCTCATCCCGGATGGTGCGGCCGAGTTCAAGTCCAAGCCCAGCGAACAGTACCAGGCCAAGTTCGACCTTCCCGGCGCCTACGTCGTGAAATGCACGCCCCATGCCGGCATGGGCATGGTCGCCCTGATCCAAGTCGGCGATGCGCCTGCCAATCTCGAAGCGATCAAGACTGCCAAGGTGCCGAACATGGTTCGCAAGCGCCTGGACGCCGATCTCGCGCAGGTGACCCAGTAATCAAATCTGCTGCGGGTGGCGGCTTGCCCGCCATCCCGCAGGATGGAGAAATCTCATGATCAAGCAAGTCTCGCTGGCCGTCATGGCAGGGCTCTTTGCCGTGGGCGCTGCCCATGCCCACGCAACGCTTGAGCAAAGCCAAGGCATTTCCGGCAAGGCCTACAAGGCGGTCGTCCGCATCGGACACGGCTGCGAGGGCAAGCCAACGATCAAGGTTCGGGTCAAGGTTCCCGAGGGTCTTTTGTCCGCCAAGCCTATGCCCAAGCAGGGGTGGACAATCGAAAAGGTCAAGGCGCCCTACGAAAAGAGCTACGATCTCTACGGCAAGCCCGTCAAGGAAGGCGTGAGCGAGATCGTGTGGAGCGGCGGTAGTCTGGCTGACGACGAGTACGACGAGTTCGTCTTCCGCGCGACGGTTGCCAAGGAACTGCCGCTTGGGACGCGGATCTATGTCCCTATCGTCCAGGAATGCACCGACGGGGCTTCCGAACGATGGATCGAGATTCCAGCTGCCGGCAAGACGTCCGAGGACTACGAGAACCCCGCGCCGTATTTCGACGTGATCGAGCAGCCTCGTTCCTAGCATGCGAGTAGTCGCCGATGCGCTCAAAGGCTCTCAACTGGGCGACATCGCTCCTTCAACCGGCAGCGCTTCTGCTGATGTTTGCATCGGCCATGCTCCTGCCGGCTATCGCACATGCCCATGCCGTCCTCGTCAACTCGTCACCGGCCAGCAATGAGACCCTGACGACGCCAGCGGGGGCTGTGCGGCTTCAATTCAACGAGCCTGTGCGGGTCATCCGGGCCGTCGCCAGGGACGCCGATGGAGACAGTCAGAACCTGGCTGCGGACCTGTCCGGAGCGACCGTAACGCTCCATCTTCAAAATCCGATCGAGCATGGCTCGGTGATTGTCAGCTATCGCGTCGAGTCCGAAGATGGACACCCCATCGGCGGGTCCCTTGTATTTCACGTCGGCGCGCCCTCCGCCTCCACGGCGGTAGTGCCTCAGAGCGCGACGTCCGCCCTGGCTGTCGCGATATGGGCGCTACACACCATCTCTGTCCTTTACCTGGCGATCGTCGTCGGCGGAGCGCTCTTCAACCGTTGGCTCAATCCCGACCGCGTAACACCGGTACGGACGGTCGCCACGGTCGTTTCTGGCGCTGTTCTGCTTGTGGCGGGACTGTATCTGCAGGGCCTCGACGAGTTGGGCGTCGGCCTGGCGTATGCTGGGCTTGAGCCCCTGGCGAGCGCGGCTCAGGGCAATGGCATGATTGCGGCTGCGCTCGCGTTGCTGTCGATCGTCCTGGCTTCGCTTTCGATCCCTTCCAATCGTCGAGTTGCTCTTGGGGTGGCCGTGCTTGCGATGGTCACCGCGTCAGCTGCCTTTGCCTTTACCGGGCACTGCAACGTCGTCGAACCTCGCTGGCTTGCCAGGCTGTGCATAATGCTTCACGGCGCCGCCTTGATGTTCTGGATCGGAAGCCTGCTTCCGCTTTGGAGGCTCAGCAACACCCGCTTGAACCAGCGACCGCTTCTTCGCTTTTCGCGTGTCATCCCCGTGCCATTCGGCCTCATGCTGGTGGCCGGCGCAACACTTGCGTTTATTGAACTTCCGGAAATCTCGCACCTCGTTTCCTCCCTCTATGGTCGGGTACTCGTTTTCAAGGTGGGCCTTGTCACTGCCTTGTGTGTTCTGGCGAGCTACAACCGGTTCTGGCTTACCAAGCCGGCCTTGGCGGGAAATCCAGGAGCCAGGGTCCGGCTCCGCCGAAGCATAGCTTGCGAAATCGTGTTGGCGATTGCGATCGTTGGCGCAGCGTCGCTATGGCGCTTTGCGGGTCCGGCTCCATCGACAGCCGAGCAGCCAAGCTTCAAAGTTCACCTGCATTCTGCCAAAGTCATGGCTCAGCTCGAGCTAACCCCGCAGCCTGCCGGCACGGCGAACGCACGGGTCGTCCTGATGGGTCCCGACTTTGGATCACTCGAGCCACGCTCGGTATCCCTTCGCCTTATGAATCCGGACGCCGGAGTGGAACCGATCAAGTACCCTCTCGCGAAGTCGACAGAAGGTGGCTGGCAGGCAGACGTATTGACCTTGAGTGACCCAACAGGATGGAAAGTCGATGTTGAGGTCTTGATAGATGACTTCACGTCCGCCCACCTTGAGGGGAGCCTGCTCACCCAGTAGCAGGCGCTGCGCGGAGAATTCTCAAGGGCATCCATTGTTCCAGCGGCGGTGTCTCGGACCTTGGATAGAAAGCCGGATACGGGCAAGCTCTGACAGAGCTCGCCCGAGAGGCAATCATGCTGCCTCTGTCTCTACGGTCCTGGTTACTGGACTACCGCCACCAGTCGCCATCGCCTTTTTGATCAGGCCCACAATCTCCCGCTCGGAGCGAATATGTCGGCGCATCGAGCCGAAGAACGAGCGGAGCTGATATCCAACTGCATCCCAGGAGAGCGCACATCTTCCCGCTCGTAGAGAGAGAAGCGTTTCCACGACTTCCTGGGCTGCGTCGTAGTCGAGGAGCCTGCTGGCGCGCCGACGTTCGTCGGCCTCCCTAAACTCTTCGTCGTTCATGATCAGTCCAAGACCCGGGCAGACAAGTCGTTCCTCAAGCTGCTGGCTTGTGGCCAGAAGCGGGACAAGCCCAACGGTTATGGTCTCGCAAAGTCGCTCGTCGACATGGCAAGGGAGAAAGTCCGCGATCGCTTCGAGAAGATCGCACCACGAAATGAGCTGTCCATAGCAGGCCTCGAGATCAGAGAAGGCGTTCGATGTCATATCTTTCATGTCACCTCTGCAGGAACAGGCTTGCGGCGATCGCGATCGCGGCGATGACGGCCGACACGACGCCGGTTCGCTGCAGCACACCCATGCGGTAAAGGGTAATCGCAAACAGAACGATCACCGGGGTCGCTATCGAGAGTCCTATCTGTGCGTCTGTCATTACCGTCTCCTTTTCCGGCGACCATAGACGCGATGATTGGTGGCATCTTTGCGATCGATCAAAGACGGGTCGCCGCGAGGCAAATAGCTTGCCACGCCATGGCGGCGATCATTGCGACTGGAAAAGACGACTACGCGGGTGATGGATCGGATGATGATCTGCTGACCTGGATTTTGGCCTGGAGTGAACTTGTCGCGTTCGGCGCGCTGCTTGCGGCATTCGTCGTAGTGTCATGGCTGCAGCCCGGAGAATTTGCAGCCGGCAAGGCCCGGCTCCATCCAGTTTTGCCGGTTCTCAATACGATCGTTCTGCTCGCAAGCGGCTGGTCGGCCGCTGCTGCGACGTCGGAGACGGGCATGCGACAACGCCTCGGACTCTCGGCAGCGGCTCTTGGTGGCCTTTTATTCTTCTCCCTCAAGATCTACGAATATTGGCTGGAAGGCGCAACGCTCGTTTCGAGCGACATGTTTGCGCAGCTTTACATCCTGCTGACCGGCTTTCACCTGGCCCACGTCGCCTTCGGGTCGCTGGTGCTCCTGCTCGTTGCCAAGTTTCCTTCCCGTCAGAATGTCCACCTGATCACGACACTCTGGCACGTGATCGACATCGTCTGGCTCGTCATGTTCCCGGTGGTCTATTTGCTATGAACGGTCCAAGAGGGCTTTCGGCCAACCCGCAGCGTGCGCTGTTCTACCTGATCATCCTGACGATCAGCATCCTGGCCGTGATGGTCCTCCTTCCCAATACGTCGGCAAAACCGGCTGCACCGATCGTGGCAGCAGCGCTTGCGCTCCTGAAAGTACGTCTCGTCGTGCTCGACTTCCTCGGCCTTCGATCGAGGGGCGCGCATACCAGGAGGGCGTTAATCGCCTGGGCGGCGGTCGTACTGGCAATCGCCTTGGTGAAGGTCATCGCATTCTCGGCTGTCTTTGCGAATTGACAAAGACCCGTCTGCTCATTTCGGCCATCAAAGTCATCGCGAGCCCCTGGCTCGGTTTCCGACGTCGCGGCGTATCCGCCACTGACATGAAAGGATAATCGATGGCTGAACGCCTAACAAAAACCGCGGCCCGAAACGTGTTTTACGGCGGGTCGGCATTCTTTTTCGCCATTTTCGTGGGCCTCACCGCCCATAGTCACTATTACATCCGAACCGTCTCAACCGACGAGGCGACCCTTACGGAGGGTGTCGCAAGAGGCAAGCACATCTGGGAGAAGAACTCCTGTATCAACTGCCACACGCTGGATGGTGAAGGCGCCTACTTTGCGCCCGAACTGTCAAACGTATGGATTCGCTGGGGCGGTGACAAGGATCCCGCCAACGCGCGCGAAGCACTGCACGCCTGGATGGCGGCGCAGCCTTCCGGCATCGAGGGCCGCAGGCAGATGCCACAGTTCAACCTGACCGACCAAGAAGTGAACGATCTAGCCGACTTCCTCGAATGGGTCAGCAAGATGAAGACACAGAATTGGCCGCCGAACCAGGCCGGTTGACAGGCGAGAGGATCAAGCAATGAAGTACAAGACTCAAAGCGTCGCCATGCTCTATTTTTACGGAGCACTCGGCCTTTTCATGGCGCAGCTCCTTTTCGGCGTGCTGGCGGGCACGATCTACGTGCTGCCGAACACGCTATCTGTCGAGCTGCCATTCAATATCGTTCGCATGATCCATACGAACGCGCTCATCGTTTGGCTGCTCATGGGTTTCATGGGCACCACCTATTTCCTGCTTCCGGAAGAGTGCGAGACGGAACTCTACAGCCCAAAGCTTGCGATTGCGCAGTTCTGGATCTTCCTTGTGGCGGCAGCGGTCGCCGTCGTCGGCTACCTGTTCCATATTCACGAAGGTCGCGAGTTCCTTGAACAGCCGTTTGCGATCAAGGTTGGAATTGTCATCGTTGCATTGATGTTCCTGTTCAACGTCACGATGACGGCCCTCAAGGGACGCAAGACGACGATCACCAACATTCTGCTCTTCGGCCTCTGGGGTGTGGCAATCTTCTTCCTGTTCGCCTTCTACAATCCGATCAACCTGGCGCTGGACAAGATGTACTGGTGGTACGTGGTCCATCTGTGGGTCGAGGGCGTCTGGGAACTGATCATGGCCTCCGTTTTGGCGTTCCTGATGATCAAGCTCAACGGCATCGATCGGGAGGTCGTGGAAAAGTGGCTCTACGTCATCATCGGCCTGGCACTGTTCTCGGGCATCCTTGGCACCGGCCACCACTACTACTGGATTGGCGCACCCGGCTACTGGCAGTGGATCGGCTCGCTCTTCTCGACGCTCGAAGTCGCCCCGTTCTTCACCATGGTCGTCTTCACCTTCGTCATGACCTGGCGGGCAGGACGCAAGCATGAAAACAAGGCGGCGCTCCTGTGGTCGATCGGCTGCTCGGTCATGGCCTTCTTCGGCGCGGGTGTCTGGGGCTTCCTGCATACGCTGTCGTCGGTGAACTACTATACCCACGGAACGCAGGTGACTGCAGCCCATGGCCACCTCGCCTTCTTCGGCGCCTACGTGATGCTCAACCTTGCTGCAATGGCCTACGCGATACCGCAGATTAAGGGTCGCGCTCCCTATAACCAGTGGCTCTCGATCAGCAGCTTCTGGATCATGTGCGGGGCAATGTCGGTCATGACCTTCGCGCTGACGTTCGCCGGCATCATCCAGGTCCACCTGCAGAGAGTGCTCGGTCAATCCTACATGGACGTCCAGGACCAGCTCAGCATGTTCTACTGGGTCAGGCTCGCCTCCGGCGTCTTCGTCTTCGTGAGCGCGATCATGTTCATCTGGTCGGTGCTCGTCCCCGGACGTGTCCGGGCAACCAACACAGTAGCCCAGCCCGCCGAATAGGCGGGCTCCTTCTGGAGATCAGAAATGACCATAGCTCTCAAATCCCCGCTCAATCCGAACACTGAGATCCCGCACTACACCAGACATGGCAACGAATGTGCGCTTTTCGAAAGCGCATGGACGCGGCAACTGCCTGTGCTCCTGAAAGGACCGACAGGTTGCGGAAAGACCAGATTTGTCCACCACATGGCGGCGCGTCTGGGACTTCCGGTTTCGACAGTATCGTGCCACGACGATCTTACCGCAGCCGATCTGACCGGACGTTACCTGCTCAAGGGCGGCGAGACAGTGTGGGTGGACGGGCCGTTGACAAGGGCGGTCCGGAACGGCGGGATCTGCTACCTCGACGAAATCGTCGAGGCTCGCAAAGACGTCGCCGTGGTTCTCCACCCGCTGACGGACGATCGGCGAATTCTTCCGCTCGAAAGGACTGGTGAACTTCTGGAAGCCCAGCCGGGCTTCATGGTCGTCGTTTCCTACAATCCTGGCTACCAGAACCTCATGAAGGCGCTGAAGCCGAGCACCAGGCAGCGGTTCGTGTCCATCGAGTTCGATTTCCTTCCACGGGATCAGGAGATCGTCACCGTTTCTCTCGAGAGCGGGCTAGCGGAAGGCAAGGTGGCTCCGCTGGTGGACCTTGCGCGCCGCCTGCGGGTCCTGAAGGGGCAGGATCTGGAGGAAGGGGTTTCCACGCGCCTCCTTATCTACTGCGCGACGCTTATTGATGCCGGGCTGCCTCCTGCCGACGCGGTGCGAGCCGCCATCATCGAACCGCTCACCGACGAGCCGGACGTAAAGGCCGCTCTGGTGGAGATTGCAAAAGCGACGGTTGGGTAGGTCGGACATGCTGGAATTTCTGGAACTCGAGGAGACGGTCGGACGAGCGTGGCACCGGTTCGTCGGCGACACCAGCTCCTGGCCACGTCATCCGGCGCATGCCGTGCATCTGGCCGAGATCAAGTCTCAACTCGCCGTGTGTTTTCGCGCGTTCGGCGGTGAAGCGACCCTGCAGATCCAGAAATCGCGGCAGAAGACTTCCCTGCATCGGCTGCGCTTGCGCCAGGTTGTCGGACTCGGCGAGGAGCGGAGCGACCATCCGACGTGGGACGGCTCCGCCATCCACCTCCCGGCGGTCATAGACATGTTCGAGGACCGGTCCCTGAACCGGGAGCTTTACTTCTGGCTCGCCGGCTATATCGCGGTCGCGCCAATCGCGCAGCCGCGGCCAACCGACCCGGCGCTTGCCGACATTGCTCGAATCGAAGCCGGCCGGACAAATTCCGCTCGTGTCATCGAAATCTTTCCCGGCATGGGAGAGCGATACGCGCGTCTGAGCCACGCCATACTTGCGTGCCGCACGCGCGGCAAGCTGCCAGGCGCAGAGAGGCAGATCGAGGAATTCGCCAAAGCCGCGCTCACTTTTCCTCTGCGGCACCCCCTGCCTGACGCCTCGCGGCCGACGATACGTGTGGCGCCTGCGGGATATCTTCCGATGCTGCCACTTCCGATCTGGCCGGACTATGCCGGCAAGGCGGAGTGTGACCCATCGCATCGTGACGATCTTCCGTCGGATGGAAGCGACGGCAATGCCAACGGGCCGTCGCATGAAGCCAGGCGAAAGAAGGATGCCGACGATCGGAAGCGCGATCCGTTCATCTTGAATCGCTTTGAAAAGATCCTTGCGATGGCAGAGATGGTCAACGTCGACCGACCGACGGACGACCGGGAGGATGAAGATGCCGCAGCGGCCGAGGAGCTTGACGAAATTACCCTGAGCGAGACGAAAGAGCGGCCAAAGTCGAAGTTCCACTTCGATTTGGACCTTTCTCCCGAAGCCTTCGATCCATCGCGAATAAAGGCCGAACTAACCTACCCGGAATGGAACTTTCGAAAGCAGGAATACCTGCCGGATCATTGCCGCGTGGTGCTTGGCATGGCATCGGAATCGGACGACAAGCCAATTGCCAGCGATCAGGCGATTGTTCGGAAGGTGAAGCGCCAGTTTGAAACGCTGCGGCCGAAGCGCGAAATTCGAAGAGCGCAATTGGATGGCAACGAACTCGACGTCGAGGCCGTCGTCCGCTCGCGTGTGGATCTGGTCGCAACCGGACAACCAGACGACCGGATCTACGAATGCGCCCGCCCCGCAGCACATGAGTTGGCGACGTCCATATTGGTTGACGTTTCGCTGTCGACCGATTCGTGGGTGGACAACCGAAGAGTTCTCGACGTCGAGATCCAGGCGCTGGACGTTTTGGCACGCGGTCTTGACGCCTGCGGTGATAGGTTCTCCATCGACACGTTCACGTCGCGCCGTCGCGATTGGATACGGATAGAGACCGTCAAGGGCTTCGATGAGAGGTTTTCGCCGAACGTCGCAAGGCGCATCGCCAATTTGAAGCCCGGCTACTACACCCGCATGGGAGCTGCCATCCGCCACGCTTCCAAGCAGCTCGATGATCAAGGTGCGCGAAAGAGATTGCTTCTGATCCTGACCGATGGAAAGCCGAACGATGTTGACCACTACGAAGGCCGGTTCGCTCTTGAAGACTGCCGCCGTGCGGTGATGGATGCCCGGGGTTGCGGTCAGGCTCTGTTTGCGGTCACCGTCGACCGCAATGCGGGCGACTACCTTCCGGCCATCTTCGGTCGAGCCGGGTTCGCCCTGGTTTCGGACATCGCCAAGCTTCCAAGCGCCCTTCCGGCGATCTACCGCAACCTGACGGCCTAGCAATGGGCCAATACCGGGCGAAGTGGACTTCGCCCGGGTTCAGCTATGCCATTGGGATTTTGCCTTTACGCTGACACCCGCAGATGTTTGGCGCGGCACCTAGTTTAGTTAGGGGGCGGTTTACGTTCGCGCCGAATGGTCGCGCTCGCGTCACAGAATGCGGCGTCGCAACCCGTGTTCATTCATGCCGTAGGTGGATGCAGCCTTGTATCGAGAGCAAAGGCCTCCTGGAACTTGAGGGCATAGGTGTTTGTCGCGCCCCTAGCGAGAAAAATCAGGTTCCAGCTGTGCAGCGAGACCGCGCTCGGGATCGCGACGAAACGGTGGCGTCGCAGCAGAGCGTCTCCGAAGGCTTGCTGTCCTGCGCCGGGAATGCCCCGGCGACGCCTTGCCCCGACGGCCAGGTCCTTGCAAAAGGACTGCCCCGTTCGGCCTGTTCAATTGAAACGGTAAGCTGAGGATCCGGCACGCACGGCCAGCCCACACCGAGCAAGGTTGGCGGCCGCATTTTTGAAGCATGTTGTTGTCTGTTGCCGTCCTTTGCACTTAGGCCGTGGCCGGGCACAGGTTGACCGTTTCAGGCGGTCGCAAGCCATGCAAAGGATCCAGTTCAGCGCCCACCTGCCGACATCGACGGTCACTAGGCGGCCTTGCTGTGTGTCCTTCCCAACGATCCGAAGTAGGCATCGAAAGCTGCAGCGACCGCGCGGACCATGAAACGAGCGTCCTTTGATACCGTGACCCGGCCGTCGACGACAGTCGCTACTCCGTCGGTCACGAGCTCCTGAAGTTTCTCGTTCCTTTCGAGCAGGAAGCGGATGTCATGGCCCGCCTCTTCGCTCAGCTTGGGCAGATCGACTTCGAAGTCGCACATCAGTCTCTCAATGACCCTCGCACGAAGCTTGTCTTCGTCGGTGAGGAGATATCCTTTCGCAGTGGGAAGGACGCCTGAGGAAACCATCTCGGCATACCTGCCGATAGCCACATGGTTTTGATAGTACCCGGATGGCAGACGTCCGATTGCGGACGCGCCGAGACCAATCAGGGTGTCGCACTCGTCGGTCGTATAACCTTGGAAATTCCTCCGAAGCAATCCGGAGAGGGAAGCGATTGAGAGCTGATCATTGGGCAAGGCGAAATGGTCGAGGCCGATCCGGACGTAGCCCGCGCTGACAAGCTCTTGCGCAATCGCCTCGGCTTGCTCGTTGCGTTGGCGCGCATCTGGAAGCGCAGCTTCCTCGATCAGGCGCTGATGCTTCTTAAAGGCTGGCACGTGCGCGTATCCAAAGACCGCGAAGCGCTCGGGTCTGAGCTCCGTCGCCAGTCTGACGGTCTGGATACAGGATTCAACCGTCTGGTGCGGGAGGCCGTAGATCAGGTCGAAGTTGATGCTCGAGGCGCCGTAAGCGCGCAGCCCGGCGACCGCCGCCTTAGTCTGCTCAAGAGTCTGAATTCGGTTGATCGCCCGCTGGACCACCGGATCGAAACTCTGGACGCCCAGGCTTGCTCGATCGACGCCGTTCTCTCCCAATGCCTCGATCATCGACGGGGAGAGGGTCCTGGGATCGATTTCAACGGCAACGCTGGCATCGTCCTCGAACTGGAACGCGCTTCGAAGCTTTCGCATGAGCGCCGTAAATTCCTCTGGCTTCATGATCGTGGGGGTGCCGCCACCAAAATGAACGTTCTTCACCCGCAGAGAATTTCCTGCGGCGAACGAAACGATCTCGATCTCCTGGTTCATCACATCGAGGTATTCGAGAACAGGGGCATCCTGCCGCGTTATCGTCGTATGACAGCCGCAATACCAGCACATGGAGCGGCAGAATGGAACATGAAGATAGAGGGAGACCGGTCCCGATTCCGCAGCGTTAGCAAGCCCTTGCATGTAGTCGTCGGGCCCAACAGCTGCCGAAAAGGCGGGCGCGGTTGGATAGCTGGTATAGCGCGGGAGCCGGGCTTCGCCGTACTTTGCGACCAAATCTGACATCGTGGCATCCTTCATAAAAGTCGTGATGCTTATGATGGTGATCGGCTCTGCGTTCCTTGTCCTAGATCAATAAACACCGGTCTGGCGAAATCTCCGATATTTGTCCGTCGTCAAAGTCGGTCCCTTCAATGGCGCCTATCGTAGACTTCTGACATGTGGCGAGCCGCGGTCCTGTCAGTGGTCAAGCCTGCGGCGAAAAGGAACCAAGCCAGAATGACTGATGTGCAAACTCCCCCTGCCGAAGCTCCGCATATAGACGTGCGCACGCTTCCTCACGCTCAGCGCCATATGCAGATATTTGGCACGCTCGGTTCCCTGACCCCCGGCGGCACCTTGTTGATCACCAGCGACCACGAGCCCCGCCCCCTTCACTATCAGCTCGAGACCGCGTTCCCTGGCAAATTCTTGTGGGAGTATCTGGAGCAGGGACCGGAAGTCTGGCGCGTCGAGATCACCCGCCTTGACGCGGGCTGCGACTGCTGCTGCGGCAGCCACTAGGAGTGGAGAAGCGCGATGATGCCCGTGGGCACCACACTGTCGCGTTGGACAATGGCGTATTTCGGCGCGGCGGTATTCTTTTTGCTCTTCGCCGAAATCCTGCTTGCGGCGGGTGCGTGGACGCCGTCGTTGGACATCGCGGAGCCCCACGCACTCATTGTCGTGCACTCCGTTACCATAGGTTGGCTTGGTCTTCTGATGATAGGAGCGCTGCTGCAGTTTGCGCCTGTCATGACAGGCCTGAGCCTTCCGGCCGATCGAATTGACGCGGCAAGCCTTGGGGGCCTCGTCGTGGGATTGGGTCTTCTGCTGTTCGGATTTCATTTGATCGATACGGGATCGAGCGCTGCGGGACTGACGATGGTTGCGGCGTCGCTGGTACTTTTGGCTTCCATCCTGTCGATCGGGCACGTTCTTTTCGTCGTTCTCTGGCGCGGCAGAGCCGCTCACGCTGCGTCGCCGCTCGTCCTTATTGCTATTGCATGCCTGATCGTGACAGCAGCACTTGGGTCGCTTTTCGCTGTCGCTGTCTCCGGTGTCGTGGGTGCAGCAGCTGTCGTCCAGTTCGTGACGAACGCGGTGCCATTTCACGCAAGCTTTGGATTGCTCGGCTGGATGACCTTTGCCGCGATCGGGGTGAGCTACAAGTTGCTGCCAATGTTCCTGCTGTCGGACGATATGAAAAGATCGCCCTTCATCCGTCTCACCGGATCGGCCGGTATCTCGATGCTGGCGATCGCCACGTTCTGCGTAATGTTCGATCCTGCCTTGGCACGCAGCATCTTTCTGATGGGCGGACTGGTCCTCCAGTTCACGATCGCCGCATACTTGCTAGAGCTGTTCGGCACTTATCGCTCGCGGCGTCGCAAGACGCTGGAGCTCAACACGTCGGGATCCTTACCCGCGTTTGCCCTTTTGGGCATTTCGGCTCCGATGCTGGTGCTGGCACCTTTATTCCACGCCGGGTCGCAGCTCGTGACTGCTGCTGCCTACCTGTTCGTCTTCGGATGGCTTTCTGGTCTGGGATTGGCGCAACTTTTAAAGATTGTCCCCTTCCTGACCTGGATCGAGGCATTCGGACCCCTTTTAGGTCGCAGGCCGACGCCACGCCTGGGGGACCTGATCGCTGGAAGCCGCGCTGCCGTCTGGCTTGGAATGTTCTACTTCGCCGTCGTTGCGGCCGCCGCGGCGATCGCCGCCGGATCCGACCTGGGCTTTTACGCAGCCGTCATTCTTCAGACTTTCGCCACGGCGGCCCTTGCCGTCGAACTTCTGCTTGCCCGCGCGCTTGCAAACGTGGAGCCAGCCACCAAAAGAGCACCATTTCAACAGCCGGCGCTATTCTTCGCCGCAAACCACAGAGGTAACGCCAATGGTTCAGCTTCGTGAACTCGATGTTCGACAGGTCCTGCGTGACGGCGGGATGCCCTTCCAGCTCATAATGGATACGTTTGCCTCCCTCGATCCCGGCGAAGGAGTGCGATTGCACGCGATATTTGAACCGGTCCCGCTCATCCGACAACTCGAACAGCGGGGCTTTGCGCATGTGTCCAGACGCGTCGCCGACGACGACTGGGAAATCGAATTCGTTCCGCGTGAACCTCCACAGGACATTCAACCCGCAGCCGCGGCGTCGGAAGCGATCTGGCCGGACCCGACCTGGAACCTCGACCTGACCGATCTTGCGCCTCCTGAGCCGATGGAGCGAATTCTTTCGAGGCTCGAGACCATGAGCAGCGGCGAAGTCCTTTTTGCGCTTCTGAACAGGGAGCCTGTCTTCCTGTTCGACCTGCTGAAGGAACGCGGGCACGAATGGATTGGAAATTTCGATGAAACGGGAAAGGTGTACAGGATCATGATCCGGGCCACCCCCTCGGATGTGACCGATGTCCGGACCTAGCCTCACGCGCGACAATATCCTTGATGCGCTCCGAGAAATCGAGGATCCGGAGGTCGGAACCGGAATCGTCGACCTCGGATTGATCTATGATGTCTGGATTGCGCAGGACGGTTTTGTTACCGTGGAAATGACGACAACCACGCGCTTCTGTCCTGCTTCCGGCTTTCTCGCCGAAGCGGTAAAGATGCGGTTGCAGGCCTTGGAGGGGGTGAGAGAGGCACAGGTTCGACTTGTCTACGACCCGCCTTGGTCGCCTGAAATGGCGGCGTCGTTTTCATTTTAGTCCCGTAGAGAGCGGCAGGCATGACCATCAAGGCGAAAGTTGATCTCGACGAGCTGACGGTCGACGCATCCTATCTGGCGGACCGGTTTGGACTGTCGCCACAAGCCCTTCGACGTTATATGGCGCAGGGTCTTGTTCGCAGCAGGGTTGAAATGGGTCAGGACGCGGACCTCGGAAAGACACGCCTGACAGTTCGCATCGGGAATCGAATATGGGTTGCCGTCCTGGCGGCCGACGGCAGCGTTGTGAGCGAAGAAACCAGATTTGCGGCGTCGGCCCCTTCTCGCCAGGCGACATAGACGATCTTGCTATCTGACTTCAGTCCTCCGTCCGGCACTTGCGTCGTCCAACTCGTCGACTTCGTGTATGACCGGGGGCGCAGGCGCAGGATGGCTCGCCGTTTCCGATGGTGTCGGTGCTGCGAAGAATCCGCTTTACCTTGACAGCCTTCAATCCCAAGCCTTTCCAGGCCTCGCGAACTGCGGGCAGCGGCAATGAACCTGTGGACGAAATCTGTGCGTCAGGCGTTTGCGTTGTGAACAAAGTGAACAGGGCCTCGACCTCGTTCGAGTTTGAAGACCTTGCTCATCCCATAGCCATTGATGATTTTGATTATCATGCTACATATATAACCATGATAATCGTATCGGGAGATGTCTCCATGGTCGCAGCCAACAAAACCATTGAATTCCCACGTGTTGGGACCCTCGCGGGGACGCCCGAGCAGGTCCGAACCGGGCTCGGCCGACTAAAGGCCGAACAGGTCGTCGCGCTGACAATTGAGCACGGCAGTGAATCCGCTGCGAAAGCTCTCGCCCAGGTGGTTGCCAGCCTCGCCCCTTTGGTCGGTGCCATTCTCAAGCGCCGGCAGGATGAGACTTTCAATTCGATCATCGAGGCGCTAGTGCCGGAGGTTCCTCCTCCACATCATAAGCTCCTCGAGGCGCGCATGGTGGCCGACGCGCGTAAGGCGGTGCTTGAGAGTGGTGACTGGCTGACAGCCGCCGAAGTCGCGAAAGTGGCTGGCTTTAGCGCCAGCAACCCCAGTGCCCAGCCGAATAAATGGAAGAAGGAGGGACAGGTTTTTGCTGTGCGGCATCGCGGCGTCGACTACTTCCCTGGATACGCGCTGGATCCCTCGACCGACTTCCGTCCAGTGAAGGCCCTGGCAAAAGTGCTTGTCGCCTTCCGGGGAAAGAAGGACGATTGGAGCCTCGCCTACTGGTTTGCCTCGGTCAACAGCTTCCTTGGTGGAAAGAGGCCGCAGGATCTCCTCATCAGCGAACCCGAACGCGTCGTTTCCGCGGCCGAGGACGAGGTGGCTGGCGTGCTCCATGGCTGACCGGAAGTCGCGGACGATACGTCCGCCTGTCGCGGGCAAAAGCGCCTCCCAGCCTAAGAACGACCTTGGCCCACTGATCAAGACTGTGACCTGGCCCGCCGGCCAGGTCATTCACAGAATCCACCTCGGCCTCTATGGTGGAAGCGCTTTCAATCCCGGAATCGTGGGGAACGCCCGTTTCAGTCCAATTCAAAACGCGGCCGGAGCGAGCATTCCAACGCTTTACGGTGGAACGACCTTCGACTTTGCTGCGATGGAGACGGTGTTTCACGACGTGCCGATTGCACCGGGGCTGAAGACATTCGACCAGGCGAAGCTTGCTGAACAGGTTTATTCGACGGTGACGCCCAGAAGGGACCTCGTGCTGGCCGACCTGAGTTCGACTGCGCTGAGGTCGCTCGGACTGCGCCGCAGCGATCTTATCGATACCGAAAAGGACCAGTACCCAGGCGCGCGAAAGTGGGGGGAGGCCATTCACGAGCAGTGCCCTACTATTGAAGGCTTGTGCTGGGTTTCGCGCCAGGACGATCGAGCTCGCGCAGTTGTCCTTTTCGGTGATCGCATCCCGGCAAGCGACCTCGCTCTTGCGGGCGCCACGCGCAGCATTCTTAACGATATCGAGCTTTTCTCTGACCTGCTGATCCTGGCCGATCGCATCGGCGTTAACGTCGTTTAAGCGCTCGGCTACGGCACAGGAACTGGATGCTACTGCGAACAACGAACGGGGCAGGCTAGCCTGGCGCTGATCCGTGTACTTGAAATTGAGAACTTTTGTACCGTCAGAGAGCTTCGATGCTACCGGGCTCAAATATGAACTGCCTGATCGGACCCGGGGACAGTGGTAAGTCCACGATGCTAGATGCCATCGACCCATGGCTTGGCGGCAGACGGTCGCTCGCGCATCAGCGGCGAAGAAGATCGCTCCGCTACACCTTCGCCTCGCTGGCGTTAAGTTTACGATGCCCTCAGGCTCTACGGCAGCAAAGGTGCGCCCTTGCTCGGGGTCGACCGGAGGTCGATCGACCGATCGCTAGCATTTCCAGACAAGCAAAAGAAAAGCTGGAGCGTGGCCGTTTGCTCAGGCGCATAGCATATTGCCATCTCACCCTCCATCGCCAGAACATGTATGGTTTCAACTTGCGCATATCGGCAGCGGGCGCTTGCTGCGGTCATTGCGCCGAACTCATCATCTGCTCGCCAAGGGCTTCCTCTCACGGCACAGGAACGGAGCATGCTCATGCGCAAACATGCAGAAGGCGACCGTCCAGCCGATCGCCGACGCCATCAATATTTCAGAGCTGAACGAGGGTATCAGCTCTGCGGTCGGCCGTAGAAGCGCGACGGCTGCCAGTATGACGTAGGAGTAGTTGGTCAGGCGGCTGGATTTTACCTTTCGGCCGGTATGCCCTCGGGTGGCTCTCGTCATGACTGCCAGCATCATCAAGGAAATCGCGCCGATCGCAAAGACATGCAGGACTGCAAGCTGAGGCATTCCCAATGTTCCAAGAGCGACGGCGGCAAAGCCGAGTGGCACGAACAGGTAAGCGCCATGGAGCACGAACAGTATCGGTTCCGGCCAAACGTTCCAGCCCCGCCAGCGATAGAGCCTGACCCCGTTCATGGCCGCAGCGATCGCTGCGCACAGGCCGGTGATCAGCGCTTCAGGTGCCACGGCCCAGGCAGCAAGCGCAACGGCGCCCATGATGATGGAGGCGGCGTCGTAATGGTTGTAGGGAACCGGAAACTCGGTGCGACCGAACTGATTCAACCAATTACGCGTGAAACTCGGAAGGATTCGTCCGCCAACGATCGTCACGAGCAGCACATAGGCTCCGAGGCCAAGACGGATCGGGAGTTCGGGATTTTGTCCGGCGATCGCCTGAACATGAAAGAGCGCGTTGGCGATGGACAAAACCACGAGACCGGCGATGACTTTGAGGTCCTTCCACTTCTTGCCCGCCACCACTTCGCGGGCGCATAGTACCAACATGGCAGGCAGAAAAAGGCTGTCGACAGTGACAGCAGGCACAACTCCGATCCACGAACTCATGAGCATGGCAATTCTGCCAGCACACCAGACAGCAAAAAGTATCGCGAGAGGACGCCCCGCGATCGGCAGCCTGCCCGTCCAGTTAGGGATCGCCGTCAGCAGGAAGCCGGCAAGGATTGCCGGCGCAAAGCCGAAGATCATCTCATGGGCATGCCAGAAGAGCGTACCATACTCGGTTGCGACGGGAATTCCAAAGCGAAGGGAGGCAGCCCAGAGATCGATGCTGGCGATGGCCCACAATGCCGACGCCAGGAAAAACGGGCGGAAGCCGTAAGAGAAGAGGACGAGGCCTGAGCGCGACATTCCACGCGGAACGTGCTCGTCCTTGGCCATTACTTTCTGCATGATCAGTGTCTCCAGATTGATCACACAGCAATGCAGGATTTCAAGACGCAGGTCGTTGAGATTACGCAAAGAAGACGCCTGGAACTTTGCGCTGCCACAAATTGCCAGTTTGCGCCAAATCAAAGAGTTCATTGGGGTTTCTACTAGTTTCCAATCTCGACCGGGCGGCGTTCGCTCCGTCTTCGACTTCAGGAGAGTGGAAATGACCAACAATATGCAAATGACCCGGCGCACTATGCTGACCGGCGCTGCTGTCGCCGGAGCACTGACGCCAATCATCGTAGCCAGCAATGCCGCGAAGGCAGACGATGCACATTCGACGGAAGCACTCAAGCCGAGCAGGAAGCCGGCTGTTGACCTGTCGAAGCTCCCTCGCGAAAAGGTCGAGCTTGTGAAGCCGCCGTTCGTCCACGCCCATGACCAGAAAGCCAAGAGTGGCCCGAAAATCAAGGAATTCACCCTCACCATCCAGGAAAAGAAGATGGTGCTCGACAAGGAAGGAACCGAAATCAACGCCATGACGTTCGACGGCTCGGTGCCCGGTCCGTTGATGGTGGTTCACCAGGACGACTACGTCGAGCTGACACTCGTAAATCCTGAAACCAACACGATGCAGCATAATATCGACTTCCATGCCGCCACCGGTGGGCTCGGCGGGGGTGCCTTGACCGTCGTCAACCCTGGCGATACCACGGTTCTCCGCTTTAAGGCGACCAAGGCAGGCGTCTTCGTGTATCACTGCGCACCTCCCGGAATGGTGCCCTGGCACGTCACCTCGGGCATGAACGGCGCGATCATGGTGCTACCGCGCGAAGGCCTAACCGATGGCCACGGGAAGCCGATCGTCTACGACAAAGTCTACTATGTCGGCGAGCAGGACTTCTACGTTCCGCGCGACGCGAACGGCAAGTTCAAGAAATACGACAGCCCCGGCGAGGCCTACGAGGATACCGTGGCGGTCATGAAAACGTTGACGCCGACCCACATCGTCTTCAACGGCGCCGTCGGTGCATTGACCGGCGACAATGCAATGACCGCCAAGGTCGGCGAGACGGTTCTGATCATCCATTCGCAGGCAAATCGTGACACTCGTCCGCATCTTATCGGCGGCCACGGCGAGTACGTCTGGGCGACGGGCAAGTTCCAGAACGTTCCGGACACCGATCAGGAAACCTGGTTCATACCGGGCGGCACGGCAGGCGCGGCGGTGTACACTTTTGCCCAGCCGGGTATCTATGCCTATGTAAACCACAACCTCATCGAGGCATTCGAATTGGGAGCGGCTGCCCACTTCAAGGTCACGGGCGACTGGAACGATGACCTTATGACTTCGGTCAGGGCGCCATCGGCAAGTTGACCTGGCGGCGGGGCGGTGCGCGGGCTGGGGGTAGCCTGCGCACCATCGTTTGTAGAGAGGCGCTACGTGCGTAAAAACCATGGCTCGGAACGCTGCCACTGAAGCGGTTTCAGGCATATCCATCGCGGTTCCCCTTGCACTCCTTGCGATCCTTTCAGGAGCGGTCGCAGTGGAGTCTGGATTCGTTGTGATGAGAAACAAAGAAGCGACCGTCGCCTCGCCAGTGTTGGTGACCGTGGAGCCTCAAGCCTTCGCCTATCGTGAGGCCACGGAGTATTTCCGACACGGCCTGGCGATCGACGCTCCCAAGCGCGAGATCGCCGTCAGATCGCGCGTGGACATCACGAAGTTTCAGACCACGCTCGGTGAATATAACCGCTGCGTGGACGACGGCATTTGCTCGCCAGCCGAAGGAAGAGATAGCCTGTCGCGAGAAGACATTCCGGTGACGGGCGTCAGCTACGACGATGCGGTGCGCTACGCAGCGTGGCTGTCTGATCGTACCGGAGAGGACTGGCGGCTACCGACGGATTTCGAGCTTGCCTATGCCGCCGCCGACCGCTTTCCCGACGACGCGCTCGGCATCGACATCGACGACAACAACCCTGCGACACGATGGCTTGCCGATTACGAGCGCGAAGCGCGCCGGGCTGCGTCGATCGATCCGCGGCCACAAGCCAAGGGGTCGTTCGGAACAAGTAAGACGGGGTTGGTGGACTTCGGCGGAAACGTATGGGAGTGGACATCGACCTGCAACAAGCGCGTCGATCTTGACAGCGGAGCCAAGCCCGAGGAACCAGACCCGCGGACCTGCGGTATCATGATTGCGTCCGGCAGGCATCGCTCGCCCATGAGCAGCTTCGTCCGAAATCCAAAGGGTGGCGGATGTACGGTCGGAAGTCCTCCAGATAATCTTGGCTTCCGCCTGGTCCGAAGACAATCCTTCTTTGAGAGCGTCAGAGAGTTCGCGCGCAAAACCGCAGCGGACACCTTTGGCTTGTTTGTAAGCGCGCCAATGAATCGGAGCCATGATGAAGGTTGATCGCACCATCTTAAAATCGTTGCCGCTCTTCGAGCGGATGACGGATCCCGACCTCGACATCATGCTCGAGCATGCGGTTCCACGTCGTGTCGCCCAAGGCGATGCGGTTTTCGAACAAGGTGCTCCAGCGCGATCGTTCTTTTTGCTGTTGCACGGACGATTGAAAGTCACTCAGGTTACCCAGGACGGACAGCAGATTATCGTCCGGATGGTGCATCCGGGCGATTTGTTCGGTTTTGCCATGGCCCTTCGCAGATCGGATTATCCTGGGACCGCGTTGGCCGCGGCCGAGAGCCTGGTTCTTGGCTGGCCGACAGATATGTGGCCGCGCTTCGTCGAGCAGAACCCCCGCCTCGCTGTCACGGCAATGCAGACGATCGGACAACGGCTCGAGGAGGCGCATACGCGCATTCGGGAGATGTCGACCGAGGAAGTGGAAAAACGCGTAGCCCACGCAATCCTCCGGCTCTCCAAGCAGGCGGGACGCCCGGTTGCAGCAGGTATTCGCATCGACTTTCCGATATCGAGACAGGATATCGCCGAGATGACCGGGACAACCCTTCACACGGTGTCACGAATTCTCAGTGCATGGGAAAGCAAGGGAATCGTGGAAGGCGGTCGTCAGAAACTCACGGTGTGTGATCCCCAACGCCTTCTCAGTCTCGCGGACGGCGCGCGCGACTGACCTATTGTCACGACGGTTTTGCTCGACAACGGACCGCTGCGCTAAAGAGCTTTTCGATCGACTTTTAAAGCATTGAGACATGCGAGGCGCCCTGATCGCAGTTGCGTGGGCCTCCATTTTATTGGGCTGTGTCGGTGCCTTCTTGCCACTTCTGCCGAGAGCCCATTTCTCCTGCTATCAGCGGCCATTTTCGCCCGCACCTCGCTCGATTTGAAAGGTGGCTCCTGTCGCATCCGACGTTGGGCAAATCAGTAAAGGCATGGCGTCGCAATCGCGCCATTCCTCGCAAGGCCAAGCTTGCTGCAGTCACAACCATGGGGACTGAGCTTTGGAATCACACTTTGGGTAGCTGCGTCCAGCCTCTTGGTGACATCTGCTATTGGAACGGGGATGATGTCGTGCGCTCTCTTCATAGTCGCCCGGCATCGGCATAGCTCCGCCAGTTGACGGCGTCGCGGGCCTTTGGTTTGGATCCGTCTCGAGGTTTTTGAAACTCGCCGTGCTAAATTAGGATAGGAAGACGACGAGCCATCCCCATGAGAACGCAATCGTCGGAATGGATATAAGCGTCGTTGCGAGCGCTCGGCGCTGGACGCTTGCGGTGTACAGTGCCGCTATCCGACCGGCTATTGCCACCGACCAGGCGCCGGCAAGAAGTACGATGATCCCCCGGCCGCGGTCGATGAACAGCAGATCGATGCCATCGGAGCGGAGCTGCGTGATCGTCAATGACAGCAAGCCGCAAAAGAGCGAGGCGGCCGCCACCGGGATCAGTGCTTGCGCAAGATGGTGGATGACATGGCGGCCCCGGCCAAGGACGAAAGAGCAAACGACCAGCGCAACAACGAACATGATAGACGCCAGCACGCCAGACATTGCGATCAACACCAGCAGCGACAGGCCATCAATGACCGTCATAACGTCGCTTGCCGACGGATAGTTTGTGAGCGCCCACCAAGGCAGGCGAACCGACAGCGGCCAGATCCAGTGCGCGCTCACACACAGCTCCGCCAGCCATTGTCTGATGGACACAAACAGGCTGCTGCTGGACCAGTGGAGCGCGGCTGGCACGAGGCCGAGCAACACCGGTACGATCAGAAACGTCTCGAAGCGTGTGGCGGCCCTCCCCGAGCCGTACACAATATCACTGGCAGGTCTTCGCCATGCGAGCCGGATGGCACCCCTGTGACCGCTGCACCGTCCGCACATGTGGCAGGCCGAGCCGCCCTGCATGGTTTTGATCGGTATCAAGGGAGCGCAGTTGACGGCGGCGATCGTGCCAACCTGTGTTGCGGGCCGCTTCCAGACTTCGGTCTCCACTTTGAAATGCAAGGGCGCGATCTTGCTTACGAGGCCAAAGACGCCGCTCACCGGGCATAAGAAGCGGCACCAGACCCGCTTGGCCTTGCCATAGCGCGCACCGACCACCATCGCGACCAAAGTGGATCCGCCCAGTAATAATGCGGCAGGCTTGGGATACTGATAGATGCTTGTAAGCTGGCCATAGACGGTCGTCGAGATAAATGACACGACTGGCCAGCCCGACCACTTCATCCAGCTCGGAATCGCCCTTCCCGCCCCTCTTTCGCTAGCGAACTCCGAAAGGGCTCCTTCGGGGCATAGAAGTCCGCACCAGAAGCGACCGATCAGAGCGGTTCCGAGGATCACGAACGGCCACCAGAGTCCCCAGAAGACGAATTGCGCGAAGCGCGTGAGGTTATTCCACATGAAGTCCCGGTTCGTGGGAAGCGGTAAAAACAGGGGCAGCACGAGGAGAACAGCGTAAAGGACAATCGTCGTCCACTGCAGGCGTCGGATGAATGCCTTGTGGCGCACAAGCAGATCTCCGACACCCGCGACCAGCGCGTCGGCCCTCGCTCTCATAGGGCTCATGCCGAAAGCCTTGCATCAATTGGTCGGACAAAGGCAAAGGAGGTCGTTGCCCAGTAGATCGCCATTCCAAGGACCGGCAACAGCTCTGGTCGCGAACGATAGCCGATGACGCCGGCCAGAAACGCGCCAAATCCGCTGGAGTCGTCGAGAAGCCAACTGGAATCCCATAGGGGCGCGGACATCGGGGAGACGAGTTCAATGGAAATCGCCTTGTCGATAGCGGTCATCATGAGACCGCTTCCCAGGGCCAGCAGCAAGCCTTGGCTGACGCCAAGAAATTTCCTCTTCGGTATGCCGAAAGAACCGAGCTTGAAGGACCAATAGGTGGCCGCAGCCAAAAGCAGGCCTGCACCTGCGGGCAAGACGCCGCGTCCAAGATTAACCTCTGTCGACGAGAGTATGCCATAAAGAAAGAGGACCGTCTCCGCACCCTCCCGCGCCACGGCAAGTGCCGTTAGCGCAACAAGGCCGAGCCAATCTTGGCCGCTGGTGCGAGCCATCGCCTGGGCAGACAGGTCGCCGGTGGCGCCCTTCTCGATGCGACGCATCCAAAATACCATTCTTATGATAAGAAGGCAGGCCGCGAAGGCTATGAGCATCTGAACGATGTCCTCGACCTGGCCGTTGAACGCGCTCGCGGCATAGTTGGTCAAAGCCGCAAGCGCAGTCGCGAGCACCAGCCCCCATACTACGCCGGCAGCAATTGCGCGCATGGCCAGTCGGCCCTTGTCGGGCGCGCTCTTCAAGGACCATGTCACCAGGATGCCGACGACGAGAAGCGCTTCAAGAGATTCCCGCCAGACCACGAACGCGATCTGGAAGGATTGCGCGGACATGCTGAGGGTCATCTGGCGACAATCCTCGCAGGGGGCATGTCCAGATGAAAATCATCGAAGAAAGCGTAGTTTCCGGGGTCCAATGGGTGGAAGACTATGAAACTCGAGGCTCCCGGCGCGAGCACCTTTTCCTTGCGCAGCGCGGTGCTTTCAAATTCGATGGGTGTGGAGCCCTCGTTGCGCAGTTCCAACTTGAAGCGACTGTTGGCCGGCACCTCGATCACGGACGGCGATACGATACCATTGCTGAAGTGTACCTCGAATGTTGGATATTCCTGATCTGCCGCTGCTGGAAGCGTCGCCGCAACAAGCACAAAACCGGCCAGGAAGGACGGGAAAGCCAGCTGGCTCATTAGTAGCCTCCCTTCTTGCCAACGCCGGCGAAGACGAACTCGTAGGTCAGCGTAAACGCCTCGGGCCACGGCGCGACGCCGGTTTCCTTGTCGACATGGCGACCAAATGCCATGTCTCCATGTCCGCCGGGATGGACAGTCAGTGCCAGCGTATAGCGGCCGGGACCCGAAAGTTTCACATTGTCGCCATAGTGCGGTCCGTCGCTGGCTACCATGGCTTCAAGCGCGCCGGATTCCTCCTTTCCGGTGTCGTCGTTCTTGACGCTGTATTCGACGTGAAGATTGGGCACCCAGTCGCCTTCCGCAAACCCGTTCGTGTTGGTCTCGGTCGCGTGTATGTCGGCTTCCAGATGAATATCCGACTGATCGGCCGGCAGCATCATCCCGGGTGGATCCATCTCGATCGGTTGCAGATAGACTGCTGCGACCTCCATGCCGGAAAAGACCTTTGGTTCGCCAACTGGATATTCTGCGGCGTGCAGGACGAGAGGTGTCGCCGCATAAAGGATTGGAGCAAAGCAAAGGCAGGAGGCACGAAACATGACGATGATCCCTTAAAGATGACTAATCGCGTCACCTTTATCAGGGAAAAGGGCCAGATCTTTGCGCTGGCGCAAAGACGGGTAACGCGGCGTCGAGGTCTCACCTCGCCCGCGCCGGGCACCGGATTGGCAAAGTCTTCCAAGACACCTGCAAGCGTTGACCAACGATTGGCGACTAATGCCCTGCGAAGCGCAACGCGGTACCGGCTCCTTTCTTTTACTGGTGAATTCAAGTTCTACGTCTGCTTGACCCTGATCAAAATGAGCATCGCGCGCATCTGCTACGACTGCCGTAGAAAAGGAGGTAACATGATCGCATTCGTGTCCGCATTCGCGGTTTTCTTAATTCTGCACTCCGTCCCGGCGGTTCCGGCGATCCGTACGGGCATCATAGCGCGCGTCGGCAGGCCGGCCTATTTTGTCGGCTATTCCCTCGTTTCGACGATTGTGCTGATCTGGGTCTTCGCAGCCGCTCTATCCCTTGACTACATTCCACTTTGGGAGCTTCGACCATGGCATGCGGGCGTCACGTTCGTCCTCGCGCCCTTGGGCATCTTTCTGGTGCTGGCCGGACTACTGAGTGGGAACCCGCTGTCGGTTTCGGTTCGCTCAGGCTCCAATCTTGGAGCAGTCACGGGGATTACGAGGCATCCGGTTCTATGGGGCTTTGCGCTCTGGGCGATCGGACACCTGGTCGCTAACGGCGACTTGCGGTCGGTGCTGTTGTTCGGCGGATTCGCAGCATTCGCTCTGGCCTCTATTCCGATGGCCGAAAAGCGCGCCAAGCGACGGCTCGGCAAAGACTGGACGCTGTTGTCCGCACAAACGTCAATCTGGCCACTCGCAGCCTTCCTACGAGGGGCGCGGCCAGCGGTCGACCGGCCCCTTCTGCTCGCCGCAGTTTTCGCTGGCCTAACAGTCGCCTGGCTACTTTTGGGGGGCGGCCACAGCATGCTTTTCGGAGCCGACCCCCTGGCGGTCATCGGCTGAGCGAGCGTTTGATTCTCCCTGCCACGCCGTCGCGAGGCGGGGAACCGGTAGCCCGAGCAAATCGATTGCCCGGCGAGCAAGGTGATCGACGATGTCTTCGATCACCTGAGGTCGATTATAAAACGCGGGGACCGGAGGCATCACGACTGCCCCCATTTCCGTCGCTGACGTCATATTTCGCAGGTGTCCCAGGTGCAAGGGCGTCTCGCGTGTCATGAGTACAAGGCGGCGACGCTCCTTGAGCTGGACATCGGCAGCGCGTGCCACCAGGCTGTCTGAAAGACCGGTCGAGATGGCTGCGAGACTTTTCATCGAACACGGAGCGATGATCATACCCGCGACAGGATAGGAGCCGCTGGCAATTGCAGCCCCAATGTTCCTGTTGTCGTAATGTCGGTGGGCCTTGATCAGCATCTTGCCGTGAGCCTCGGTCCCGACTTCGTGCGCGAGCGTTCGCTTGC
Organism: Rhizobium sp. R693; assembly: GCF_002211315.1. Classification (NCBI taxonomy): domain Bacteria; kingdom Pseudomonadati; phylum Pseudomonadota; class Alphaproteobacteria; order Hyphomicrobiales; family Rhizobiaceae; genus Rhizobium; species Rhizobium sp. R693. Next base: position 291,749 of record NZ_LOKY01000046.1, on the reverse strand, counting down.
CGCCGTCCGACACGACCAGATGAACCTTAACGCCGATATCGGCAAGCTGGTCCAATACGGCCACTCCGAGCGCTGCACCGGAGGCTCCGGTAACTGCGAGAACCACATTGAGGCGTTCATCCGATGATGTCATGCTTGATCCTATCCCACATTGCCGATGCCTTCTGGGTCAGTTCATCCGACATCCGAAGCTCGCGGCCCCATTCCCTTTCAGTCTCGGTCGCGATCTTGTTTGTCGCATCGATCCCCATTTTGGTTCCCAATCCGGCCTTGGGCGAAGCAAAGTCCAGATAGTCGATGGGGGTGTTTTCGATGACGACGAGGTCTCTGGCAGCGTCGAAACGAGTGGATACCGCCCACATGACGTCTTCCCAGCTACGCACGCAGATGTCGGGATCGACGACGATTATGAGCTTGGTGTAATTGAACTGAGAAAGCATCCCCCAAAGGCCCATCATCACCCGGCGAGCCTGCCCCGGATACCTCTTGTCGATCGAAACGACGGCTGCACGGTACGAGCAGGCTTCCGGAGGCAGCCACAGATCCTCTATCTCGGGAAACTGGCGTTTTGCTATCGGGACGAAAAGCTCGATCATTGCCTCTCCCAGGCGCGAGGGTTCGTCGGGCGGGCGACCTGTATAGGTCGACAGATAGACCGGTGAACGCCTGGTCGTGATGGCGGACAATCGCACGACGGGAAAGGATTCGACCGAATTGTAGTAGCCGGTGTGGTCGCCATAGGGCCCTTCCGGTGCCATCTCTTTGGCGGACACCACGCCCTCAAGGATGATTTCGGCGTTCGCCGGTACCGGAAGCGGGACCGTCACTGCCTTGCTGACGTCAGTCCTTGCTCCCCGAAGAAGACCGGCGAAATTAAGCTCGCTCATACCTTCTGGCAGCGGAATGACGCCCGCAAGCAAAGTGGCAGGGTCGGCCCCGATCGCGATCGCAATCGGCATGTCCAATCCCTTTCGTTGCCATTGTCGATGGTGCTTTGCGCCGCCGCGATGGGCAAGCCACCGGACGATCAGCGAAGCCGGGTCTCGAACCTGCATACGGTAAATGCCGACGTTGATGTCGCTCGGGTCGTCAGGGCTTCGCGTGATGACCAAGGGCCAAGTGATGAGCGGAGCAGGCTCGCCCGGCCAGCACCATTGCACCGGGAGCATTCCAAGATCGATATCCTTCCCCTGGTAGACGACGTCCTGGGACGGCCCTGCTCGTCGATGTCGCGGCCGCATGCTGATGGCTGCCTTCAGCATGGGGAGCTTGCTCCAGGCATCGGAGAGCGACTTCGGTGGCTCGGGACGCTGCATCTGCGCGAGTTCATCCCCCAAACGCTGCAGTCCGCCTTCCCCAAGACCAAACCCCAGCTCGATGCGTTCCCTGGTGCCGAAGAGGTTTGCAACGACCGGCACTGGAGAACACCGGCCATCTGCATCGATCGGTTTCTTGAAGAGAAGCGCAGGGCCGTTCTCACTGAGAACCTTTTGATGCAGCGCGGTCATTTCGTGAACGAGGGAAACTGGCTCGTTCACGACAACGAGCAGTCGGCGCTGATCGAGCTCCCGCAGAAAAGATTGCAAGTCGCTGTGCCGTTGAATTTTGAAATCGTCGTTGCGCATTGACGATGCAATCAATGAGGAAACAAGCGCTGTCTTTGTCACAGATCAAATAGCGGCGGTGCAATTGACCCTAGGATGCCTCGTCCAATTGAAGAGGCCTCAATGTTTGCCTTACACCGCCTGATGGCCCCAGTGCATATGGTGCCGTTGCCGATCGCAGCGCGCATCGCATCCATGCTCTTCCAGCAGGTTCTTAAAACCCACCCCAATTTGTTCGACCGGTTGGGAGAATATAGCCAGTCCCGTTTCGGATTCGTCCCGACCGATCTTCCCTTCGCCTTCTCCATCCGGCCGGGGTCTCGCGACATTCAAACAGTTCGGCGAGGTGCCGCGCTTGCCACTGACGCAACGATCACTGGCCCTTTATTCCTCATGCTGGCTCTTGCGGAAGGGCGTGTCGATGGAGACGCAATCTTCTTTGCACGCAAGCTTGCGGTAACCGGCGACATGGAAGCAATCCTGGCGCTTCGAAACGCACTCGATGACAACGAGATCGATCTGGCGAAAACGGTCGGGAGCTTTTCCGGGCCACTGAAGTCTTCGGTGTCGGACCTCCTCTCGTCAATCAGACGACAGGCCCTGAAGGCGCACGGTGTCGCATGGAGCTGATTTGCCCTGCCGGAACCCCCTCCTCGTTCCGCGAAGCCGTCGAGGCAGGCGCCGATGCCGTTTACTGCGGCTTTCGCGACGAGACCAACGCGCGCAACTTCCCTGGATTGAACTTCGAGCTTTCCGAGCTTCGCGAAGCAATCGGCTATGCGCGAGCGCGCAATGTGAAGACGTTCGTTGCACTGAACACTTTCATGACCGCCGGGAAAGAGGACCTCTGGTATCGGCGAGCACACGAAGCAACGGATGCGGGCGCCCACGCTCTGATCGTCGCCGATTTTGGGCTTATGGCCCACGTGGCGGAACGGCTTCCGCAGCAGCGCTTGCACATTTCCGTTCAGGCGTCAGCCTCCAACCCGGACGCACTCAGCTACCTCGTCGAGAACTTCAACGCTCAGCGCGTCGTTCTGCCGAGAACCCTAACCATATCGGATATTGCGCGCATTTCCCGGCGTGTGAGTTGCGAGCTCGAAGTTTTCGTCTTCGGCGGCCTTTGCGTCATGGCGGAGGGCCGTTGTTCTCTCTCCTCCTACGCCACCGGCAAGTCGCCAAACATGAACGGCGTCTGCTCACCGGCCAGCCACGTCAGGTATCGCCAGGCGGGCAGTGACATGATGTCGGAGCTCGGCAGTTTCACGATCAACAGGTTCTCGGCGAACGAGCCGACAGGCTACCCGACATTGTGCAAGGGACGCTTCGAAATCGCAGAAAGCAAGACCTACGCTTTCGAGGATCCCGTGTCACTGGACGTGATGGATCAGCTCGACGAGCTCCGTGCAGCCGGAGTGAAAGCGCTGAAGGTCGAAGGGCGACAGCGTGGCAAGGCGTACATATCGGAGGTCGTTTCTACCCTCCGCGCGACGCTGAATGCTGCTGCGCCTGAGCGCGCCGCTCTGATGAGCCGTCTGAAAGCATTGAGCGAAGGCCAGCAAACGACCCATGGCGCTTACGAGAAACGCTGGAGATGATCGCATGACGTCCTCCCTTAAACTGACGCTCGGTCCCCTACTCTACCTCTGGTCGACCGCCCGCTGGCGTGACTTCTATTTTCAGATCGCTGACGAAGCGCCGGTCGACGTCGTCGTCGTCGGGGAGACAGTGTGTTCGAAGCGGCTTCATTTCATGGAGTCCGAGTTCGCAGCGGTGGTCGAGCGGCTTGAAGCCGCCGGAAAAGAGGTAAGGCTCTCGACCCTTGCCTTGGTGACCCTTGATCGGGAAGCGAGCTACCAGCGATCGCTTGTGGACGACGATACCCGACTGGTCGAAGCAAACGACCTATCTGCGCTGCAGATGCTGAAGGGCCGGTCCCATGCAATCGGACCTTTCGTCAACGTCTATAATGGTGCGGCCGCGAAGGTCCTGGCGCGAAACGGGGCCAGAGAAATCTGCCTGCCACCGGAATTGCCGGCGGCGTCGGTCGCCGAGATCACGAAATCCTGCCCCGGGATTGGTTTCGAGCTCTTTGCATTCGGCCGGATCCCGCTCGCGATCTCGGCGCGCTGCGCTCATGCCAGATCGAAGGGCCGCACCAAGGACAACTGTCAGTTTGTCTGCCAAGAGGACCCTGACGGGCTGTTGGTAAACACCCTTTCCGGGCAACCCTTCCTTGCTCTCAACGGAGTGCAGACCGTCTCGCACTCCTGTCAGGCACTCCTCGACGAGCCCGGAGAAACGCTCTCCCTCGGCATCCGGTCGCTGAGACTGTCTCCCCAGAATTGCGACATGAGCGCCGTTGCGAGGGTATACCGCGACCTTCTCGATAGCAGCATCGGATCCGAACAAGCAGCCTTCAGGCTGCGAGATATTCATCCCGACCTCCCGCTCTCCAACGGATTCCACCACGGTCGCGCCGGGGCAGAATGGATAGCGCGGCTTAGAAACGCAGAAGGATTGGCTCGATGACCAAAGGACATCAAAAGGCCGGCGCCGGCGCCGCCGATGCGCGCACGCGTTCCGCCCTGCGCCAGATCAAGGCCTTTGCGAAGAGGCCAGACCTCGACTGTGGCTGCTCGTCGGTCGTCGGGGAGGTCTTGCTCAACTTGCGGCCCAAAGAGCGCGCGGCTGTCGTCGCCGAGCTTTTCTTGTCGGCGGTGCGGCAGCGCACGAAGGTCACCACGCTGATGGAACTGCTGATGGAACTGGACCAGTTCGGTCCGGCAACAGATCAGGGCGAAATCGAAGAGGCAGCAATGATTTTCGACGACATGGCCGAGCAGGCGCGTCTCGGTTCGCAGTTATTGAGGGCGTTCTCCTATAACCGATCGGACTTGCGCGATGCCGCGACCAGGCTGCCTCAAGCATCGGCGAGGTCACTGTAATGGATGACAGGAAGAAGAACCGGCGCATCGACATCCTGGAATTCATTGGTTCCGGCGCGTCTACCGCCGGAGAGCCACAGGCGACGTTGGAAGCTTTTCTTTCCCACGCAGACGCCTGGCCCAGCTACGTTTTCAACAGATCTGCCGTGGAGTATCAATCACCACGGCAAGACGGGGGCTTTGCCGATGAGTGAGTTCATCGCAGGGAGTGTGGGCGTCGTCGCATTCGATCCGCTCAGTCGAAAAGGGTCGTTTGTTCTCAGCGTTGAGGACCGAAAATCCTGGCCAGTGACGGTGACGAGAAGAGGGCTTCTAAGCGTCGCATCGCCTCCCCGTGCCACGGCCGAGCGTTTCTTGGAATGCATCCAGATCTTTCGCGACATTGCGCTCGACAAGTGCCCAGACGCAAACCTTGCTCGCCCCCTGGAACTGACTGCAGAAGACGTACGGCGTTGGCGCCGTCGGCATGCTGCGAGCGCATCGGACTGGGGCAACGGCCAGTAGCCGCACGACGTGAGGCTCGATCACAAACCAGGCGCGATCGCTGTCGTGAGGCGCTCGCGGTTGGGCAGCGGATGACTGCTGCCCCCGGGCTCGCGTCACCGCAAAGCCGATGCATAGCTTGGCGGCTTCAGACTTCGTCGAGCCAGTATGGACAACGGAAATTGCATCTCGCGCCCCCTTAGAGTTCTTCCGTCCAGAGCGCCGTCGCCATGTAGCCTATGCCCATCGTGCTGGCAAACAGATAGGTGAAGAAGACTTGAGCAATCAGGGAACCTGACAACGCCATTCCGTGCTCAGAGCCGCAGATATACATGTTCCAGATCCAAAGACCCGTCGCACAGCCGAGTGCAAATCCTGTCATGAAACGGGTGAGGATAAACCAGATCAAGCGAGGCATTGCAGCACCTTCGGTTCGATCGCATGAAGCGAACAAAAGAGGAAAGGTTCCTCGATAAATGATTTAGGTCAATTACAGCTGGCGGAAAGCGTGCAAGAGAGCGCCGAGAATTGTTCAAGGATTTCCGAGTGGATATTTTCGCGTTTGCAGTTAGTGTTTTCGCACTCCTGGTCTTGCCTGGCCCGACGAACGCGATCCTGGCAATGACCTCGCTCGGGCTGACACTGTCGCGTATGGGCGTGCTGGTGGCCGCGGTTCTTCTGTCCTATCTCGTCGTTATCCTACCCATTTCCTCATTCGCAGGTCCTTTCCTTCAACATCACCCGGCCGTATCCCAAGGCGTCAAGCTAGCGTCAGCCACATGGGTGTTTTACCTCGCATTGAAGCTGTGGGGCATACCGGGCAAGGTCGATCCATCCGGGCTGGGTGTTAGGCAGCTTGTGACGACAACACTCCTCAATCCGAAAGCGATCATCATCGCGCTCACGATGCTTCCACCCCGGAGCATCATCGCTTTCGACGTACTGACCGCGTTCCTGATCGCGGCAACTGGAGCCTCGTGCATTTGGCTGTCGATCGGTCGCGCGGTGCTCGGAGACGCCGACGAAATGCCGCTCGTCGCCAGACGTTGTGGGTCTGCGGCCTTGTTTGGGTTTTGCGTGTTGCTGACTGTCGGCGCCTTCTGACCCCATGGCCGTCCAGCTTGGACTTTCGACTAGTTTGCGCTGCGTCAATGAGCGCCTTTCGTGACGGGCTAATAGTCGTTGCATGCGGACAGGAGGAGCGCGATGATCGCAAATGACGGCGAACTGGCGTTTTGCCTTTCAGCCGAGAACGGACCGCCACTCAAAGCATGTGGGCCGAGTTCATGCCAATCTCAGGGCACAGGCGCCAGATCCTCTAAGGATGAGACAATGCGCATAAGCAACATCATGACAGACAACGTCATCGTTATCGATGAAGCAGCAACCGTGATCGACGCCGCCGAACTGATGCTGACCCACCGCATAAGCGCACTCCCCGTTGTTGATCGCAACGGGGCACTGGTCGGCGTGATCAGCGACACCGATCTTTTGCGACGCGCCGAAGTGCAAACCGAGAAGCGCCGCTCCTGGTGGCTCCAGCTTCTCACGAGCCCCGGCAAGGTCGCCGACGAGTACGTGAGTGCAAACGGCAGGAGGGTCCGCGAAGTCATGTCCCGGCCTCTCGTCACGGTGTCGCCGTATGCCACCTTGGCCGAAGCCGCCGAATTGATGGAGCAAACGCGGGTAAAGCGACTGCCCGTTGTTGTGGGAGGTCACCTCGTCGGGATTGTTACGACGAAGGACTTTCTGAAGCCACTCAGGCAGACCCGCGCGGTCTGCGTGTTTCCGATCGACGACCAGACAATCCGATCGAATGTCGAGGCGGAGCTACGAACCCAGCAGTGGGCTCGTAACGGCCTCATCCATGTCGGTGTCGAGGATGGAGTTGTCACCCTGAGCGGGACGATCGTCGACGAGCGCGTCAGAGCAGCCGCACGGGTGGCTGCAGAGAACATTGCCGGCGTCTCTGAAATCAAGGACGAACTCACATGGATCGATCCCAGTTACGGAATACTGCTGCCCTGCGAAACCATCAACTGAACGGACCATCCTTCTGCCATGAGAGCGCAACGTCGCGTCCTTCTTGCGACCGGCCGTCCAGCTTAAGCACTGTCAAAACCTGCGGACGAATTCCATGATGACCCTTGCACTCCTCGTCGTCCTGCTGGCCTTGCTGGGGGCCGGGGGGATCTATTTCTGCTACTTGAAGCTGCCGTTGCTTCGCTGGCGTCTATTCGAACTTCGATAGAGCCAGGCAATGGTTCGGCCAGCCGATCGGGCAAATTGATCGCTACGACGAAAGATCTTCCAGCCTGGCTGCGATGGCGGCAACAACCGCTTCGATCGTATTGTCGATGTCGACGGTAATTGCGTTTTCGTCCGCTTCTGGCGGCTCGAGAGCTGCGAACTGGCTGTCGATGAGGCTCATCGGCATGAAGTGGCCGGCGCGGGCGCCCATGCGGGCGGCGATCAGCTCTTGTCTGCCGGCGAGGTGGACGAAGATGACAGGTGCATCGTCGTCCGTCAGTGGTTCGCCGCGGCTCATCTTGGCGATGTTTTCGGGCGGATGCAGGTCGTCGCCATCAAGGTAGATCGCACTCAGACGAGCGGCAAGCACCGCACCCACGGCGGACTTTCCCGAGCCCGCGACGCCCATCAGCACGATGCGCCGGAACATCTCAGAGTGAGGCCGTGATGCCGCCGTCGACATAGAGCACATGTCCGTTCACGAAGGAGGAAGCGTCAGACGAGAGGAAGATACAGGCGCCGACCAGCTCCTCCACCTTGCCCCAGCGGCCGGCCGGCGTGCGCTTTTCCAGCCAGGCTGAGAAAGTCGGATCGGCGACCAGGGCAGCGTTCAGCGGCGTGTCGAAATAGCCGGGCGCGATTGCATTGCATTGCAGACCATACTTCGCCCAGTCGGTCGCCATTCCCTTGGTCAGGTTGCCGACGGCGCCCTTGGTCGCCGTATAGGGCGCGATGCCGGGGCGGGCAAGCGCGGTCTGGACGCTGGCGATATTGATGATCTTGCCGGCACCGCGTTTGATCATGTGACGCGCAACCGCCTGGCCGACATTGAACACCGTGGAGATGTTGGTCTTCAACAATCGCTCGAAGGCATCGGGGGGGAAATCTTCAAGCGGTGCGCGGTGCTGCATGCCGGCATTGTTGACAAGGATGTCAATGGCACCGACACCCGCCTCGAAGTCATCGATAGCCTTGCGCACGGCCTCATGATCCGTGGCGTCGAAGGCGAGCGTGTGTTTCACGCCGAGGCTTGCGGCCGCCGCCTTCAGCTTCGCCTCGTCGCGGCCGTTGAGGATGATCTCGGCGCCAGTGTCGGCAAGACCCTTTGCCAGCGCATAGCCGATGCCCTGCGAGGAGCCGGTGACGAGGGCCCGCCTGCCCGTCAGGTCGAAGAGTTGAATGCTCATGTGTCCTTCCTCAAGCAAACGCGATCTGTGTCTTCATCGACTGCCCCTTGTCCGAGGCAATCTCGAAGGCCTTCAGGGCATCGGCAAGCGACAGCGTATGGGTGATCAGCGGTTTGACGTCGATCAGGCCGCCCTGCATCAGCCTGACGGCGACCGAGAACTCCTCGTGGAAGCGGAAGGAGCCGCGCAGGTCCAGTTCCTTCGCCGTGATCGCCATCATCGGAAGGCTCATTTCACCGCCGAGGCCGAGTTGGACGATCACGCCGCGTGGGCGCAGAGCATGGATACCGGCGACGAGCGCCGGCGCGGCGCCGGAGCATTCATAGAGGACGTCGAAATAGCCCTTGTCCTGGCTGTAGCCGGCAAGGCCGTCCCGGTCTTCCGACAGGTCGACCGTACGGTCCGCGCCGACCGTGCGGGCAAAGCCGAGCGCCTTTTTTGAAAGATCGGCCGCGACGATTTCGCCGGCGCCCGCCCGGCGGGCAGCAAGGATCGACAAGGTACCGATCGGCCCGCAGCCGGTCACGAGCACGCGCTTGCCGAGCATCTCGCCGGCGCGACGAGTGGCATGCAGCGCCACCGAGAGCGGTTCGGCCATCGCCGCCTCTCCGGCGCCAAGGCCGTCCGCTTTCACGCACTGGCTGGCCCTGGCAACGAGCCGTTCACAAAAGGCACCCTGGATATGCGGGAAAGGCATGGCAGAGCCATAAAAGCGCATATTGAAGCAATGATTGGGCAGGCCCTTGAGGCAATGGTCGCAGGCGCCGCAGGGGCGCGATGGCGAGACGGCGACGAGGTCGCCGACGGCGAGCTTTGAAACGCCATCGCCGAGCGCTGCGACATGGCCGGCAACTTCATGGCCGAGGATCATGGGCTCCTTGAGGCGCACCGTGCCGAAGCCACCGTGATTGTAGTAGTGCAGGTCGGAGCCGCAGATTCCGCCGGCGGCAAGGCGGATCTCCACCTCGCCAGGGCCGGGCTTTTCCGGCTCCCGGTCCTCGATGCGAAGGTCCTTTGCCGCATGGATGACAATTGCTTTCATCGTGGCCCTCACAGAACCGGGGTTGGCAGCGGCCGGCCCTCGAAATGGGCCGACAGGTTGTCGAAGACGAGCCGGCCCATCGCCTTGCGGGTCTCAACCGTGCCGGATGCCATGTGCGGCTGCAAGAGCACGTTGTCGAGCGCAAGGAAGCGCGGGTTCAGATTCGGCTCGCCCTCGAAGACGTCGAGCGCCGCCGAGCCCAGGGTCTTCTTTTCCAGTGCATCGAGCAGAGCCTCTTCGTCGATGTTAGAGGCGCGTGAGATATTGATCAACATCCCATCCTCGCCAAGCGCCTCGATGACCTTGCGGCCGACGATGTGGCGCGTCTCGGCTGAGGCGGCGAGGGTGACGAAGAGGAAATCGGAGCGGGCGGCAAGTTCCACCGGATCGGCGATAAAGGCCCAGTCCCTTGCGTAATCCTTCGGGCCGGTATCGCTGTAGGCGATGTCGATCTCGAAGCCGGCAAGGCGTTTTGCCACCTCAAAGCCGATGTGGCCAAGGCCCAAAATGCCGACACGTTTGCCGTGCACGCGGGTTTTCAGGGGATAAAGGCCCTTCCTCGCCCAGTCGCCGTTCTTGACCCAACGTTCGCCGCCAATCATGCCGCGTGCCTGCGCAAGCAACATGGCGACGCCGAGATCGGCGACGTCCTTGGTGAGCACGTCAGGCGTATTGGTGACGCGGATGCTGCGCTCGCGCGCCGCTCCAAGGTCCACCGCGTCGAAACCGACGCCGTAGACCGAGATGATCTCCAGCTCCGGCAGCGCTTCGATCATGGCGCGGTTGGCCCCAAGCTCGCCGCGTGTGGCGATGCCGCGAATGCCGGCGCCGTGCGATGCAAGGAACGCCGCCTTGTCCGAAGCCTCGAAATAGCGGTGCATGGTGAAGGTCGTATTCAACCGTTCCTCATCCCACGCAGGATAGGGGCCGACTTGCAACAGCTCGATTTTGCTCATGATTTTGTCCTCTGACAGTCCCAAGGTTCGCCGCCTACACCTCGACGATAAGGCCCTTTGCCTTCAGCACCGCTTGCAGCTTGCTGACTTCGATCACCGATTTGCCTGCCTTGTAAGCGGCGATGTATTCGGCCTCGGCCTCTTCACGCGCCTGGGAGAGCCTGGCCACCTCGCGTGCCTCCTCCTGGCGGACGACGACCAGTCCGTCGGCATCACCGACGATGATGTCGCCGGGATGGATCAGCTCTCCACCGACGACGATCGGTTCGTTGGTGGATGTCAGGGTCTCCTTGACGGTCCCCTTGATGCAGACGCTGAGCGAGAAGACCGGAAAGCCGAGCTCGCGCAGTTGCAGCGTGTCGCGCACGCCACTGTCCGTCACCAGTCCGCCGATACCCTTTGCAAGGCAGGCATTGGCGAGCACGTCGCCGAAGGAGCCGGCCTCCTGATATTCACCCGCCGAGACGACGATAATGTCACCGGGTTGGGCATAATTGATTGCGAGTTGAAGCATGATGTTGTCGCGCGGCGCGCAGCGCACGGTGAATGCCGGGCCGCATAGCTTCATACGGTAGTCGACCGGCTTGATGCGGGAGGAGAGCGCCCCGCGGCGCCCCTGCGCCTCGTGAATGGTTGCCGGCGAGAATTTGGCGAGCGCGTCGATTTCGGCGGCGGGCGGGCGGACGGGCATTTTCTTGATATGCGTCATGATTTTTCCCACGGTTGGACGTCGCGGCGGGCACAAAGCCCGCCGTTTGAGGTGTTCACTCCATTTCGGAAAACGGGCAGCTAGCCGTTCGTCAGGGGATCGGGTTGAATTTCAGCTCTGAGAGCGGCGCGACCTTGTCGGTGCGGGTCATCTTGTATTCGGTGTCCGGGCCGAGCCACTTATCCCAGATCTTGTTGATCTCGCCGCTGTCATCGAGCTTGTGAAGCACCTCGTTGACCTTGGCCGTCAATGCCGGCTGATCCTTTGCCATGCCGATGCCGATCGGCTGGAACAACATCGGTTCGGGGATCATGCGCATCTGCTTGCCCTTGGTCTTCGATTCATTGACCAGCTTGGTCGTCGTCATGGTGTTGGCGACCATGCCGCGCGCCTTGCCCTGCTGGGCGGCCAGATAGGCCGAGGCGGTGTCCTGGAAGGTCAGCGGTTCGGACTTGTTGAGCTTGATGGACATTTCCGAGGTCGAGCCCTTGGTGGATGCGATGCGCTGCCCGACATAGTCGGATTTCGATTTGCCTGGGTCATCTGCCGGAACGATCAGCATTTCCTTGGCGAGGTAATAGGGATCGCTGAACTGGATCTGCTCGGCACGGCTCTTGGTATAGGCGAGGTTTGCCACGGTGATGTCGACGCGACCCAGCTTGACTTCCGGAACGCGTGCTTCGACCGAAACCGGCTTGATCTCGGCTTTCACACCGAGTTCACGGGCGATCGCGCCGCACAGGTCGACGTCGAAGCCGACCATTTCGCGGGTCTTCGCATCGGGTGAAGCGAATGGCGGTACGTCCGCGAAGGTCGCGCAACGCAGCGTCTTGTTCGTCATGATGTCGTTGAGCTGGTCGGCCTTGACCGGGCCGGCGAGCGCGACCGCAGCGACTGTCGCCGAGAGGATGAGATGCCTGCACTTCATAACTGTTCTCCTTCGTGGTTGGTATTAGTGACGCAGGTCTGCGAGGAACCGCTGCGCGCGGGGATGCTTCGGGCTTTTGAAAAATTCGTCTGGGGTCGCCGCTTCGATGATCTGGCCGCTGTCGATGAACCAGATGCGGTCGGCGACATCGCGGGCAAAACCCATTTCATGCGTGACGCACATCATGGTCATGCCTTCGGCCGCCAGCGACTTCATCACGTTCAGGACTTCGCCGACCATTTCCGGGTCGAGCGCGCTGGTCGGCTCGTCGAAGAGCATGACGGGCGGCTCCATCGCGAGCGCCCGGGCAATCGCTACGCGCTGCTGCTGGCCGCCGGACAGTTGCGCCGGATAGGAGTCCGCCTTTTCGCGAAGGCCGACGCGATCGAGGAGCTTCAGCGCCTTTTCATGCGCTTCGCGGGGCGCAACGCCCTTCACGCGGATCGGCGACATGGCGATATTGTCCACCGCGGAAAGATGCGGGAAGAGGTTGAAGCTCTGGAAGACAAAACCGATGCGGCTGCGCAGCTGGTTCAACTCCCGGCCACTCATCGGCGCGTGGATGTCCTGCCCCTCGAAGAAGATCGAGCCGCTGTTGATCTCCTCCAGTCGGTTCACGGTGCGGATCAGCGTTGACTTGCCCGAACCGGACGGTCCGCAGATGACGACCACTTCGCCGCGCGAAACCGCGGCGTCGATTCCTTTCAGCACGTCATAGTCGCCGTAGCTCTTGCGGACATCGGCAAGCCGGATCGTCTGATCCTTCCCGGATGTGGATAGTGAAGCGGTCATGGCTGCTCCGTCGCATTGGGTGTCAGGGAAATCGCAAGTTGGCGGCGCTTCGAGGCAAGCCCTGCGCGTCGGCGCGTGATCCGCCGCTCGATGACGTTGGTGAGCGAGGTGAGCGACCAGCAGATCACGTAGTAGGTCAGCGCCAGGATCAGGAAGACCTGGAAGGGCTGCGTGAGGAGCTGGTTGTTGACCTGGCTGGCAGCAAAGGTCAGGTCCGGCACATTGATGACGTAGCCGAGTGTCGTGTCCTTGATCGTTGCGACGAAGGTCGACAGCATGCTCGGGATCATGTTGTAGAGCGCCTGCGGCAGGATGACGTAGCGCATCGCGCCGAAGTAGCTGTGGCCAAGGGCGCGGGCCGCATCCATTTGCCCCTGCCCCAAAGCGACAATGCCGGCGCGGATGATTTCGCTGAGGAACGCGCCCTCGTAGACGACGAGGGTGGCGAGCATGGTGTAAAAGCTCGGCACGTCGGCACCCGTCAGCAGCGGCACGAGAAAATAGCTCCACAGCACCAGCATCAACAAAGGCACGCCACGCGTCACATAGACCAGCACCGTCACCGGCCAACGCAGCATCCGATATGTCGAAAGGCGCGCGAAGGCGAGCAGGATGGCGAACGGAAAGGCGATTGCGATGCTCAAGGCCGAGAGGATCAGTGTATTGGCAAGGCCGCCGAGTGGTCCGTTCGGATATTGTCCGATGAGGAGCAGCAGCCAGTAGTCGTCGATGATGGCGATCAGGTCGTGGATCATCGTCTGGCTCCGTTCGCGGGATCGGCCCGCCACGTGAGGTAGGCGCCGGCGGCCATGATCATCAGGGAGAAGACGAGGTAGAGGAGCGTGCCGATCAGGTAGATCTCGAACGTACGGAAGCTAAGGTTGTCGATCTCCTTGATGGCATGACTGAGTTCCGGGGCCCCGATCACGATGGCAAGGCTGCTGTTCTTGAAGAGTGACACGCTGTGGTTGACGAGGGCTGGCAGCGCGTTGCGCACGCCCTGCGGGATCAGCACGAAGCGCATGGCCGAGACGTAGCCGTGGCCAAGCGCGCGCGCCGCTTCCATCTGGCCCGGATTGACCGAGCGCAGGCCCGAGCGCAGGTCCTCGCTGAAATAGGCCGCCTGGCAGAGGCCGAGTCCGATAATCGCGAAGATCATCTCCGCAAAATGGGCAGAAAGCCAGTCGGACAGTCCTGAAGGCAAGATCGTGTAGATGCCGAAATACCAGAGCATCAATTGCACAAGAGTCGGCACGTTGCGATGATAGGAAACGTAGGCAGCCACGACCGAATTGCCGATGCGGCCTGGCGCAAAACGGATGGCGAGCAGCAGCAGCGCGAGACCCATTGCCAGCAGCCAGGACGAGATGGCGATGACGAAGGTCATCTCGATGCCATGCACGAGCATGGCAACATAGTCCGGATTGGCGAGGATGTCGGCGAGATCGAAGCCCTTCACGGCCGTGGCTCCTTCGCCCCTGGACGCGCCGTCTGCAGGCCGCCCATCACCTGGAGCGTCGGGGTGATTTCCATGTGACCGATATTGACGGCAATCGGCGCTGCAATCGCGAAGGCGATGGCGTCAGCAATGTCGGAGGCCTGCGGCAGCTCGAAACCGTCGATGAAGCGTTCCCGCACCGACGGATCATTGCCGTGCACGTGGCTGAAGATGTCGGTTGCAACACGACCGGGGCAGATCTCCGTCACCCGAACACGCTTGCCGAACGTATCGATCCGCAACTGGTTCGACAGCATGCTGACACCGGCCTTGGTCGCGTGATAGGTGGAGTTGCCGCCGAAATTGTAGAGTCCGGCAATCGAGGAGATGTTGACGACATGGCCGCGGTCGCGCGCAGCCATGCCCGGCACGATCAGCCGGCAGAGATGGAGGACCGCACGCAGATTGACGTCGACCAGGAGGTCGATGTCTCCGTCCTCTGCTTCGAGGAACGTCTTCGGCCGGTCGACGCCGGCATTGTTTACTAGAATGTCGAATTCCATTTCGCCGGCGAGTTTGGCGAGTGCGGCGCGATCGGTGACGTCGATGGCGTGGGGAATGCAGCCGGTACGTTCGGCCAGTTCCTGGAGCGCGCTTGCGCTGCGGGCCACTGCATGCACTTCGAGGTTCTCGCGCCGGAGCCGTTCGACGACCGCAGCTCCGATCCCCGAGGATGCTCCGGTCACGAGTGCCGTTTTGTAATCGGAAAATGACATTGGAGTTCCCCTGTTGTTGGAAAAGAGAGTAACGAAGCTTTCCGGCTCTGGATAAGACCGTTTGAATCTGGATGGATAAGCAAGGCTTATGGGCTTGCCGCCGCCTCTTCGGCCTGTAACATGCGAGGCCAAACAAGGCAGGCTCGCATATGGATACAAGGCGTCTCAAATCCTTCATCGTCATTGTCGACACCGGCAGCATTACGCGGGCCGCCGACGTTTTGCATATCGCCCAGCCCGCGCTCAGCCAGCAGCTGGCTGCGCTCGAGGAGCATTTCGGACAGAAGCTTCTAATCCGCAGTCAGCAGGGCGTCTCCATGACCGAGGCCGGCAAGGCCGTCTACCGCCACGCCCAGATCGTCCTGCGCCAGATGGAGCAGGCGCAGGCCGACGTGAAGGCTGCCGGCTCGACGCTCGTCGGGCGCGTCTCGGTCGGCCTCGTGCCCTTTTCGAGCGCGGCAACGCTGTCCGTCGATCTCCTCACTGAAACCCGCAAACGCCATCCCGGCATTCTGCTGCACCTGACCGAAAGCGTCGGTCAGACCTACAGCCAGATGATCATGAATGGTCGGCTGGAAATGGCGTTGATCCATGGCACGGGTCCGATCAAGGGTGTGCGCTTCGAACCGGTTTTTGTCGAGGAGTTCCGTCTTGTCGCCCACCGCGATTTCCGTATCGAGCCAGGTGCGGCGCCGCTGCCGGTGAGCGCGCTCAACGACCTGCCGCTTCTCCTGCCGCCGCCCTACAATTTCGTGCGCCGCGCCATCGATCTTTCCTTCACGCGAGCCCGCGTCTCCCTCAACGTCGTGGCGGAGGTGGAAGTTGTCCGCACCTTGGCGCGCGCCGTTTCAAGCGGCGTCGGCGCCACCATCATGCCGCGCGCCATCGTCGAGCGGATCATCGCGGAATCCCCCGAGCCGCTTGTCTCGTGCATGATCGCGCCGAAGATTGAGGAAACTCTGTCGCTCTGCGTTTCCGACCAGAGCGAGCTGTCGGAGCCGGCGCTGGCGGTGCGGTCGATCCTCATGGATCTAACCGCGCGCCTCAAGGGGCAAAGTTAGCGCAGGCCGGAGCAGAACTCGGCAATGCGTCCGCAGGCTTCGTCCAGCTGTTGCATGCTCGTGGCGTAGGAAATACGGAAGAAAGGGCTCATCCCATAGGCCGCGCCCTGCACGGTCGTCACGTGATGCTCGTCGAGCAGCGCCAGGACGAAATCGGTGTCGGTCTCAATCTTCCGCCCGCCGCTGCTCGTCCGGCCGATCAGGTCGGCGATGTTTGGGAAGACGTAGAACGCCCCTTCCGGCTTGTGGCAGCGGATGCCCTCGATCTCGCCAAGTCGGGCGACGACGAAGTCGCGCCTCTCCCGGTAGATCGCCGCCCGTTCCCTGAGCAGGTCCTGTGGCCCGTCAAGCACAGCCGCAACGGCGGCCTGGGTGATGGTCGACGTACCGCCACTGTTCTGGCCGTTGACGTTGCTGATCGCCTTGATGAGGTCCTTTGGCCCGCCACAGAAGCCAAGCCGCCATCCGGTCATGGCATAGGCTTTGGAAGCGCCGTTGACCGTCAGTACGCGATCCTTGAGACGTGGTTCGACCTGCGCGATGGTGCAGAATTCGAAACCGTCATAAATTAGGTGCTCGTACATGTCGTCGGTCATGATCCAGACGTGCGGGTGCTTGAGCATAACCTGTGCGATGGCCCTCATCTCCGTCTGCGTGCAGGCAGCGCCCGTCGGGTTGTTTGGGAAATTGAGGAACAGCCATTTGCTGCGCGGCGTGATCGCCGCATCAAGGTCTTCGGCGCGCAGCTTGAACCCGTTTTGCTGTGGGCAGTCGACCGGCACCGGCACGCCGCCGGCGAACGTCACGATATCGGCATAGCTGATCCAGGAGGGCGTTGGGATGACGATCTCATCGCCGGGATTGCAGGTGGCCATCACGGCATTGAAGATGATCTGCTTGCCGCCGCCGGCAACGACGATCTCCGAGGGATCGTAATCGAGATTATTATCCCGCTTGAACTTGCGGGCGATGGCCTGGCGCAGCGCCGGGGTGCCGTCGAGCGGCGGATATTTCGTATCACCGGCAAGGGCTGCCGCATGGGCCGCCTCGATGGCATTGGCCGGTGTTGTGAAATCGGGTTCGCCAGATGAAAGGCTGATGACCTTGATGCCCCTGGCTGCAAGGTCGCGGGCGCGCTGGGTCATGGCGGCGGAGGCGGAGACGGAAACATTCTTCAGGCGGTCGGCAATGGCGGGCATGATCGTTGCTCTCGATGAAAGGGATGAGGGGGCTGCGACGGGGCTCATCGCAGAAGCTTGGATACCGGCGTCACCGCGCCGCCGGCTGCCTCGATCTCGCTGCGCACGATGCGGGCGAGGTCGAGCGAGCCGGGAGTATCGCTGTGCACGAGGATGGAGCGCGCGCGCATGGGGACGACGGCTCCGTCGATAGCGGTGACGGTGCCGTCAAGGAGGAACTGCCGCACGCGGGAGCGCACTGCGGACTCGTCCTTGACGAGGTCACCCTGCTTGCCGCGCGGCACGAGTTTTCCTTCCGCATCATAGGCTCGGTCGGCAAGGAAAAGGGTCAGCGTCTTCAGGCCGGCCTCGATTGCAGCGCGCTCGATGATGCTGTCGGCCGTGCCAAAAACGATGAGATCGGGATCGACCGCACGGATCGCCGCCATCATTGCAGCGGCCAGCGCCGGGTCACGGTTGACCATGTTTCCCATAGCAGCGTGGAAGCTGACATGCGAAACCGTCACACCCTCGGCCTTGGCGATCGCAATCAGCGCGCCGAGCTGGAACAGCATCTGCTGGCGCAGCTCGTCCGGGCCGAAGGGCAGTTCCCGGCGGCCAAAACCTTGCCTGTCCGGCAGGCCCGGATGGGCGCCGACATCCACCCCTTTTTCCCGGGCAAGGCGCACCATACGCGCCATCGTTTCAGGATCGCCGGCGTGGAAGCCGCAGGCAATGTTGGCGGAGGTGACGATATCCATCATCGCCTCGTCGTCGCAGAGCCGGTACGGACCGAAACCCTCGCCCATGTCCGAATTGAGATCCACCTTCATGAAATGCTCCTATGCCACGGTACTGAGCGCCTGACTGACCAGCCGGGCGGTCCGCCTGACGTCGTCGATATAGGCGCCAAGCGCCCGCTCAATGGCCCTCGCTTGCGCATGTGTCGCCGGTACGAAACGCAGCATCGAACCGATACGTGCCTGCCCCAGCCGCCAGAGATCGGCCTCGATGACGCCCGCGATTTTGGGATAGCCGCCCGCCGTATTGGCGTCGCTCATCTGGACGATCGGCTCGCCTGCCGGCGGGACCTGGACGACGCCGGGAACGACGCCGTGCGAGCGCATCTCCACCGTCTCCAGCGGATGGATCGGATCGCCACTTAGCCGATAACCGGTCCGGTCGCTGCGCGCTGAGATCTTCCAGGGCTGGCTCCAGAAACGCTCCGCATCGGCGCCGAAAAGATCATGCTCACCGGCTGGCAGAGCGCGGATCGTGAGCGCGCCACCCTCACCGGCTGGAAAGACGTCCTTCAATGCCACGGCCGGAGGTACGACGCCGAATCCGCCCTTCGGAAGAAAGGTCGACGTTGCCGCGCCCGTTGCCACTGCGTCGCCTGTCGCAAGCACCCTGCCGTTAAGACCGCCGAAACCGCCGCGCAGCGACGTGCTGCGCGAACCCATCACAGGCGTGACATCCGCACCGCCGGCAAGGCTGAGATAGGCTCTTGCGTCCTTGAGTGGAGGCGATAGTTCCAAAAGCTGGCCGGCCTCGGCCTGCGCAACCCACCAGGGCGGCACGCCGATCCCGTCGAGCGTTGCGCGGCAATCCGCGCCGGTGATCGCGAAGGCAGTTCGCGCCGAAAAACGCACGCGGAAAGGAAAGGTTTGCACCTCGATACCCGCAGCCTGAGGCGTATTGCCGACGAGGATATTGCCGATCGAAAGCGCAAGCGTGTCCATCGCACCGCAGGCCGTGACCCCGATATTGCGATAGCCTGGACGCCCAAGGTCCTGGATGGTGTTCAGCGGCCCTGTTGCCTCAATATCGATCACAGTTCGATCCTTTCTGGACGGAAACGCACGGTGTCGCCAGGAGCCATGACGGCCGGAGCAGCAGCCAACGGATCGAACATCTGGAGTTCGGCAAAGCCGATGGAATTCCAGCCGTTCGGTCCCGTCAGCACCGCAACGCCCGTCTGCATGCCGCCGATCGTGACGCAGCCTCGCGCCATGCTGAGCGAGGGCACTGTCTTGCGCGGCATATGGATGCGCGCATCAAGCCCGAAGAGGTAGCCGAAACCCGGCGCACTGCCGAGGGCAAAGACCCGGTAGGTGCCTTCGTGATGGATGCGCACGACCTCCCGGTCGCTGAGGCCGGAAAGATCGCAGAGCGCCGGCAGATCCGTCGCATGTTCGCCGCCATAGGTGACCGCGATGTCGATGTCCCGGCCGGCAAGATCGACGCCGCGTGCCCGCTTCCATTCCTCCTGGAGCTGGTGAACGATGATGTCTGGCGCCTCCGGCGTCTGCTTGAGGATCACCAACAGGTTCGTCATGCCCGGCACGATTTCGGCGATTTCCTCCTGTGCCTCGAGGGCACGTGACAGCGCCCAGATGCGCCGCTGGTTCGGCAGGTCGAAGGCGCCGGGCGCTTCCACGAGGAAGGCGCGTGTGCCGATAAAGGAAATTTTCGCCAGTGCGTCCGTGTTCGGCACGATTGAGGCGGGCGATGCGAGCGGCGTCGATTGCGGGCGGCTCATCGGCAGGGCTCCGTCGCGAAAACAGCATCACCGTAGCCGATGAGGTCTCCTGCATGGGCATGGACTTCGGCGACGACGGACGCTTCGGGCGCGGTGACGGGCAAGAGCACTGGCCCAACCTCGATGAAGCCGATGATGGCGCCTGCTTCGACCGCCCGACCCTTTTCGGCAAGCGGCGAAGCGTCGGCGCTGCCCGGATGGGCGCTGCGGAAGAGACCGGCCATCGGCGCCTTGACGGACCGGCCCTCGGGCAGGGTTGGGCGCACCTTAGGGGCGGTTTCATGCGCATGCGCCGAGCGCGCGCCCGAACCAAGGACGATCTTCAAAGCCTCGCCAGCCTCTGTGAGAATTTCCAGCTCGCGTGCGCCAGAGGCTTCCAGCCAGTCGGTGAGTGTGGAGATAAGAGCGGGATCGGAAAGGTCGCCGATCGTGTTTTTGCCTGCCGAGCGGTCACGCCTGGACACGGGGTTCCTCCCTCAGCCGTTTTTCAAGATGGTGGATATCGACACAGCCCTGAACGAAATCGGGATCGGCGAAGATCCTCTCGTGCAGCGCAAGGTTGGTGGAAATGCCCTCGATGCGCGTTTCCGACAAGGCGACCTGCATGCGCCGGATCGCCGCCGCACGGGTTGGCGCATGCACGATCAGCTTGGCGATCAGGGAATCGTAGTAGGGAGAGACACGGTATCCGGCCGACACATGCGTATCGATGCGAATTCCCGGTCCACTCGGGAAGCGCACCGCTGTCATGCGCCCGGGTGCTGCGACAAAGGTCGCAGGATCCTCGGCATTGATGCGGCATTCGAAGGCATGGCCGAGCGCCTCGCCACAAAGGCGGGACGGACTGAGCATCTGCCCCTGCGCTACGCGCAACTGCTCGTGCACGAGATCGACACCAGCCGTCATCTCCGTGACGGGATGCTCGACCTGCAAGCGCGTGTTCATCTCGATGAAGTAGAATTCCCCGTGCTCATAGAGGAATTCGAACGTGCCGACGCCGCGATAGCCGATCTGCCGGCACGCCTCCACACAGCGCTCACCGATCCTGTGCGCCAGTTCCGGCGCAATGCCGGGCGCAGGCGCCTCCTCAACAACCTTCTGGTGTCGCCGCTGGATGGAGCAGTCACGATGACCGACCCAGACGGCATTGCCGTGATTGTCACAGAGCACCTGGAACTCGACATGGCGCGGATGCTCCAGAAATTTCTCCATATAGAGCTCCGGCTTGCCGAAGGCACGGCGCGCCTCCTCGCGGGTGATGGCGATCGCGTCGTCGACCTGCGCGCTCTCGCGCACGACGCGCATGCCGCGCCCACCCCCGCCGCCGGCCGCCTTGATGATGACCGGATAGCCGATCTCTTCCGCGATGGCGCGCACAGCCTCGCCATCCCCAGGCAACGGCTCACCCGGTCCCGGCACGCAGGGCACGCCGGCTGCCATCATCGCCCGTTTGGCAGCGATCTTGTCGCCCATGGTGCGGATCGCCGAAGCCGGCGGGCCTATGAAGACCAGTCCCGCCTTCTCGACCGCTTCGGCAAACTCGGCATTTTCCGAGAGGAATCCGTAACCCGGATGGACTGCCTCAGCACCCGTGACGCGCGCCGCAAGCAGGATCGCAGCCTGGTTGAGATAGCTGCGTGCCGGCGCCGATGGTCCGATGGAGAGCGGACCGTCCTTTCGGCAAGCCGCATCTGCAGCCCGGTCGACCTCGGACGCGACAAGGATCGGGCGCAGTCCCAGTTCGAGGCAGGCGCGCCGGATGCGAACGGCGATTTCGCCGCGATTGGCGATCAATACGGATCTGAAGGGATGGTCGCTGCCTTGCAGGGCTGCATCGAGAGGGCCGCGCATCAGCCGATCTCCACAAGGGGATCGCCGAGGCTCACTTCTTGCCCGTCTTCGAAGAAGATGCGCCTGACCACACCGCCGAAAGGTGCGGGAACTGTCGTGAAAACCTTCATGGCTTCGACGATGCAGAGCGCTTGCCCGGCCTCGATAACGTCCCCCATTGCAACGAGCGGCGCCGCGCCGGGGCTGTTGGCCTGGTGCACCACGCCCGACAGCGGCGCGTGGACATGGCTCGGATCAGGCTGCTCCTTCGGCACCGCCGGCGCGATCTGCGCATTTTCCCGAGGCGTCATCGGTGGCGTGGGTAGAAACGGCGAAGGCAAATTGCGCACGATGACAGTCGTGCCTGCTTCGCTGACAGTCAGCTCCGAAACACGTGAACGCCCGACGAAGTCGAGCAGCGTTTTGATCTTTTGCAGATCCATGCGGTTCCCCAAGGCATACATGAAACCGGAGCGCCGCCCGAGCGGGCTGGCATCTTTCTGGTTCGAATGGGGAAATCTTACACAGCATCCCGTTTGATGGGGGCAGACAAACTTTGAATATGGCTCCCCTGCAAGCGCAATAGAGCCGCCGCTCAGCCGACAAAAAGAACGCGTGCCGATGACACATCAAACGTCAGATGACAGACGTTTTGCCGTGGACGCAGGCGAAACCGTCGCCGATACGGGACAAATCACGGCTGTGGTTTGTCAGCGAAATGCCTGATCGCATATTCCGCAACGCGCTGGTTCGATTGCCTTGCATCATCGAGCCAGAAGGGGAAGATCTGCCACTCATGGATCATGCCTGGCCAGATCTCGATCTCGACATCAACGCCGGCCGCGCGGGCCTTGTCGGCCAGCCGTCGGCTGTCGTCCAGAAGCGCTTCACCTTCTCCGACCTGTATGAGCAATGGCGGAAATCCGGTCAGGTCGGCATAGAGGGGCGAGACCATCGGATCTGTCGGCGAACGTGTCCCGAGATAGGCCTTGCGGATGAGATCGAGTTGGGCGGCGTTAATCACGGGATCGGTGCCGGCGTTCGCCGTCAATGAAGCGCCGGTTGCTGCCAGATCGCTGATGGGGCTCATGGCAACCACTGCCGCCGGCAGGGGTTCTTTCACCCGCATCTGCCGCAGCGTTGCTTCAATTGCCAGGTTCGCGCCGGCGGATTCGCCGACAAGCACGATATTGTCGGCCTCATAGCCGGAATCGAGCAGCCAGCGATATGCGGCCAACGTATCGTCGATTTGAGCAGGATACGGGTTGTCCGGCGCAAGCCGGTAGTCGATGAGAAGCACATCGGCTGACGCCGCCTTGGCCAGCGCGCCGGCTATTGCTCGGTGCGTGCGCAATGAACCGCTGTAAAAGCCGCCGCCGTGTACATAGAGAATGGCACGCCGGCCGAGCGGATGATGCAATCTCGCCGGCCAGATGAGCTGCGCATCGATGCCACCGGCATCGACGGACCTGATTTGAATGCGCGTCGGCTCGGGGGTCGATTCCATCAGCTCTTCAAAGGCTTGCCGCCGGTCGCGAAGGCTGTCGGCTTTCTGGAAGTATTGTCCCCATGTTTCGACGAGCTTGTGGATCTGTTGCTTCGAGGCTTGAGTCTGGGGTGGAGGATCCCAGGCCCGGGCGGTTACCGGCAAGAGGGCCGTTACGAGGCCAGCCACCAGCCATGCGACCCTGCCTTTTCTAATCGCGGCGGCAATCGCCGCCGATATATGCCCACGCCACATGTCGGCCCTTTGCCGCAAAGCCCTGGCCATAAGCACCATGCAATCTCCTCGTCCAAGGTGTCTGTCGAGATGAGCAGAAACTGCCATGACCGCAGGCAGTGTCAAGGCTTGGTGAGCGCTATCACGACGATGCTGTGCGATGCGGATACGCACTGCGGCGCACAGCTCGAGGAAACCTAGCCCTTCGTGCTCAGTTCCTCGACCCGCTTGAGATTGACCACGGCCTTGACCGGCAGGTGATCGGAGGCGACGCGTGCGAGTGGCGTATCGTGGGCCTCGACTGCGGTCACGACGCCCTTGCGGTTTGCCATTATTCGATCGAGAGCAAGCACGGGAAGCCGTGCCGGAAAGCTTGGAACTGCCATGGGCTGCGGCCCAAATGCGGATTGGAACGTGTGCAGCGACGAACGGTCGCCAAGCCGCCATTCGTTTAGATCGCCGAGCAGGATGGTGGGGATCTCGCTCTTCCTGGCCATCAGCTCGACCAGCATCTTGGCCTGCTGCGCGCGCGAATGGCGAAGCAGGCCGAAATGGGCGGCGATAATGCGCAAGGCCCCGCCGTTTTCCAGATCGAGTTCGGCGACAAGCGCACCGCGCGGTTCCAGCCCAGGAAGGTTTATCTGGTGGACGTCGCGCACCAGACCCTTCTTGAAGAGCACGACATTGCCATGCCAGCCGTGAGCCTTTGCCATGCCGTTGACCGGCACTGGGATCAGTCCGGTCTCCCGTTCCAATCGGCCAAGATCGAGGATGCCCGTACGCTCGCCAAACCGCGTATCGGCTTCCTGCAACGCGATCACGTCGGCGTCGATTTCGTGGATGACGCGGCTGGTGCGCTCGGGATCGAACCGGCGGTCGTTGCCGACGCATTTATGGACGTTGTAGGAAGCGATCAGAGTGCCATCGGAGCGCGGTTTGTTCTCCGAATGTGCCGCATCCAGCCGCTTTTTGCGATTGCGGATCGAGGCAAGGATGTTGGCCGGCAGGCTTTGTTTTCTGGCATGCATCGGAATTTACTGGCGCTGCGTTGATCGACACGTTCTGACCGGATTATAGACCGGGTGGGCGACGTTGCCATGTCCTAACCCGAGAAATCCGCTACAAGTAAGGCGATCCGAGCCACAGGACCTTCTCGAGCAGCCGGACCGGAAAAGGACGCGCCCGTAATCCCTGCAGCGTGACCGGCGAAGCCGACTTGATGGCCTCGTCGATATGCTCGTCGATCTCGTTGGCAAAGCCTTCGTTCAACACTTCCAGGTCGATCTCGAAATTCAATCGCAGCGATCTCGGATCGAGATTGGACGATCCGACATAGGACCAGACGCCGTCGATCGACAAAAGCTTGGAGTGACTGAAGGCGCCGCTGGAGCGCCAGATGCGGCAATAGTTGCTGAGGATCTGATCGAACTGCGCAGTCATGGCCCGGTCGACGAGGACGAGGTTGTTGGCGGAGGGAACGACGATATCGACCTCGACGCCACGCCGTGCCGATGTCGCCAGCGCACTGATGAGCTCGCGATCCGGCAGGAAGTAGGGGGACATGATGCGGATCGATTTGCGCGCAATGGAAAAGGCGCCCATCAGCATCTTGTGGTTCGTCTCGATGCTTCTGTCGGGTCCGGAGGCCACGACGCGCATGAAGACTGGATCGCCTGGCTGCCGCTCCGGCAGCGCGGTTCGCCATGCCTCCCCTTGCAGGATCTCGCCGGTCGTGAAGCGCCAGTCTTCGGCCGCAACGTTGAAGAGATCGGCAACAACCGGCCCGGTGACGCCGAAATGGGTGTCGCGGGCGAAGTTCTCACCTGCCATTTCGCGCGTAAAGCCGGCCCGGATGTTCATGCCGCCCGTCAGCGCGATGCGGCCATCGACGATGATGATCTTGCGGTGGGTGCGCAGGTTCGCATAGGGCAAACGCAACCCCATGATGACGTTTCCGTTGAAAACAGAGACGGTAACGCCGCCATCGGCGAGGTAGCGCAATATGCTCGGGACGGAATAGCGGGCGCCGACGGCATCAATCAGCACACGCACCTCGACGCCCCGTTTTACTGCTGCAATCAGGGAATCGGCGATCCTCAATCCGATGGGGTCGCGGTCAAAGATATAAGTCTCGAGAAGAACGCTCCGCTTCGCGCTGTCGACGGCGGCCTTCATTGCGGCATAACAGTCGTCGCCCGTTTCCAGCATGTCGATGGTATTGCCGGTTGCAAGCGGACTGCGGGCGACACGATCGCCAAGCGTCTGGAGAGCGGCGAAACGACGGCCGAAGCCGCTGATGACGATATCCGTGTCAGCGTCGAAGCTTTCCAGTTCGTCGAGGTCGGCTTCGGGGATCAGGGCATCGCGCCGAAGGCTCAGCGAAGCGCGACGGATACGATTGATGCCGGCGATCGCGTAGAGGACGGCGCCGATGATCGGTGAGAGGATGATCACCCCGACCCAACCCGTCGCGGCGCGAACCTCCTCCTTGGTCATGGCTGCGTGGATCGCTGCCGCAGCGCCCATGGCGAGCGAAACAACGAATAGAATATGCGGCCAATAGGTCGATATGAGATAAAACATTGCATTGAACTATAACGCTAAAGCTGCGGCGTTCAATTGTGCACCCTTGGGCGTGAAGGCCTCGCTTTTTCTGCCTCAGTACCTTCACCCGGAAGCAAAAAAAGCGGGCACAGCGCAAGGGTTGAATGCTGCGGCGCAGAATTTCTTTTTGCAGTGTGTCATAATTTGCTTGAATCGGCGTGGTTCCTCTGGAACTGTAGCCTCGGTATCGCGTTAGACCACGGGCATTATCTGAGGAGATCGGCGATGACAGAAACTCGTGAAGAGTGGATCAGCAAGCGCGCTTATGCGCTTTGGGAAGAGGAAGGGCATCCAACAGGACGAGATTTCGTACATTGGGAACAAGCCCGGGCCGAGCGCCAGGCGCTTGAAGGATCGGCCGCATCTCCGGATGGCCAGGAGGTGAAGACGCGCAAGCGTGTTACTTCCACTCCAAAAGCAAATGGCGCTGCGAAAGCTACAGCTCCAAAGAAGACAGCCAGCCGAAAATCGGCGGGACCGCTTTAATTTTCCGGATGACGAGGGGCGTTCGCATGGCGCCCTCCGTCACATGATTGCATTGCTTCTGGGCTATGGATTTTCAAGGCGCGCGAAGGGCGCGTCGGGGGAAGAACCATAGATGAGTGCGCATAAGTTTGACCTCGCAGAAAAAGTGCTGCGGCGGCAATCGACGATGGAACCAAACTTCCACTCGAATGTTGATAGCGCCAGTGGGACCATCGCCATGAGCATAAGCGACTTCGACGTTTCATTGGCCGCAGTAGGCCGTTACCTTCTCGTTGCGTTGTCGAGGGTGGAATGACTGCTCTGTTCTTCGCCGCAACAGCCTATCTGGTTTTCGCCCTGATCCTTGTCTACGCGATCGACCATCTGGTCGCACTGTTCTTCCCTGGCGCGCGGTCTGCCCTGCATTTTCCCACCCTCGAAAAGATGATGGCGGTTTCGCGCAAATACTCTCGCAAATAGGCCGATCTCGTCCGAAGGCGTTTCTCAAAGTCGCCAGGCGGCCATCCTTGCGCATGCCGACGCGTCGCCGGAACCTTTTGCCAGGCAGTTAGTTGCCCCTTTTTGTCATAGAGGAGGCAAAAGATGCCAAGAGGCGATAAGTCGGCATACACGGACAAGCAAAAGCGCAAGGCCGAACACATCGAGGAAGGCTACGAAGAGCGCGGCGTTTCGACCAAGGAGGCCGAACGGCGGGCCTGGGCGACGGTCAACAAGGAAAGCGGCGGTGGCAACAAATCCGGTTCCGGCCGGGGCAAGAAGGATACCCACGAGGCATCCGAAAAGGGTGGGCGTAAGGGCGGCGCCGCCTCTGCGGCGCGCCCCGCAGCTGAACGTTCTGCCTCCGCGAAGAAGGCGGCTTTGACCCGCAAGCGCAACGAGCAGCACACGCATCACTGATCTGATGCCAGGATCTGATGCCGGCCACCGGGAGGGAACTCATGGCATATGAATTATATTATTGGGACGGTATTCAAGGCCGCGGCGAGTTCGTACGCCTGGCGCTCGAAGAAGCCCGGGCAGACTATGTCGACGTCGCCAGACAGTCCGGACGAGGAATGGGCACCGGCGCCATGCTGGCGCTGATGAGAAGCAAGCACGAGGCCTACATTCCATTTGCCCCCCCGTTTCTCAAGGATGGCGAGTTTGTTGTCTCGCATGTCGCCAACATTCTTTTCTATCTCGGTCCGAAACTTGGTCTTGCGCCGGAAGACGAAAAGCTGCGTTACGTCGCCAACGGCCTGCAACTGACGATAACCGACCTGGTGGGGGAGGTGCACGATACGCATCACCCGATCGCCACTTCGCTCTACTACGAGGATCAGAAGGAAGCGGCGAAAGCTCGCTCCGCCGCCTTTATCAGCGAGCGCATTCCAAAGTTTCTCGGCTACTTCGAACAGGTGCTGCAACAAAATCCCGGGGGATCGAGCCAGATCGTCGGCAACAGGCTGAGCTATGTCGACCTGTCGCTGTTTCAGGTGATCGAGGGTCTGCGATATGCCTTTCCGAAAGCGATGAAAGCCTACCGCGTCGATTATCCGGCGTTGACGGGGGTGCACGATGCCGTTGCCAAGCGCAAGAACATCGCTGCCTATCTACGCTCGGACCGACGGCTCGCCTTCAACGAGGAAGGTATCTTTCGGCATTATCCGGACCTCGATCTCGCCCCATAGCGGATATGGCATTGTCCCCTACCGTTGGCGGCTGATATGCTTTCTGCAACTTGCCCTTGCCCGGTCACATCACATTCCTGGAGGCTATCGCTGCCATGGCACATCTTGCTCAATTGCTTGCATCCATCAAAATTCCGGATCTCGCCGGAAAAGCCGTTCTGATCACCGGTGCTTCGACCGGTATCGGTGCAGCGCTAGCCCGCGCTTTTATCGCACAGGAGATGAAAGTCGGCATTCATTACAATGCGAGCCGCGAGCCGGCCGAAGCGCTTGCTGACGAAATCCGGGCCGCCGGCGGCACCGTGCATCTCGTTCACGGTGACGTGTCGAAGGAGGGCGAGACGGAACGGGTCGTCGAAGAGACGGCCAGAACCTTCGGGCATCTCGACGGGTTGATCAACAATGCTGGCGGCATGCTTGGTCGCAAGCCAACGGCCGAGTATACAGACGAACATTACGTCAAGGTCATGGATCTCAATGCCCGTTCGGTGCTCGCCGCAACGCGCGCGGCTCATCCATGGCTGAAAAAGCAGGGCGGTTTCATCATCAACACGACCTCGATTGCGGCGCGCAATGGCGGCGGTAACGGTGCCGTGCTCTATGCGGCGTCGAAGGGCTTCGTCTCGACCATTACCCGCGGTCACGCCAAGGAATTCGTTCCCGATCGGATCCGGGTGAACGCCGTTGCGCCTGGCGTCATCGCTACACCGTTTCACGAGCGCTACACAAATGACGAGCAGATGGAACTGCAGCGCAAATCCATCCCGATGGGCTTCGTCGGGACGCCTGAGGACTGTGTCGGCGCCTATCTCTTCCTGGCGTCGCCAACGCTTTCCGGCTACGTCACCGGCCAGATCATCGAGGTCAATGGCGGCCAGCTGATGCCGTAGCCTGCCTGCGCGATGAGGAACGGCGCGGAAGATCGTCCACGCCCGATTTTCATGTTGCGATAGGGATCAGACGCGCTCGAGCGCGACGGCAATCCCCTGTCCTACGCCGATGCACATGGTCGAGAGAGAATAGCGCCCGCCGCTCTCGCGCAGTTCCAGGGCGGCCGTGCCGGTGATGCGCGCGCCGGACATTCCGAGCGGATGGCCAAGCGCGATGGCGCCACCATTCCGGTTCACGCGGCCATCAGCGTCGGCTATTCCAAGTTCGCGCAGAACGGCGAGACCCTGAGAGGCGAAGGCTTCGTTGAGTTCGATGACGTCGAACTGGTTTTGCGTCATGCCAAGACGGGCCATCAGCTTGCGGGATGCCGGAACCGGGCCGATACCCATGATGCGCGGCGGCACGCCGGCCGAGGCGCCACCCAGAATGCGGGCGATAGGGGTCAGGCCATATTTCCTTGCAGCTGGTTCGCTGGCGATGATCAGCGCGGCCGCGCCGTCGTTGACGCCGGAGGCATTGCCGGCCGTCACCGTCCCGCCCTCTTTCTTGAAGGGCGTGGAAAGCTTCGCGAGTGCGTCCATCGTGGTCGCGCGCGGGTGCTCGTCCTTTTCGATAACGACAGGTTCGCCCTTGCGCTGTGGGATGGTGATGGAGGTGATCTCCCTGGCCAGTCGGCCATTGGCCTGTGCGGCCGCAGCCTTTGCCTGACTGCGGACCGCGAAAGCGTCCTGATCTTCACGTGACACCTTATAGTCTTCGGCGACGTTCTCGCCGGTCTCCGGCATCGAATCCACGCCGTACTGCTTCTTCATCAGGGGATTGATGAACCGCCACCCGATTGTCGTGTCGTAGATCTCGGCGTGGCGCGAAAAGGCAGCCTCCGCCTTCGGCATGACGAAGGGCGCGCGCGACATGCTTTCGACGCCGCCTGCAATCATGAGCTCGGCCTCGCCTGCCCGGATGGCCCGCGCTGCCGCGATTACAGCATCCATGCCGGAGCCGCAAAGGCGATTGATCGTGGTGCCCGGTACGGAAACGGGCAGTCCTGCAAGCAGCGAGGACATGCGGGCGACGTTGCGATTGTCTTCGCCGGCCTGGTTGGCGCAGCCAAAGATGACATCATCGATGGCTTCCCAGTCCACGCTGCCGTGGCGCTCGACCAGCGCTTTCAGCGGCACCGCGCCGAGGTCATCGGCGCGGACGGCGGAAAGCGAACCGCCGAAGCGGCCGATGGGGGTGCGGACATAGTCGCAGATAAAAGCTTCGGCCATCAGGCTTCTCCTCCTTTAGAGGTCCGGGACGACGAGATCGGCGACCGGGCCGTTGATAAGGAGCGGCGCGCCGGTCATCGCCTGCAATTCCTCGACCGTCATGGCGGCGAGCTTCTCGCGCAGCACGAAACGGCCCTTAACGATGTCGATGACGGCATGGCTCGTATAGACGCGGGTAATGCAGCCGACGCCGGTCAGCGGGAATGTGCATTTGTCGACCAGCTTCGGTTCCCCGTTCTTGGTGACGTGCTCCGTGATGACGCAGACCTGCTTGGCGCCGTGCACGAGGTCCATGGCGCCGCCGACAGCCGGCACGCCCTTGGCACCGACGCGCCAGTTGGCGAGATCGCCGTTTTGCGCCACCTGGTAGGCGCCGAGGATCGCGACATCGAGATGGCCGCCGCGCACCATGGCGAAGCTGTCGGCATGGTTGAAGAAGGCCGAGCCGGGCTTCAGTGTGACCGGCCGCTTGCCGGCATTGATCAGATCCCAGTCCTCTTCGCCAATGGGCGGTGCCTCGCCGAAATCGAGGATGCCGTTTTCCGTATGGAAGATCGCCTGGCGTCCGGGCGGCTGATAGCGTGCCACCATTTCCGGAAAGCCGATGCCGAGGTTCACATAGGCGCCGTCGGCAATGTCCTGGGCGGCGCGCCAGGCGATGCTGGCGTTGGAGAGCTTGATGTCTTCGCGTGTATTGATGGGGCTGATATCGACGCTCATTGATAGGCCACTCCGGCTCGAACGAGCTCTTCTTCCTGGGCGGGATTGGCGACCTCGACGACACGGTCGACGAATATCCCGGGGGTGACGACATGCTCGGGGTCGATGCCGCCGGCGGGAACGATGCTGGAGACCTGGACGATGGTCTTGCCCGCCGCCATGCACATCAGCGGATTGAAGTTGCGCCCGGCCTTGTTATAGGTGAGATTGCCGTGGGTGTCGCCGACATGCGCCTTGACGATGGCGAAATCGGCCTTCAGCCAGCGCTCCTGCACATAATGCCGGCCGTCGAACTCGGCGATGACCTTGCCTTTTGCAAGCTCGGTGCCGTAGCCGGTCGGCGTATAGAAGGCCGGGATGCCGGCGCCGCCGGCGCGGATGCGCTCGGCAAGCGTTCCCTGCGGCACCAGCTCGAGCTCAATCTGACCGGCCAGATATCTTTCCGTGAAGGCGCGCGGGTCCGACGAGCGCGGGAAGGAACAGATCATCTTCCTGACCATACCCGCGTCGATCATCGCGGCAATGCCGATGCGCCCGTTGCCGGCATTGTTGTTGATCACCGTGAGGTTCTTCGGCCCCTTGTCGATCAGCGCGTGGATCAGTTCGATCGGTGCGCCCGAGCCGCCGAAGCCGCCAATCATGACGGTCGCCCCGTCACCGATTTCAAAGACGGCCTCAGCCGTGCTCGCGATAGTCTTGTCCACGCTGGATCACTCCTTGCCCTGCCGGATGCTTCTCCCCGCCTCTCACCCGATGGAATAAAACGAGGCGGCGATACCGGCAACAAATTTGTGCGATAATTGATATTTGTTCGTATATCGCACATTATGTGACGAGTGAGCCTGGGGCGGGGCTTGTGATCTTGGAAGACAGCGGTCGTTGTAGCTGAAATGCTCGTCGGCGTGGTGGTCGTCCCTTCTTCACGTGACACCGCACGAGTTCCCCTGCATCCTCGCCGTCCTCGCCGTCCTCGCCGTCCTCGCCGTCCTCGGCGCCGGCGATGCGGGTCATAGGCGTTCGACGCCCCGCCCAAACGGCGTCTCCTCGCGCATCGCGAGCGCCGTCGGGCGCTTGAAGTTTTGGTGTCGCGCCTCCCGCTGATCGATGCGGTCCTGCCGGCGGACCTCGTGGCATCGTTCGTGGCCGCACCTGAAGGATAGTGCGTAGGCTTGGGTGGCGTAAAAGGCTTTCCGGAAAAACGGCATTGAAGCGCTTATCGCGGTATAGTCCGGTATGACAGG
Source organism: Rhizobium sp. R693 (assembly GCF_002211315.1). Lineage (NCBI taxonomy): Bacteria > Pseudomonadati > Pseudomonadota > Alphaproteobacteria > Hyphomicrobiales > Rhizobiaceae > Rhizobium > Rhizobium sp. R693. The sequence goes on along the minus strand of NZ_LOKY01000046.1, from coordinate 259,422 downwards.
TCTAATCCGGCATATTCCGGCATTACAAGGCTTTCGGGGAAAGAACCTCCAGGCGGGCTAGGGAGACACGAGGCGTCGGAGAAACTGGGATGGCGGCCAAGAAAATTTTCTGTCGTGGTCTTATGCATTGGGAAAGCGTTTGGTCGTCCGCTCTTGCCTTCAGCATAGGTTCACGACGTTCCACGCCGGTTGTGATTTCGCTCGCCCCAAGTCAGGAGGGTCGGAAATGATCAAGTATCTGGATGAGGTGCGGAGCCAATTCGCGTATCTCGTGCAAGTGGGCGGAACTGAGCTTTTGCAATACCTCCTCAGCGAATGGAGTTAGGTGCAAAGTCTGCCGCCTCCGATCGGTACTGTCGGTTTCTCGGGTGAGATAACCTCCGGACACGAGCCTGCCGACGAGTTCTGTGGCCGTATGGGGGGCTATGAGCAATCGCTCTGCCAGCGCGCCTATTGTCAGAACCTCTCCCTCGTTAACCCCCTTGATCGCCAATAGTGCTTGATGCTGCTGCGGCGGTACGCCTTCCCTCTGCGCCGCGGAGGTGCTGAAATCCAGAAACTTTCGAAGCGCATGTCGGAAATCGGCGAGTGCCTTGTAATCGACGGCGGTCAACCGGTCTTCTGCAGGTTTCATAAATCAATGGTCCCGGAGGGCAAAACGCGGATCGTATGTTACTGAAACGTCGTACACGTTGAAAGGGTTTCAGTCGATACCAAGCGAAACGACCGCACATTTGGGAAGGCAACCAAACTGGGCGTGAACGGATTGCCGGACACACGCAAAAACGGAAGATGCCAATTATTCCACTCTTGCAGTCGCAGATGCGGGCCGGCTGCCCTGGGTCTTTGCGTGGAGGGGTGTGGATCGGGATACTCGCTACTGCTTCTTTTTAAAACCCCGATCCACCCGGCCCAGCCAACGACGAAAGTCCTCGGCCAGCAGCGAAATGTCGTACTGCCATTCCAACCACAAGAGCTTGGCGTCTACCCGGTGCATGTCGAGACGCCTACGAAGGCGCTCATGGCGCTCCGATAGCGGGTCGGACAGAGTGGAAGCGCTCCAAGCGGGACGGCCTTGGCGGCGTCCGAAGCTCTCGAGCCGGTTCTGAAACTCATTTAGGTCCACTCTGAGTGTTTCAAGATCTGCTGCCATCTGGGCCTACCATAGAATGGGATCGAGATTAAGATATATATCGTAATGCGATATTGTTCAAGTAGGCAACAAAGCGGAGCGCTAAATACTGGCACTCACACACGTGACGCGGCTTCAGGCGCAAGCACTGCCGCGAAAAGTGCTGGATAAGTGCCGCGCAGAGGAAATCATCATGGAACCGATAACTCCCCACGATCGAACTATTTCTGACGTTGTCGCATGGAGAACGAACGCGCGCGGCTCATCGAGGAGCGTAAGAACCTTTCATCCGTAGACTGGGACATTGCGTCCCATTCTCTCGCTAACCATCTTGACGGGATACTCGGCGAAATCCGGGGTAAGATTGTCAGCCTGTATTGGCCCTTCCTGGGTGAGCCTGACTTACGCGGCTGCACGTTACGGATGCCGCCTAAGGGAGCCGGCCGCTTACGCCAAAATCCGAGTTGATTTATATCGTGCCACGATATATGTCGCCACCAGCTCAGCTTGCGCCCTGGTGGAGAGGAAATTGTCCAAAACGACTTTCGCATCGAAAAACCGACCTCACGACTTCACCGGCGGCTTGGCTCGTAGGGAAGCCGGGGATTTCACCACCGACAGAAGGGTCGTCCTTCTGGTCGCCATGGCCGTCATAGTGGGAACGGGCGGAGCAATTGCCGCCTGGCTGCTGGTCAATCTGATCTCCCTGGTTACCAATATTGTCTGGTTCGGAAATCTCAGCGTGGAACCGACGTCTCTCGCGAACGCTTCACGGTCCGCCTGGATGGTCACGGCTCCTGTCATCGGCGGGCTGGTTATCGGGTTGATGGCGCGCTTTGGCTCGGAAAAAATTCGCGGCCACGGTATTCCCGAGGCGATCGAGGCCATTCTGATCGGCGGCAGCAGGATGTCGCCGAAGGTCGCCCTCCTCAAGCCGCTATCATCGGCCATTTCGATCGGAACCGGGGGACCGTTCGGCGCGGAGGGCCCGATCATCATGACGGGCGGAGCCATCGGATCGCTTTTCGCTCAGTTCTTCCATATGAGTGCGGCGGAGCGCAAAACGCTTCTGGTGGCGGGCGCGGCGGCGGGCATGACCGCGATATTCGGCTCGCCGATCGCTGCGGTGATGTTGGCTGTTGAGCTACTGCTGTTCGAGTGGAAACCCCGCAGTTTCATTCCTGTTGCCGTTGCGGCGGCTGTCTCCATCTGTTGGAGACCTTTTCTCTTCGGCAGCGGTCCGCTCTTTCCGGCGAATTTCCATATCAACTTCCCCTGGTGGGGCGTCCTGCTGTGCGCGCTGATGGGCCTCGTCTCCGGTCTGCAATCTGGGCTGCTCACGACGTTGCTTTACAAGATCGAAGATGCCTTCGAGGAGCTTCCCATCCACTGGATGTGGTGGCCTGCATTGGGCGGTATCTTCATCGGGCTCGGCGGACTGATCGAGCCGCGCGCCCTCGGAGTCGGCTACGATATCATTTCTGATCTCTTGGCAGGCCACATTATGGCGAAAGCCGTCCTGACAATTCTCATTGTGAAGGCTGCCATCTGGTTGATCGCGCTTTCGTCGGGAACCTCGGGCGGTGTTCTTGCGCCTCTCCTCATTCTCGGCGGAGCGCTTGGCTGGCTTGTCGGTCTCGCTTTTCCGGGAGAGCCGGGTTTTTGGGCTCTCCTGGGAATGGCTGCCATGATGGGTGGCACCATGCGAGCGCCTTTGACCGGCACATTTTTCGCCTTTGAGATCACAGGCGACTCAAGCACTCTGGTGCCGCTGCTCGTCGCCACCGTCTCCGCGTATGCCGTTACCGTCCTGCTCCTCAAGCGGTCGATCCTGACGGAAAAAATCGCGCGCCGCGGCCAACACATTACCCGGGAATATGGAGTGGATCCGTTCGAACTGACCAGAGCGCGGGACATCATGATCGCGAAAGTCGATACCCTGTCCGTATCGATGACGGTCGGCGATACATGCTCGTTCTTCTCGCGGGACGAGCATGTCCACCGTGTCTATCCTGTCGTGAACGAGAATGGCGCTATCGCGGGCATCGTAACCCGCGCGGATGTCCTGCGTTGGCAGGACGACAGCGAACTCGCGCTTCAAACGCTCGGCGAGAGCGTGTCGGATGACTCGATCCCTGTTGGCCACCCCGACGATACTGTCGGTTTCATAGCCGACCTCATGCTTTCATCCGACATGGGTCGAGTCCCGATTGTGGACCCTCAATCCGGAGAGCTCGTCGGCCTGATCGCGCGCAAGGACCTTTTGCGACTGAGGAGTTCGTTCAGAACGACCGAACTCGATCGGCGCCCGTTCCTTTTGGCAAATAGCAAACCTGCGAAATAATCCACCATCACTGCTGGATTGGCCGTGCTAACTGGTGACCCGGGCGCTTACCGCCCGGACGGCGTTGTCTCGCGTTCTCCCTCGTGCTTAACGTCTGCCTGCAGAACACCAGAGCTGTTCTTCCTCGGCGATCACGAAATCGGGGCCGAGGACAGCGCGCCATGTCCGGTTACCCAGGCGAAGAGACAAGCCAACGCTCACGATCGCGCCCCTCTTCATGTGGTCTTGCATTGCACCCGGCGTCATTCCAAATTTCGAAACGACCTGTTCGGCCGGCTCGCAAGGAACTCAACGACTGCGTTCCGATTTGCCTCAATCCTAATGGAACGCCTGTCTCTGGTTCCAGGTCTCTACGTCGCTCCCGGAGATTTCGATACGCTCGAACGGGCCAAGCTTGCGCTGCGTCAGCTTCGCAGCGGCAATTTCGCAGATCTGTCCAACGCTTTGCTGAAGTCGGCATTCATCCGCCCTGGGCGGTGTCGCAAGATTCAGCAACGCTTGCCGGTCGACGATGACGGTGCGTTGTTCACCATCGCTTTCCAGCACTACGATACCGCAATCGCCTGAAGACTTCAGAAATGCCGTAATGAATCTGACAGACATTTTCGCACTCCCTGATCGGGGACTGACCCGCCTAACTTGACAAAGGCGGGCCAGGCTCTCTGGCATGCTCGGGAACGGGTCGTAACCGAACCGCCTCACACTAGCGCGCTTATCGCGATCGTCTTTGACCGAAATCAAAGAGCAGCTCAATGCGCGTTGCTGTCGAGGTCGTGAAACAGGGGGAGCAAGTGGTGAGACCGCTGGCTCAGGCGCGTGAAGTCGTGCGCGAGGGGCGGCCTGCGCATTTGGAACGACCCGACCAAATCCAGTTCGGCAGGGGAAGCGAGTGTGATTGCCACGACCCTCAGGGAAGATTCACCCTACCGTCGAAACAGCATGCACCTTCATGTCGTCGCGGACCTCATAGAACTTGTTGCCGTCAATATAGATCGAGTGGCAACTTGGCTTCTCGCCTTTTCCGTTCGAGCATGCTTTGCCGTCCTTGAAGGTAAGTTTGGTCCTCACGTCCATCATTTTGCCGTCCACGTTGGCCCTGCCGGTGATCGTGCCCTTCCTCCAACTCCATACCAGATCAGCGGTCACGGGCTTCTCCAGGTCGAAAATCTCGACCTTCACATGCTTGCCGTCAGCAAAGGCTTTGAACTCTTCCATCGTGACCTTCTTGGCACCTGCTGGAAGGTCCACGGCGTATGCGCTGATGCCTGATAGAAAGAACGCCAATGCACCAAAACTTGAAAGAAATTTTCTCATGGTAATGTCCCCCACCGAAACATTCCGGTTGGCTAAATTATCATCCCATGGGTTGACGCCACAACGCGGGGCACCACCATCATTTTGATGGAGGCGAAGTCTTCATGCCTGCTTGTAAGCCAATGTGCCTTGGCGTGGGACCGGAAGAGACAATTGCCGTCGGCCAACGCTGACTCTGGTGAGCCGATGACCGCAGCGGACCTATCGTTTCTTGAGCCGCACCATGACCACCTTCGGGTGCTCTCCCATGCGCTCGACGGTCAAGTATGCCCGACGCCTTTGCGAGATCGAACAGTCGCGCAAATCCGTAGTTGCGGGCATCGAAGTCAGGGGATTGCTTGGCCAAGTGGTCACCGACACGCGCGAGATTGGCGCGACCGTCTTCATCCGCCGAAGCTTCCACGGCCTTTTGAAGCATGCTTAGTGCAACGCCATCAAGTTTGCCACTTGCCGCGCCGCCCTGCGCAGGTGGAAGCCTGTCCGGCTCGACTTTCGGTGGGGCCAGGACGGATTTGCTGGATGTGTCCGCAACCTTCGTCTGCGCGGACGACTTTTCTTTCGAAGGCTCTGCGGTCGCGCCACCGAGGACGTCCACGTACACGAACTTGTCGCAGGCCGTGATGAAGGGTCGGGGGGTTTTCCGCTCTCCAAAACCATAGACCGTTATTCCCTGTTCGCGGATACGCGCCGCGAGCCGCGCGAAGTCACTGTCGCTGGATACAATGCAGAAGCCGGAAAACCGCCCTGTGTAGAGCAGGTCCATGGCGTCGATAATCATCGCCCCGTCTGTCGCGTTCTTACCCGTCGTGTAGGCGAACTGTTGCACGGGCTGGATGGAATGCTCGAGCAGGCACTCTTTCCAGCCATTGAGGTTCGGCTTCGTCCAATCGCCGTAAATGCGCTTGACGCTCGCGATGCCATAATCGGCGATCTCAGCGAGAAGGCCGGTGATGATCTTGGGAGAAGCGTTATCCCCGTCAATCAGAAGGGCCAGTGTATCGGTCTTCATTATGGATATTTCCTCCGCCTAGCGATCGACAAACCGGATTTCCCCTCGGCAAATTACTGAATGCTCATTCGGATTGTCGACCTGTTCAGCCAAATGTTTAGAATTTTTCGGCGTAGACCGCCCGCGCACGTAGGCGATGAAGGCGCTTATATTAGCTCCTTGATTGAGCCGTTCGGCTTCATTGACGATAGCCGCCGCAAGCCGTTCAAGATCGAGCGACAGGATTGGAGGCGCCTTGCCGCGGGCACCTGGGATCGCGATCGTGCCGCTGTTGCAGATGCGGCAACGGCCGATATCTGCTATTTGGACAGAAAGCCTATCTCGGGAAGAATCAGATGTATCGCTTTCTTGGCGCAATGATCATCGTGTGCTCACCTGTATCCGTTGCGCATGGGGATTCGCCGCGCTTTTGTAGAACAAGCTTTGGTCCCGGCGAGCAGATTGAGACTCATTTCATGGGGCTGGGCGCCCAAAGTTCCTCGATTATCTGAAGGGCGAAGGTTGCGGCCCTGAAACGGAAGTTCATCGGGAGGTGGAAATCTCGATCGGCAAGATGGAAGGAACCAGTTTGAAGGCGTTGGCGCAAGGCGGCGATTCAAACCTGTCTTTGTCTAAGCAGCAGGTAAAGGAATGGGCGACGAGCACAACACGGGAGCTGGGTGGCTGCGAGAATCTTCGAAAACTTCACAATGCGGAACTGAAAGCCTGGCAATAGGCTTGACCAGAGGATGCAAATGCAAGGCAGCCTGGCGGAGCAGATCGGAGAAACATGCGCGAGACTGATTTCGTCAGCGGATTTGCTAGAGGACTGAAGGTCATCGAAGCCTTCGAGGAGACGCGCCAGCGCCTTTCGATCGCGCAAGCTGCAAAGTTGACCGGGCTCGACCGGGCCACAGTACGCCGGTCGCTGCTGACGCTCGCCGAGCTTGGCTATGCAGATTACGACGGCAAGTTCTTCGCCCTGACGCCCAAGATCCTGCGGCTCGGGCATGCCTACCTCTCGGCAACGCCCCTGCCCGTTCTCATTCAGCCGCATCTCGATCAGCTGTCGGAAAAAGCAGGGCAGAGCGCATCTGCCTCGGTGCTCGACAGCACCGAGATCGTCTACATCGCCCGCGCCTCGCAGCGCCGAGTCATGTCGATCAACCTGACACCTGGTAGCCGTCTTCCCGCCTTCTGTGCCTCGATGGGGCGTGTCCTGCTGGCCGCGCTTCCGGAGGCTGACGCCAGAGCGATCCTCGCCCGCACGGACCTCAAGCCGAAAACACCGAACACCAAGACGGATGTCGAGGAACTGGTGGTGGAATTTCGCCGCGTGCGCGAGCAGGGGTACGCGGTGATCGACCAGGAACTGGAGATCGGCCTTTGTTCTATTGCAGTTCCCGTTGTGAATGATCGCGGGCAGACGGTGGCGGCAATCAACATCGGCGCACCGGCTGCACACGCGCCGGCTTCCGAAATGCCGGATCGCTACCTGCCGCTGCTTAAGGAGACGCAAAAGGCGCTGCGTCTGGTGCTGCGCTAGACGCCGAGCTTGGCACGCTCCGCCATGCGCCATGACCGGGGCGTTTGGCCAGCCTGCTTGAGGAAGAAGCGCGAGAAATAGGCGGGATCCGAAAAACCGAGGCGATAGGCAATTTCCTGAACGCTGCCAAAGGTGAAGACCAGCTCGCGCTTTGCCTCATCGAGAAGCTTGCGAGCGATGAGTTCGTGAGCGCCGAAGCCGGTGGTGGCGCGCACGATCCGGTTCAGATGTGTTGGCGAGATGCCGAGCGCGTTGGCATAGAAAGCTGCCTGCTGATGTGACTTGAAATGCCGCTGGATCAAGCCGTGCAGCAGTTCCATGCGGCGCTCGTTTTCATCGACAGCCGCCTGGTCTTCCTGTCTTTCGCAAGAGAGGCGCGCTGTCAGCAGCAAAGCCGAGGTCAGATAAGACTCCAGCAGATCATTGCGTCCCGCCCGCCGTTGTGAAAACTCGTGTCCGAGCCGCTTCAGGCAAGCCGCGACGTAACGTGCGTCCTCGTTTTCCATGTCGAGTTTCGTCAGATGCGGCGATGCCATCCACTCCCCAAGGCGGCTGCGATCGCCGGGAATTGCCTTCAGGTGCGAGCTCAATACCGTAATGACGAAGCCGTCGATGTCCTTGGAGAAACGAAAACCGTGATCGAGGGCCGGAGGAACAGTGATCACCGACTGCGCTTTGATCGCACGCCAGGCATTTGAGAACATCGCCTCGCCGGATCCGCTATCTATGTACAATATCTGAAAGAAACTGTCATGGCGATGCGGCCGGATCTCAAAGTGGTGCAGGCTGCTGCGGGATGGAATCGTTTCGCAATGCAGCCAAAAATCCGGCCTTCTACCGGTATTCTCGCCGTACAGCTCGTATGTCGGAACACTTCTCGTCATTTCCGCCTCTGCCCGTCGTGTGTTCGATTAGTGCAATTTCATGACGGAATTGTCCATTGTTGATTGCTCCCCGCCTCGTCACAATTTGACAAAAGACAAGGGAGGACACCATGCGCACCAAGGTAGCCATCATCGGCTCTGGTCCATCGGGGCTTTTGCTTGGCCAGTTGCTGACAGAGGCCGGTATCGACAACATCATCCTGGACCGTGTTGGAAAGGACTACATTCTTGGCCGCGTTCGCGCCGGTGTGCTGGAGGAAGGCACCGTCGGCCTGATCGACGAAGCAAAGGCGGGCACGCGCATGCATGCCGAAGGCCTGCCCCATGACGGTTTCTCACTTGCCTTCGACGGGCGCGATCACCGCATCGACCTTTTCGGCCTGACCGGCGGCAAGCGCGTCATGGTCTACGGCCAAACGGAAGTCACCCGCGACCTGATGGAGCGACGCAAAATCAGCGGCGCGCTGACGATCTACGAGGCGGCGACCGTCCAGCCGCACGATTTTTATGGAGCGACCCCTTACGTCACCTACGAGAAGGACGGCACAACCCAGCGCATCGATTGCGATTTCATTGCCGGCTGCGATGGTTTTCACGGCACCAGCCGCAAGGCGGTACCGGAAAAAGCGCTGAAAACATTCGAGAAGGTCTACCCTTTCGGGTGGCTTGGAATTCTGGCTGACGTTGCTCCTGTCAATCATGAGCTGATCTATGCCAACCACCCGCGGGGATTTGCGCTCTGTTCCATGCGTTCCGAGCACCGCAGCCGTTACTACATCCAGTGTCCGCTGGACGAAAGGATCGAGGATTGGAGCGACGACCGCTTCTGGGACGAATTGCGCCGACGTCTGCCTGCACACCACGCCGAGGCGCTGATTACCGCGCCATCCTTCGAGAAGTCGATCGCGCCGCTTCGCTCCTTCGTTGCCGAACCGATGCGCTTCGGCCGCATGTTCCTTGTTGGCGACGCCGCCCATATCGTTCCGCCGACCGGTGCCAAAGGTCTCAATCTCGCCGCGAGCGATGTCCATTATCTGTTTTCTGGCCTCATCGAACACTACCAGGATCGTTCGAACGCCGGCATCGACGCCTATTCCCAAAGGGCGCTCGCCCGGGTCTGGAAGGCGGTTCGTTTCTCCTGGTGGATGACCACAATGATGCACCGGTTTCCTGATACCGGTGACTTCGACCAAAAGATCCAGGAAGCCGAACTCGACTATCTCACGCATTCACGCGCAGCTTCGACGTCGCTTGCGGAAAATTACGTCGGCCTTCCCTACTAGGTCTCTTCCGCTATCCACGGAAGGGCACATGGAGAGCGGCGGTGGTTAATGCGTCCCACCGCTTCTCGCCCCATTTTTTGCAAGGTATCAGGAGGTGCGGGGCGGCTGGGCGTCGATCGCGGCCATCGCTTCAGCAAGCGCGGCACGCACGCGTTCACGCTCATCCGGGTCAAGCTGCGCCAGATCGAGGTGCAGGTCGAGGCCAGCAAAGTGCTCGCTCAGCACACGCAGGTTCCGGTCGCCACCCAGCAATCCGTTGACGGCGTAAGGCACCACCTCGCGGTGAATGCCCTTCATGGTGATCGGCGGCAAGGGCGTTGCATCGACGATGTCCTTCACGAGCGCGTAGGTTTCGTAACTGATCACGATCTTTCCGCCTTCGGCGATGGATTGCAGCCGCGCGGCCAGATTGGCTTCTGCGCCGATGATCGTGTAGTCCATGCGATCGTTGCTGCCGAAGTTGCCGACGTTGCAATATCCCGAATTGATCCCCATTCGTACGACGAACGGTTCCTCGGTGCCGTCAAGGCGCCACTTCTCCTTCAGCTCTCCGAGGCGACGCTGCATGTCGACAGCCATCCGCAGACAGGCCTTCGCGTCGTCAACAGCGCCATTCGTTTCCGGATCGCCGAAAAACACCAGCATGGCGTCGCCGATGAACTTATCGACCGTGCCGCCATGCTTCAGCGCAATAGCCGACATCTCGGTCAGATATTCGTTCAGCATTTCCGTCAGCGCCTCCGGTTGCAACCGCTCGGTGGTCGCCGTGAAATCCTTGATATCCGAAAAGAAAATCGTCAGCCGCTTGCGCTCGGTCTGGATAACGACGTCCTTTTGGCCACTGAAGATGCTCTTGTAGACCTGAGGCGACAAATAGCGCGAGATTTTCATGGAAACGCTGGCCAGAAATTCGTTCGCCGATTCCAGCTCGCGGTTGACGCCCTGGATCAAGACCCTCTGGCGCTGCTGGAAGACGATGAAGCCGATGCCAAGTCCCGCCATGCAAAGGAAATACAGCAGCAGGTATTTGAACGCGAAGACGTTGCGCGCGAAGGGTTGCCTGATGATCACTTCCTGAATGCCGCGGACATCGCCTACCTTCCAGTTTGTCTTCGGGCTTTCCGGATGGGTGTTGTGGCAGGTGACGCATGCCGCGCCCATCACGACCGGGGTCACAAGCCGAAACGTGTTCGTAAAGCCGCTACGGCTGATTTCCGTCGGCATCTGCTTGGGATCGGCGCGAAGGGCCGCCAGAGCGCTCGTTTCGAAAGCGTCTAGAGGGTGCGGCGCGCGCCGCTTGAAGGGTAGGTCGGAGAGGAAGCGATAGGTGATGTTTGCCTGCTGCTGCCGGATGACATCGCCGAGTTCGAGCGAAAGCGTCGCTGGGATCGGGATTGCGCCCGGTATGTCCGCATAATCATGCGTTACGACCGTGCCGACGTCGCCGCCGGCGGCATGTGCCGCCAAAACGCGCCCGACCACATTGCTTGCATAGTAGGAACGGATGCTCGTGATCAGCGAACTCATGTCCTGCGCCTGGCGTTTCACGGTGTTTTGCGAGAGTGTGCTGACATCCATCCAGACCGCGATCGGCAAGCCGGCCAGCAAAGCCAGAATCAGGAAACTGATGAAATATCCGGTCTTTTGCGCGGTACGGTCGCGATCAGCCTGGTAGGTCACTGCAAGCCTCGACGAAAATTGAGTTGGCCAGGCGTAAAGCTGCGTTGCGCAAGCCGGGCCGCGATTCGCCTCCACCGCTCGCCACAAAATCTCTCAAGAATCTGGACATGAAGCTCTCTTCGCAGACGACCATGTCGAAAGAAGGAGCATGCGTCGCTTATGCCGTCAACCGCCCGCAGCTAGCCAATTTTGGAGGCATTGGGCGGCGCTCGGCGGACCGCTCAGATCTTGCGGAATTCGAGTTCGTAAACGACTTCCTCACCAGTCGTGGGATCCACGCCCGGCGCGCCGCTGATCAACAGCCTGCTGCCGTCGATGGAGAACGGCCTAATCAGGTCAGTCACGCCCCATGCCGGATTCCAGCTGGCATCGACATGATGGATAACGCGGCCGTTATCGAAGGTGTAGGTACCGGCATAGGCGAGCATGCTATCAAAGAGGGCAACCTTTTCGGAATCTGTTGGCATCTTGCCGTTGGAGACTGGCCGTTCGCTGCTGACGACCAATGCCATCATTCTGCCGTCGGGTTGGTACGACAAGAAACCGACCGGGTCTGGTCCCATCGCGTCTGAAACGGTGCCGGACGCTAAGATCCTGCGTTTCCAAGACACCATTCGCCAGGTTCCGTGTAATGCGGCTGCACTTCCCATAGTGTGGCTCCCACGCGCAGTTGCACGTGCTTGACGATACCACGCAGGCCGTATCGGGAACAGGGTCGCTAGGCTTTCGCGCCAACCTCCGTTGCCGCTTCCCGCAACGTCTGCATGAGGATCGCGAGCGGCAGCGAGGGGATTGCGTCAGTGCGCATCGTCAACCCGACCGGCCCTTTTGTCTCGCTGGTGTCGATCGGCAGGACTTCAAGCAAACCATCTTCAATGTCGGTGGCGACGACGCCCGTGGAGATGATCCAGATGGCGTTGCTCGAACGTACGAAGGCGCGACCGAAGGAATCCGAAACCGTCTCGATCTGGTTTGGCAGGCTCGCCACGCCGTTGGCAATCAAAAAGCTTTCGACGAACGGGCGAATGATCGAGGCGCGTGTGGGCATCAGCACTGTGTATTCGCTGAGGTTCGCAAACAGGGACTGGCGCGACTTCAGGAGCGGATGTCCGGTACGCACGGCAAAGACGACCTGTTCCGAATAGAGATGCTCGAAGGAGAAGCCCGCCATCTTTTCGGCGCCGGCCAGACGCCCGACGACGAGATCGAGATCTCCCACACGCAACTGCTCCAGAAGCACTGCATTCTCGCCTGTTACGATCTTGATGCGGCTCCAGGTGTTCTCCTTCAAGAAAAGCTCCATCGCTCGCGGCATGATCCTCGTCGATACCGTCGGCAATGCGCCGATGCGAATCGGCGGTGCCTCGCCGAAGCGTTCCTGCGAAACCGAATCGAGCCCCTGGCGCAGTGCTGTCAGCGCCGCCCCCGCGTGACGGAGAAAGACGTCGCCATACCGGGTGATCTTGATACCGCGTCCATCGCGCTCGAATACGGCAACACCCAGCACGTCTTCCAGCTCGCGGATCGTCTTCGTCACCGCCGGCTGGCTGACATTGAGCAGTTCGGCTGCTTTCATCACGCTTTTCTGGCGAGCGACCTCGACAAATGTCTGCAGATGACGAAACTTGACGCGATTGTCGATCATGGTTTTCATAACTCCGGAGTTATTGAAATGCCACGAAATATCATTTTACCTAACCAGACGAAACATCCAATTTGAACTTGGGTCTGTGCAGACTCCTTTGTCCAGTCGATTGCGGCTTGGGTGAGGATCGGTGCAGAGAGGAGATCCGCCGTGCAGTTTGCTCGTATCAACGACATCGCGATCCATTATCAGCTGATCGGCGGTCCCGCCGACAAGCCGGTCATTGTCTTTGCCAATTCGCTTGGCACCGATTTCCGCATCTGGCGCGACGTGATTATGCGACTGGCCGGGGATTACGCGATCGTAGTCTACGACAAGCGTGGCCACGGGCTCTCCGATGTCGGTCAGGTTCCCTATTCGATCGAAGATCATGCTTCCGATCTTGCTGGACTGCTCGATCTTCTGGCGGTCAAGCAGGCCATCATCTGCGGGCTTTCGGTGGGCGGGTTGATTGCTCAGGCGCTTTACAAGGCCCGTCCCGACATGGTCCAGGGACTGATCCTTTGCGATACTGCCCACAAGATCGGTACCAATGAAAGCTGGAATACGCGGATTGCAACCGTGGCCGGCAAGGGTATCGGCGGCATTGTCGATGGCGTCATGAAGCTGTGGTTCACGCCGGCTTTCCGGCGACCCGAGAATACGGCTTATCACGGCTACGCCAATATGCTCGTTCGCCAGCCGGTGGAAGGCTATCTCGCCACCTGCGAGGCAATCCGGGATGCCGACTACACGGAGGCCGCCGCCAAGATAAGCGTTCCGACGATCTGCGTCGTTGGCGATCAGGACGGTTCGACGCCGCCTGACCTGGTGAAGTCGACTGCCAAGCTCATTCCCAACGCCCGCTTCGAGATCATTCGCGACGCAGGCCATATCCCTTGCGTGGAGCAGCCCGAAGCGCTGACGGCAATCATCCGCGCATTCATCGATTTTGCATTGCATGGAGAAAAGAGCCCATGAGTGAACTCCACGAGCCATCGGAGCGTTTTGAGCAAGGGATGGCGACACGTCGAGCCGTGCTGGGCGATGCCCATGTCGATCGTGCCGAAGCAAGTTCGACTCCATTCGACCGGCCCTTTCAGGATCTGATCACGGAAGCTGCCTGGGGCCATGTCTGGTCGCGCCCGACGCTGACGCGCCGCGAGCGCTCGATCGTCACCATCGCGCTCCTTGCTGCACTCGGGCAGGATGACGAGGTGGCGATGCATGTGCGCGCCACCGCCAATACCGGCGCCTCACGAGACGACATCTGCGAGGCACTGCTGCACGTGGCAATTTACGCCGGCGTTCCCGCCGCCAACCACGCCATCAAGATCGCCAAGCACGTTTTCGAACAGATGGACGCCGGAAAGGCGGCCTGAAAGGCACATTATGTCCGACCTCACCAACAACAAGCCTGAAATGGGTGCCTTCTTTGCCCGCGACCGCGCGTGGCACGCGCCTGCGCTTACCCCAGGCTACAAGACCTCGGTTTTGCGCTCGCCGCAGCGAGCCTTATTATCACTCGACGGGACGATCTCGGAGATCACAGGGCCGGTCTTCGGCCATTCTGTCATCGGCGAGCTCGACAATGATCTCATTCACAACTTTGCCAAGCCAGGCGAGAGTGCGATCGGCGAACGCATCGTCGTTCATGGTCGCGTGCTCGATGAACGCGGACGTCCGGTACCGGGTGCCCTTGTCGAGTTCTGGCAGGCCAATGCCGGCGGCCGCTACCGCCATAAGAAAGAAACCTATCTCGCCGCCATCGATCCGAATTTCGGCGGCTGCGGGCGCTCAATAACCGACGACGACGGCCGGTATGCGTTTCGTACTGTTCGTCCGGGTGCCTATCCCTGGCCGAATGGCGTCAACGACTGGCGGCCGGCCCATATCCACTTCTCGATCTTCGGCCACGGCTTTGCACAGCGCCTGATTACCCAGATGTATTTCGAGGGGGATCCAATGATCTGGAAATGCCCGATCGTCGGCACGATCCCGGACAAGCGGGCCATCGAGCAATTGATTGCACCACTCGACTGGGGCAACACGATTCCAATGGATGCGCGCGCCTACAAGTTCGACATTGTGCTGCGCGGGCGCCGTTCGACCATGTTCGAAAACCGCAAGGAGGGGAACTGATGGTACAGGAACTCGGCTACCTCAGGGAAACGCCGTCGCAGACGGCGGGCCCCTATGTCCATATCGGATTGACACCGAATTACTGCGATATCGGCGGCGTCTATGAGACCGATCTCGGCTCGGCGATGGTCAACGACAAGACACTCGGCGAGCGCATTACGGTGACGGGCCGCGTTTTTGATGGTGCCGGCGCATTGGTGCGTGATGCGGTCATCGAAATCTGGCAGGCCGACAGCGCCGGCCTTTATAATAGCCCATCTGAAATGCGTGGCACGGCAGATCCGAACTTTGCCGGCTGGGGCCGTTGCCCGACAAGGGCCGAAGACGGCGTTTTCAGCTTCGACACCGTCAAGCCAGGTCGCGTTCCGTTCAAGGACGGCCGCAAGATGGCACCGCACATCACCTTTTGGATCGTCGCTCGCGGCATCAATATCGGCCTGCATACGCGCATGTATTTTCCCGAGGAGGCCGAGGCCAACAAGGCCGACCCGCTGCTCCTGCGGATCGAGCACCGGGAGCGCGTCGACACGCTGATTGCCGTTCGGGAGGGCTCGACCTACACCTTCGACATCAGGCTGCAAGGCGACAGGGAGACCGTGTTCCTGGATATCTGACCGCTGGCAGCGCGGGGACCTTGCAACGCGACGATTCCAGTCGCAGTTATCGGCTCCTGCAAGAAAGACACCGATGACAATCTCAGCCTTCGATCATCCCTTTCTCTCCGGTCTTGTCGGCGACGACGAGACGGCGCCATATTTCTCCGCGCAGGCGGATATTCGCGCCATGCTCGGCTTTGAAGCAGCGCTCGCGAGGGCCGAGGCTGTCCATGGTGTGATTTCGCACGAGGCCGCACGCCATATCGGCACTGTCTGCGCGACGTTCGAGCCGGATCGCGCGCAACTGAGGGCCGCTACGGCTCGCGATGGAGTTGTCGTTGCCGATCTCGTCAAACAACTTCGCAAGGCAGTCGGAAGTCCGCATTCCGATTGCGTTCACCTCGGCGCCACCAGCCAGGATGTCATCGACACCAGTCTGATGGTCCGGCTCAAGGCAATCGCGTTCCTGTTTTCAAATCGGCTCTCGCAGCTTGCCAGCGCGTTCGACAATCTTGACGCGCAGTTTGGAATAAACGTCCTGATGGGACGGACCCGCATGCAGGCGGCGATCGCGATCACCGTGTCCGATCGTCTTCATGCCTGGCAGGCACCACTTGGCGGCTATCGCGACCGGCTCACCGAACAGCGGTTCCCCGTGCAGTTTGGCGGCGCGGCTGGCACGCTCGACAAGCTTCAGGACCAGGCGCCGGCCATTCGTGCTGCCCTTGCCCAGGAGCTCGGCCTTTCCGATACGCGCCAATGGCAAAGCCAACGCGGCATGATCGCAGACTTCGCCAATCTGCTGTCGCTCATCAGTGGCAGCCTCGGCAAAGTCGGTCAGGATATTGCACTTCTGGCGCAGGCCGGCGACGAGATCGAGCTTGCCGGCGGCGGCGGTTCGTCGGCCATGGCGCACAAGCACAATCCGGTCGCGGCTGAAACACTGGTTGCCCTTGCGCGCTTTAACGCAACCCAGCTTTCGGGTTGCCATCAGGCGCTGGTACATGAACAGGAGCGATCGGGCGCCGCCTGGATGCTCGAATGGCTTATCCTCCCGCAAATGGTTATGGCGACCGCCGCTTCGCTTCGTCTGGCGCTTGAACTGGCCGGCAATATCAAGCGCATCGGGCAGCGCAACTCATAACCCCAGATGTATGATATTCGCCTTTTATTTCATTTTACATTACCGTTTTGAATGAGACACTATCGCCGAGATTTTAGCTCTTTGCTAATCCGGCGTAGGAGTGCGCCGTCGTCAATGGGAGGTTTTATGAAACGGTTTGTCCTGGCCGCCGTTGCGGCAATTGTCATGAGCACAGCGGCCTACGCCGATACCATCAAGGTTGGTGTCGTCGGGCCGTTCTCCGGTCCATTCGCCCTGCAAGGTAAGAACTTCAAGGCTGGCATCGACGCCTACATGGCGCTCAACGGCAGCAAAGTCGGCGACAATACCGTGGAGGTGATCTACCGCGATCTTCCAGCGGCCGATCCGGCGAAGTCCAAGGCACTGGCGCAGGAACTGGTCGTCAAGGAAAAGGTCCAGTACCTGGCTGGCTTTTATTTCACGCCCGACGCCATGGCCGTGACACCGATTTTGAAGCAGGCGAATACGCCGCTCGTCATCATGAACGCTGCTACATCGGCGATAGTGACGAAGAGCCCGCTCGTGGTGCGCACCTCGTTTACGACGTGGCAGACCTCGACGCCGATCGCCAAGGTTGCCCACGATGCCGGCGTCAGCAAGGTCATTTCGGTTGTCAGCGATTACGGTCCGGGCGTCGACGCGGAAAATGCCTTCAAGGCAGCCTTCGGGAAGGAAGGCGGCCAGGTCGTCGAGGCGATCCGCATGCCGCTGTCGACAAACGATTTCAGCCCGATCATGCAGCGCATCAAGGATTCCGGGGCGCAGGGCGTTTTTGCTTTCCTGCCGTCCGGTCCGACCACGCTCGGCTTCGTCAAGGCCTACAACGAAAACGGCCTCAAGGCTGCCGGCATCAAGTTCTTCGCGCCGGGCGACCTGACGCAGGAATCCGACCTTCCCGCACTTGGCGATGCAGCGCTCGGCATAAAGACGAGCTTCCATTACGCGGTCTCGCATGACTCTCCTGAAAACAAGGCGTTCGTCGAAGCTGCAGCCAAGGCAATCGGCAACAAGGCGGAGCTGTCTTTCCCGGCCGTCGGCGCCTATGACGGCATGCATGTTATCTACAAGATGATCGAAGCAACCGGCGGCAAGCAGGACGCGGCAAAGGCCGTCGACGCCGTCAAGGGTTTGACGTGGATCAGCCCGCGCGGTCCGGTTTCGATCGATCCGGAAAGCCGCCACATCACGCAGAACATCTATCTGCGTGAAGTGACAAAGGCCGATGATGGCACTTATTACAACAAGGAGGTCCAGACATTCGAGAAGCAGGGCGACCCTGGCCTTGCGGCTGCGAAGTAACGGCCTCTGATATCTGCAGCGGACCAGAAAATGCTTGTAGCGCCGAGCGCGCTGCAAGCACCGCAATGCCGGCCGCTCCAACAGCATCGGGATAGCCTCATGCAAACAGTCTTCAGCATAGCCGTCGATGCGCTTGCCTATGGCATGGTGCTGTTCGTCATCTCGATCGGGCTGTCGGTGACGATGGGATTGATGCGCGTCGTCAATCTCGCGCACGGCGCTTTTGCCATGATCGGCGGCTACATTGCGTCCTATGCGGCACGCGATCTCGGGCTCGGCTACGGCGTTGCAGTGATCGCCGCGGTCATTGGAACGGTCATCATCGCGATTCCGCTCGAACGTTTTCTCTACAGACGCATCTACGGAGCGCCGGAGCTGACGCAGGTGCTGATGACGATTGGCATCACCTTCTGCATTATCGGCATTGCCAATTACGTTTTTGGTCCGACGCTGAAGACAATCCCCCTGCCGCAAGGCCTTCAGGGTTCCGCTGATCTCGGTTTCCGCACGATCCCCGTCCATCGCCTCTTTGCCATCCTGTGTGGTCTTGCCGTTGCCGGCGGCCTTTGGTACGCGATCGAAAGGACGAGCTTCGGGGTCAAGCTGCGCGCCTCAGTCGACAATGCCGCCATGGCGGCAGCGCTCGGCGTACGCACCGAAGTCATCTATGCGCTGAGCTTTGCCGTAGCTGTCGGGCTTGCTGCCTTTGGCGGCGTTGTCGGCGCGGAGATGTTGCCCGTCGAACCCTACTATGCGCTTCGATATATGGTGACCTTCCTCGTCGTTGTTTCGGTGGGCGGCGCAGGGTCCATCCCGGGAGCCCTGGTGGCCTGTCTCCTGCTTGGTGGCATTGACACGACCGGACGCTACCTGATGCCGGAGTTCGGCGAATTCTTCTTCTACCTCGCGGTCATTGCCATCATTTGCATCTTTCCGCGTGGCCTTGCGGGAAGGACGAAATAGAATGGCTGTCGTTATGAATACCGAAGCAGCAGTGTCCACCTCAGCCCGCCCGCGCCGCTCAATGGGGCGCGATGTGGCAGGCGTCGCAGCCATATTAGGCATTGCCACAATCGGTTACCTGTTGTTTCCGGACAACCTTGCGCTGCTCACGCGCATCGTTGCGGTCGCCTTGCTTGTCCTGTCGCTCGATCTCGTCACCGGCTATTGCGGCGTTGCAACACTCGGCCATGCGGCCCTGTTCGGATCGGGTGCCTATGCGGCAGGCATCATCTCGGCCCATTACGGCATCAACGATCCGCTGCTGATGACACTTGCAGGCATCGTCGGCGGGGCAGCAGCTGGATTGGTCAGTGGTGCCGTTATCCTGCGTGGCCATGGGCTGCCGCAGCTCGTCCTGTCGATCGCGCTCATCAATCTCTTCCACGAATTCGCCAACAAGGCGTCCAGCTGGACCGGCGGCAGCGATGGCCTCTCGGGCATCTCGGCCGATCCGATCTTCGGCTACTTCGAATTCGATCTCTATGGCCATACCGCCTATGTCTTCGCGATTATCCTGTTGCTGATCGTCTTCGTCATCCTGCGCCTGCTGGTTCGCTCGCCCTTCGGCATGCTGTGTCGCGGCATCAAGGAGGATCCGGTGCGTATCCGCGCGATGGGTGCCTCGCCAAAGGCTGCGCTGATCAAGATGTACGTGATCTCGGGCGCTGTTGCCGGCGTCGGTGGAGCGCTTAACGCCATCACCACACAGGTCGTTGGCCTCGACAGTCTGTCGTTCACGCTGTCGGCCGAATCGCTGGTCATGCTCGTCCTTGGGGGTACAGGCTCTCTATTTGGCGCGCTCTCGGGCACCGTCATCTTCATGCTGTTTGAGGATTATGTCTCGGCGGCAAACCCGTTCCACTGGCTGACCATGGTCGGCGCGCTGCTGATCGCTGTCGTCCTGTTTGCGCCGAAGGGGCTCTATGGCTCCGCTGCCGCCTTCCTGAACCGCAAGAAGGAGGCGGGACAATGAGCGCCGTCTTCGAAGTCATCAGCCTGAGGAAATCCTTCGGCGGCCTTGCCGTTACAAATGACGTCTCACTGTCGATGGCGCCAGGCGACCGCGTGGCGCTGATCGGGCCGAACGGTGCGGGCAAGACGACATTCGTCAATCTGGTGACCGGCAACTTGCAGCCCGATTTTGGCGAAGTCCGGCTTGCGGGCGAGACTGTCACAAGGGTTGGGGCCAACGGCCGCGTCAAGCGCGGCCTGGTTCGGTCTTTCCAGGTTACCCGGCTCTTCCTCGAGATGACGCCGGCCGAGCATGTGGCCCTTGCCATCCTCCAGCGTCAGGGACGCACGGGTCGCATGTTCGGAAATTTTCTTGCCATGCCCCCCCTCATGGATGAGGTCAGCGATCTGCTGGCTACGCTGGGGATAGCCCACCTCATGCATCGCAGGGTGAACGAGATCGCCTACGGCCAGCAGCGCCTCCTGGAGATCGCCGTTGCCATGGCGCTGCGGCCGAAGGTGCTCCTGCTTGATGAGCCAGCCGCCGGTGTTCCACAGAGCGATACCGGCCGCATCGAGCAGGCGCTTGCCGACCTGCCCGCCGATCTTGCTGTCCTGATGATCGAGCACGATATGGATCTTGTGTTCCGTTTCGCCAAGCGCGTCGTCGTTCTCGCTGCGGGCGCGATCATCTTCGATGGATCGCCCGCCGACGTCACCAAGGATGCCCGCGTTCGCGAGGCCTATCTCGGGAGCTATGTCAATGCCAGCCACGCCGCTTGAGGTCGAAAACCTGTCCGCCGGCTACGGGCCGACACGCGTTCTCGAAGGCATTTCGTTCTCCGTTCCAGCCGGCGCGCGCCTCGCCGTTCTCGGTCGCAACGGCATGGGCAAGACTACGCTGCTTGCGACGCTCGCCGGGCAGACCAAACGCTATGGTGGCGCGATACGCATGGGTGGCGCCGATGTAACGGCAATGCCGAGTGCAGCGCGCGCGCGCAAGGGATTGGGTTATGTGCCGCAGGCGCGATGCGTCTTTCCGACATTGACCGTGGAGGAGAACCTTTTCGTCGGACTGAAGGATCGGCCAAGGAGCGCGCTTGAGGAAGCCTACGGGATGTTTCCGCGGCTGAAGGAGCGACGCCGCAATCTCGGCAACCAGCTCTCTGGCGGCGAACAACAGATGCTGTCGACCGCGCGGTCGATCCTTGGCCGCCCGTCGGTGCTTCTCCTTGACGAACCGCTCGAAGGATTGGCGCCTGTTATCTGCGAGGAACTGATGGCCGCCTTTGCTGAACTTGCAAGGACCGGTGACATGACCATTCTTCTTGTCGAGCAACGCATTCAGAGCGCTCTGGACTTTGCCGACCTCGTCATCGTGCTCGAGCGCGGGCGTCTTGCATGGGCGGGTACGCCGAAGGCGTTGTCAGACGATCACGACGCAGTAGAGCGTCTGCTCGGCGTCGGAGGACTTCACTAGCTCGGGCAATGCGATCGTTGCATTGCCGGCACAACCCAAGCATCCTCATACTATTGGCGAAGGAGCCGACAATTGTATTCGAAGGGCCGAGCAACCATCTAATAGACAGAAAATGCGGAACAGGCCGCTACTGTCCTGCCCAAGCGTTCTGCTCCGTTTACCGAAAACAAACCATAGGCAGTTGCTTTCCGAGGCAAAAATCGATTGCTTAGGAAAATCTACCGGTTGAACTGATAGCCGGTAGAAACGATACCAACGATACGGGGTTGCCCATGGAATTCCACGCTTCGCTTGCTAATCATGATATGATTACGATAGCGTTGTGGGGTTGACCCATTTTGAAGACGCGATGAGTAAAGATCTGTTTCAGGTAAAGTTTTGGGGCGTTCGCGGCAGCATCCCGGTCTCGGGCCCCGAATTCGATCGCTATGGCGGCAACACCTCGTGCATCGAAATCCGCTGCGGTGAACACCGGATGGTCTTCGACGCCGGATCAGGCGTACGCGAAGCCGGGCTTGCCATGCTCAGCGAAGACGTCAGGGATGTCGATCTGTTCTTCAGCCACTGTCACTACGATCACATCATCGGCCTGCCCTTCTTCAAGGCGATCTACTATCCCACCATCGACCTGACGATCTGGTCCGGGCATCTCGACGGAAAGATGAGCACGCGCGAGATGATCGAGCAGTTCATCAGCCCGCCATGGTTCCCCGTCAAAACCGACATATGTCAGGCGACGATGAGTTTCCGCGACTTTCACGCGGGCCAGACGCTGGAGCCGCGGCCCGGGATCAAAATCAAGACCTTCATGCTGAACCATCCAGGCGGCGCGATCGGCTACCGTATTGAATGGAAGGGACGCTCGGTAGCCCTGATCTACGACATAGAACATACCCCCGGCGTCTACGATCCGGTTGCGCTTGAAATGATGAAGGACGTTGATCTCGCCGTCTACGACTGCACCTATAACGAAGACGAGATGCAGCGTTTCAAGGGCTTCGGCCACTCCACCTGGCAGCATGGCGTCGAACTCGCGAAGATGGCCGGCACCAGGCAGTTCGCCTTGTTCCACCATGCGCCGTCGCGAACCGATACACAGCTGGAGCAGATGGAGCAGGAGGCCAAGGCGGCATTCCCAGGAGCGTTTGCCGCAAGGGACAATCAGGTCCTGGAGATCTAGCGCAATAGATCGCGCGCCGACATCCAGACGGCGCCCGGATGATGCCAGGTTTCCTCGAAAAGACGGGTGAGGAATTCCCACTCCGATGCGCCATGCACCAGATGGTGGGTCAGCATGCCGACAGGCTCATCATCCCCACCAAAGCGTGCCTTTAGCTCCGCCACCAATTCTGCGACCAGATCCGCATGCGGGCGGTCCCCACGTTGTCGGCGGGTATTGACGACATCGACATGCGTATTCAGCAGACGGATGGGGCCGCCGGCCTTGGCCCTGCCGAATACCGACAGCACATCGAAACCCTGCGCGCTGAGCTGCGGGACGAGCTCTTCGCTTATCCTGTTCCAAGGCGGCACAATGATCGGGACAAGCGTCGGGCCGTAAAGCTCTTCAAGAGTGACAAGCCCATCGCGCAACTCGGCAAGCACGACTTGTGCCGGCCGATGGCGTCCAAGCTCCTGTTTCTTCTCGTCCGGGCCGGCATGGTTTGCGTGCGACCAGCCATGAACGGCGACAAGAGCGTGATCTTCCCGGGACAGTCGTGTTGCTAACGCCTCGCCGGTTAAGGCCGGGATGACCGCAATGGTCAGCGGGACAGAAGACTGACGTGTGATCCTGAGCAGGCTCTCGAGCGCGTCAGTCGGCTCGATCGCGTCGTCGTCCCGCAACCAAAGTCGGGCCTGTCGATCTGCCAACCGCCAGCGGTCCAGTTCCTGCCGGAGGGGTGCCCAGATTTCATCGTCGGTCATGCTTTTTGTCTCACATGGGTATGCAGGATGGCATCGAGCGCTTTTGCTGCGACCTTGAGCGAACGCTCCTCCAGTACAAAATGACGCGCGCTGGCGCCCATCGTCGAGCGCCTGACGGGATCGTCTAGCAAAGCCGCGATTGCGGCTGCGAACGCCTGTACATCGCCCGACGGTGTCAGGTGGCCGGTCACCCCGTCGATAACGACCTCGGGAACGCCCGCAGTCTTCAGGGCGACCACCGGCAATCCCGCCGCTTGCGCCTCCAGATAGGCAAGCCCGTAGGCTTCCCCGCAACCTGGCCACACATAGATGCCGGAGCGGCCAAGCTCATGGGCGATTTCTCCGGCATTGAGCTCTCCGAGCCATTCGATGCGATGCGCGTCAACGGCGCTGAACAATCGCTCCACGTCGGCCCGCATTGGTCCACCCCCGGCAATTGCGAGCGTCCAGGGACGATCGCCAATGAGCCGGAGCGCCTCCGCGAGCATCGTGTAGCTCTGCATCTTGTCGCCGTTGCGCATCATCGCGACGGTGATTAGCCGTTCCGGCTTCGCCTGCGGCGGGGTCTCGAAAACTGTTGTGTCGATGAAGGGCTTCAGGGTGGCGAATGAACCTGTCGGCAGGGCTTGTGCAAGCCCCGCCCGGTCACGCTCGGTGAAAACGATGTTGACGGCGGCCTCCCCGGCGCCATCGACAACCAGTCTTTGTTGCTCGCCCCATTCCGTCGCATCTCTTTTGGCGGAATAGGATGCCTCGGCCGTGACGTATGGGATTGCGAATTCCCGGCAAAGTGCCGGCCCGAAAATGTCAGGCGATTTGTAGTAGGGATGATAACAGAACCAGAGATCCGGGTGCGGCTTTCTTGTCCAGTCGTCCCGCAGGCGCTTCAGCTCTGCTTCCGCGGCAAAGCGCCGGCCGGCCGCCTCTTTTGGGGTCGCCGCAAAACTGCGAAACTCCGATATTATGTCGACCGAATGTCCGGCAAGCTCGAGAGCCCGCATGAGCAGACGTGCCATCAGCCGGTCGCCCGATGGCACGGGGTGGTTTGGCGATTTCAATGGCGCGTAGAACGCAACCCGCATTAGACCACCTCCGCCGACACACTCTTCACAATCGATGTCTGGGCTTGCCACGAGAAATTCCGCTATCGTTGGCCTTCTTAAGTTCTGTTGATAAACATGTGAAAGGCAATCGCAATCGCAGTGGCGGCAATTCCACCTTAATTCCGTCCTCTCTATTGTATTTGTCTTTTGGTATTCAAGAACGGGAATGAATGGCGACGGTCGCAGCCAGCAGTATTTTTTCAGAGCGCTCGATCAGAAGAGCCAGGCTTGGTTCCGGCCTCGTCATGTTTCTGTTTGTTCTGCTGCATCTCTCCAACCATGCGCTCGGCCTGATTTCGGTCGCGGCAGCCGACGATGGACGAAGGATTTTCCTGGCGATCTGGCGCCACCCTGCGGGAACGGCGGTGTTCTACGGGGCGGTCCTTGTTCACATCACGCTGGTTTTGCGTTCTGTCTACAGGCGCCGGAGCCTGGTGATGCCAGCCGCAGAGATGACCCAGATTGTGCTCGGGATCGCGATTCCGTTTTTGTTGATCGACCATGTCGTCGGCACGCGGATTGCCCACGCGCTCTTCCAGCATCGGGATGACTACGAGACGATCGTTCGCCTGCTCTGGATTACCTCGCCGGGCAATGGATGGCGTCAGGTCATTGCACTCCTTGCCGTCTGGATCCACGGCTGCATCGGCCTGCATTTCTGGCTGCGCTACCGACCCTGGTACGACAGCATCGCCGCAACGCTGCTCGCCGTTGCGATCCTGTTGCCGGTGCTTGGCATACTCGGCTTTATCGAAATGGGTCGGACGATTGCTGAACCTGCTTACGAGGGCATGGTCAATACGCAGCGCTATCAGCAAAATCTCAATATCCGCTATTACTCGGACCCGGAAGCGCAGCGGCAGATCGCGATGATCCGGGCCGGCCTATACGGGTCGTTTTCGGCCGCGCTACTGATTGTCGTCGGTGCAAGGAACTGGCGGCGGTGGAGGGAGCGGGTCAATCAAATCACCGTGCGGTATCCAGGCGGCGAAGCGATCAGCGTGCCGCGCGGTTTCACGGTTCTGGAGGCAAGCAGGCTCGGCGGTTTGCCGCACTATTCCGTCTGCGGCGGTAAGGGGCAATGTTCGACTTGCCGTGTCCAGATCCTTGGTCGCTATGACGATCTGCCGCCAGCCGACAAGCTGGAGCAATCGACGCTCAAAAGGATCAAGGCCGCGCCCGACGTGCGCCTTGCCTGCCAGCTTCGACCGACGCATGACGTGACGGTCGCGCCGCTGCTCGTTGCGGCCCCGGAGACGACATTGCCGCCCAACAGCCAGGAGACGAGCCCCGGACGTGAACGCGAGATCACGGTCCTCTTTTGCGATATCCGTCATTTCACTTCACTGACCGAAACGCGGCTCCCCTTCGACATCGTATTTCTGCTCAACCGCTATTTTGCGCTGGTCGGCAATGCCGTCGAGAAAGCCGGCGGACGCGTAGACAAGTTCATCGGCGACGGCGCCATGGCGCTCTTTGGCATTGGCAGCTCGCCGGAAGTGGCCTGTCGCCAGGCGCTTGCCGCGGCGGCGACAATCGTGCGCGACATCGAGAAGCTTGGAGCCGAGCTTTCGGGCGAACTCTCCATGCCGCTTCACATCGCCATTGGCATTCACGCAGGTCCCGCGGTTGTGGGAACGCTCGGCTATGGCCGTGTACGCAGCGTGACCGCGATCGGCGACACGGTCAACGTTGCAAGCCGATTGGAGACAGCGGCCAAGGAATTCGATGCAGCCATCGTCATTTCCGAAACGGTCGCGAGCCTTTCAGGCGCTGATACGGCGGGCGTGGAAAGCCGTGAAATCAGTGTGCGCGGTCGTGCTTTGCCCTTGAAAGTCTATGTCATTCCGAGTGACAAAGCCGTCGAACTGGTCGAAGGAAAAGACGCATGACGAGCCGCGGTTGGCTCAAGGCCAAATTCTGGCAGAAACGCCTGCGCAAGGCGCGCAATGCGGTCGCAAGCAGGTTCTTCAACACCCGCACCGGCAGGCGGCTTTTGATCGAGAACATCGGGCCACGGGTCGTATCGATGACGGTCGATGCGGGTGATCATCTGATGACCTTTTCGCCGTCCGACTACATCGGTCGCAAGGTCTTTCGAAAGGGGCACTTCGAGCGCGAGCAGGTTGACCGGCTGATCACGGTGCTGCGTGAGCGCGGCCTGATGCGCAAGCATAGCTATCTCCTGGAGATTGGTGGCAACATTGGAACGCAGACCGTCTACTTCGCGCTGAGCGGCGCCTACGCCCGCATTGTCAGCATCGAACCCGATCCGCGCAACTTCCCGCTGCTGCAGAAAAATATTCGCCAGAACAAGCTCGATGGAGTGGTGACGCTGGTCAATTGCGCTGCCGGGGCAACCGCTGGCGAGATCGATTTCTTCATGAACGCCGACAATCACGGAAAAAGCAGCGCGTACCGAAAGAGTGCCAGCGATGAGAAGACGAGCGTTCCGGTCAAGCCGGTGACGCAGCTTCTCGATGAGCTTTCTATCGATCCTGCCGATATAGGCCTCGTCTGGATGGACATCGAAGGCTATGAGCCGGTCGCCTGCCGCTCGATGCTGCCGCTTTTGTCGCGCCGCGTTCCTCTCTACATGGAGTTCACGCCGCTTTTCTACGGTCCTGAACAGACCCGTGAATTCATCAAGACCCTTGGCTCATTCTATGAGAATTGCCTGGTCTTCTTCGAGGGGCAAGAGCAGCAGATGAAGGTGGTCAACCTGCCGGGCAGCATCGAACAGTACGACGTGCTGCTTCTTCCCTGATTATTTCCGCCGATAAAGAAAGTAGCGGCCTTCCTTCACACCTGCAGGAAGCGCCAATGGCTGAAGCTCCGGGCGATCCAGCGGCAGACCGCTGACCGCAATTCCGTCTTTTGCAAGGACGCCGACCATCAGTTGCGGCAGCCATGTCAGTGTGACGACGTCAATCTCGTCATGACCGGTGCCGATATCGGCATGCGCAAGCGCTGCCCCGATACCGACGAAAGATTGGCCGGATTCGCGGATATCGCCTGTTACCATATTTTCCGTCGGCGGCGTTGAGGACGAATACGAGCGGACCTCGCGGTCGAAGGCAATAATGCGACGCTGCGGAAAGAGCTCGCGCAGATGATCGTAGGTGCGGCCGTTGCCAAGGCCAAATTCCAGCACCGGGCCTTCGGTGCCGTTCACAAGCTCGACGATTGCATTGAGGATATCGCGCTGGGCCGCCAAACGGCGGATGAAGCTGTCCAGACGGCTCATCTATGTTCTTGTCCATTCAATCGTTTTTCGACAGCGGTGCTAGCACACGAAACTATATGAAGTCGATTGCCGTAGTTGCAAAATGGCGTTGCAGTCACAGCATGGGTGTGTCTAGGCTCCTCAAATGAACGACGTTTCGAACGAAAGATTCTTTGCTGACGTCCCTGTCTTCACCGACTTCGAGCGGGTGACGGATACGAGCAACTATCACCCGCTCCCAGACGGCTGGTTCCTGGCGCTGGCTGACATCGTCAGTTCGACACAGGCGATCGCTGCCGGCCGTTACAAAGACGTGAACATGGCGGGCGTCAGTGTCATTTCAGCAATCCTGAACGCAGTTGACAAAGGCGATTACCCGTTTGTGTTCGGTGGCGATGGCGCCGTGGTCGCACTGCCCGGGAATCTGGAAAATGCCGCGCGCGGAGCCCTGGCAGCGGCGCAGCGCTGGGTTGAGGAGGAAATGGGCCTGCGGCTGCGTATTGCGGTCGTACCGATCGCCGATATTCGCAAGGAAGGTCTCGACGTTCGCGTCGCGCGTCATGCTGCCAGCCCGTTCGTCAGCTACGCAATGTTTGCCGGGGGAGGAGCGAGTTGGGCCGAGCGCCAGATGAAAAATGGACGCTACAGTGTCGAGCCGGCGTCGCCGGGCACGCGGCCGGATCTGACCGGTCTGTCATGCCGCTGGAGCCCGATCGCGGCACACAACGGCGAAATTGTCTCCATCATCGCGGTACCCGCCGAAGGCGGCCGCCCGACCGCCGAGTTTCGCAAGCTCGTGATGGACGTCGTGGCAATCTCCGCCGAACAGGGGCGTGGCGGCCACCCGATCCCCCCGGATGGCCCCGACTTTGCTTTTTCGATGAAGGGTGTCGACCGCGAAGCGCGAGCGATCGCGCCGGAAAAGCGGTTGAGACAGAAGCTGTTCATCCTCCTTCAGATCGTCCTTGTGGTCGTCCTGCATAAGCTTGGCGCGAAGCTTGGCCGCTTTGACGCCCGGCGTTACACGCAGGACGTTTCCGGCAATTCCGATTTCCGCAAGTTCGACGATGGCCTGAAGATGACGATCGATGTCGACGCGGACCATCTCGGCCGCATTCAGGCGCTCCTTGAAGAGGCGAAAGCGAAGGGCATTGCCCGTTACGGCCTGCATCGGCAGTCCTCAGCGCTAATGACCTGTTTCGTTCCGACGCCGCTTTCGCGCGATCACGTGCACTTCATCGACGGCGCCAGCGGCGGCTATGCCGTCGCGGCCGGCCAGATCACGGGAAAACATCTGTCGGACGTGGAGATCACGCCTTGACGATGTGGTCGGCGAATAGTCCGAGACGGGTAAAGACATTACGGGTGTCGACGATCAGCGGTGCACTGGTTGCGATCAGCGCGTAGTCGAGGCGATCGTGATCAGTCGCCACCAGAACGGCGTCGCAGGCTTCCAACACCTCCTTTGTGAGGTCGACCGATTTGCGGCCTTTCAAGTGCTGGTACTCGCGCGTCGACGGAATCTCGCTGACGTGGGGATCGTGGTAGTCGGCCTTGCCGCCCCGCTCCTCGATGATCTCCATGAGACGCAGCGAAGGGCTCTCGCGAATGTCGGCGACATTCTTCTTGTAGGCCAGGCCAAGAACCAGCACGCGTGAGCGACTGAGGGCCTTGCCGGAGCGCATGTCGAGTGCTTCGGCAAGTTTGCCGACGACGTAGCGCGGCATTGCCGAGTTGATCTCGCCGGCGAGCTCGATGAAGCGCGTCGGCAGCTCGTATTCGCGGGATTTCCAAGTCAGGTAGAAGGGATCGATCGGGATGCAGTGGCCGCCCAGTCCTGGCCCGGGATAGAAAGGCATGTAGCCGAACGGCTTGGTCTTTGCCGCCTCGATCACCTCCCAGACATCAACGCCCATGGCGGCATAGACGGTCTTCAACTCGTTGACGAGCGCGATGTTGACCGACCGGAAGATGTTCTCCGTCAGCTTCACGGCCTCTGCCGTCGCGTTTGACGACACAGGAACCACGGTCTTGACCGCGGCGCCGTAGAAGCCCTTCATGAGCGCCAGTGCCTGCGGGCCGTCGCCAGCGACAACCTTCGGGATTGTCGCCGTGTGGTAATGCTGGTTGCCTGGATCCTCTCGCTCGGGGGAAAAGCCGACGAAGAAATCCGTACCCGACTTGAGGCCGGTTCTTTCCAAGATGACCTTGACGACATCATCCGTGGTGCCCGGATAGGTCGTCGACTCCAGAACCACAAGCTGGCCAGCGCGCAGATGCTCGCCGATCGATCGCGACGTTGCTTCCACAAAGGAGAGATCGGGATCGCGATGTTTGGTGAGCGGTGTCGGAACGCAGATGATGATGACGTCGCAAGCCGAAAGCTCCGCAAAATCCGTAGTGGCAGAAAAGCGTCCACTGTCGATTTCGGCAGCGAGATCATCGCTTGCGACGGCATCGATATAGGAGCGCCGCGCATCCAGGGAGACGATTTTCTTGGGGTCGATGTCGAAGCCGGTGACGGCATAACCGCTGCGGGCAATAGCGATTGCCAAGGGCAAGCCGACATAGCCGAGCCCTATTACGCCGGCGCGGGCGCTTCTTGTTTCGATCTTGCCGGAAAGGATG
This sequence comes from Rhizobium sp. R693, assembly GCF_002211315.1. Taxonomy (NCBI): domain Bacteria; kingdom Pseudomonadati; phylum Pseudomonadota; class Alphaproteobacteria; order Hyphomicrobiales; family Rhizobiaceae; genus Rhizobium; species Rhizobium sp. R693. Next base: position 229,130 of record NZ_LOKY01000046.1, on the reverse strand, counting down.
TCATAGGCGGAGGAACTGGCCAAGGCAGGTCTCATCTCAGTCATGAAAGGTACCTTGATCTAATGGAAGACCGAGCCAATTGAAACCCACGCGCAGGCTACGCAGTACTGACGAGATCGTGAAAACGCGCGCCATCGAATGTGCCTCAATCTTCCCGCGTTCCGCCGGGTGTGACCAAAATGACTCGGATGCGCCAAGAGATTGCATTGCAACGTCAGAAAATGTGCAGAAGCCATTGTTTGGGGTCGGCCCCATGCCTATTTACAACGAATAACGAACCACGAGAAAGGATTGCCTGTTCCGCCCACTATAATAAGGGTTTGACAGGTGCCGCTGCCGGGCTCCCGGCAGATCGTTGACACAATATTACCGCTCGTCCATCCTCCTTCCCCGCCCTGCGCACGGCGTTGCTGCAGGCAGGGGTGCCGACGTTTTTCGGGAATGGACGTGCTTTATGAGGATACTACCGAGAATGGGCACGATCGAATCCACCGTTTCCACCATTTTGCTGGATCGGGTCGCTGAATGGCTGACGAATTCTTCGTTGGCTGGCGATGATCTCGAGAACATCGTTCGCGGATTTTGCGAGCGCATTGCGGCAGCAGGCTTGCCGATCGTGCGCGTGCATCTGACGTTTTCCATGCTCCACCCGCTTTACGACGCGTTGAGCTTTACATGGCGACGGGCAAGCGGCGTCACGATCGAGGGGTTTCGTCATACCGCGGCGGGACAGAAGCCCGACCGCTTCTTGCAGAGCCCCTACTACTACCTGTTGGACAACAATCTGCAACACATTCGCCGCCGGATTCCGGCCGATGGGCCGGCTGAGTTCCCGGTCTTCATCGATCTGCGGCAGGAGCGCATCACCGACTATCTGGCTTTCGTTCAGCCGTTTGGCGATGGTTCCGTGCAGGGCATGATGGGATCGTGGTCGACGGATAGCCATGCCGGTTTTACCGACGACATGATCGATGCCCTGCTGCGCATGCAAAACCACCTTGCCGTTGCGGCCAAGATGGCGGTTCTCGGCAAGCTCGCCAACAACATGCTGACCACCTATCTGGGCGGCGACGCCGGCAAGCGGGTGTTGAACGGGCAGATCCGTCGTGGTGATGGCGAGACAATCCGTGCCGCCCTCGTCATGGGCGACATGCGCCAGTCGACCATGTACGCCGAAAAGGAGGGCCGGCAGGCCTATATCGATACGCTGAACCAGTTCTTCGATGCGATCGCTGCGCCGTTCAACAAAAATGGTGGCGAGATCCTGAGTTTCCTTGGAGACGGCTTCCTGGCGGTCTATCCCTGTGGCCGACACAAGGACCCATCCAAGATTGCCTGTCAGGCCGCTCTTTCCGCCGTCCATCAGGCGCAAGCGCGTGTTGCGGAATTGAACCGGGAACGAATCGATGCGGGATTGAGCAAGGTTTCCTATGGGATCGGCCTGCACGTCGGCAACGTCATGTTCGGCAATGTCGGTCTGAAAGACCGGCTGACCTTTTCGGCGTTCGGCTCGGCTGTCAATGAGGTCCAGCGCCTGCAATCGCTGACGAAGAAATATTCGAGCGAGGTGGTCGCAAGCCAGGCATTTGCCGGCTACTGCGGTGGCGAGTGGCGCACCTTGGGAGAGGAAAAGCTGCGCGGCGTTCGCCAAAAGGTCACGGTTCTGCAGCCACATGTGCCAACACCCGTCCTGCATGTCGAAGAGAAATTCCGCGATGTCGCCCCGACCGGCCTTTCAGAGGCGGAGCAGGTCATCCTGCTTCATCGCGATGCTCGCAAGCAGGCCAGCAAACCTTCGGTCGAGAAGTTCATGCAGTAGCGGCGCGCCCACCTTACAGTGCGAGATTCACCTCGCGCTGCACAAGAAATGCGCCGGTTTTTCCGTGTCCGTCATCAACTGGACACCCCGATTGCGGTACGATAGTGTGCCTTAACGGGAACATAGAAAAACTGGGGAATTTCATTGGTATGGCGTCCGCCTCGGATCTGTTGCGCATCGAGAACCTCGACGTTTCCTTCTCGGTTTTCGGCGATCGCCTGCGCGTCGTAAAGAACGCGAACATCCGTATTTTGCCGGGCAAGGTCACTGCGCTCGTCGGAGAATCCGGCTCAGGTAAATCCGTGATTAGCCAGAGCATCATGGGTATCCTCCCGAATCCGGCCGCGGCAAAGGGGCGTATTCTTTTTACCGACCCCCTGGACGGCAAGACGACGGACATTCTGCATTACTCGCGCGACAGCGAGGAAATGCGTGACCTGCGTGGCCGCCGCATGGCGACGATTTTTCAGGAGCCGATGACCTCGCTGTCGCCGATCCACACGGTCGGCAATCAGATCGCCGAAGCGCTCCTTATCCACACCGACGCCGACAAGAAAAAAGCGCGCGAGAAGACCGAGGAGATGCTGGGTCTCGTCGGCTTTGCCAATCCGAAGCGCACGTTCGATATGTACCCGTTCGAGCTGTCGGGCGGCATGCGCCAGCGCGCGATGATCGCGATGGCACTGATCTGCAATCCGGCGCTCTTGATCGCCGACGAGCCGACAACTGCGCTCGACGTGACAATCCAGGCGCAGATCCTCGAACTGCTGCGCGATCTCCAGCACAAGCTCGGAATGGCGATGCTGTTGATCACACATGATCTCGGCGTCGTCGCCAACATGGCGGACGAGGTCGTGGTGATTTATCACGGCGAGATCATGGAGGCGGGGCCGGTCGAGTCGATCTTCCGCAACCCTCAGCATCCATATCTCAAGGCCCTGATGGCGGCAGTCCCGCACTTCGACATGAAGCCTGGCGAGCGCCTCAAGGCGCTGCGCGACGTGCCTGTCAACCTGGAATCCCTGATTGGTAAGAAGAAGGTGAAGGCGGAGGGGCCGGAGATCCTGCTTTCCGTCAACAACCTGTCGAAGACGTTCAAGACCCGCAACCGCGGACTGTTTGGAACCCGCGAGGCCGCGCTGGTTCACGCCGTCGATGATGTCAGTTTCGATATCCGGCGCGGCGAGTGTCTTGGGCTTGTCGGTGAATCCGGATGTGGCAAGACGACCGTCAGCAAGATATTGATGCGTGCCGTAACCCCGGACGGCGGCTCTGTGATCTTCAACGACGGCAAGGATGTCATCGACGTCTTGTGCGTTTCGGGTGACGATCTGCAGGAATTGCGCACCAAGATACAAATGGTCTTCCAGGATCCGGTTTCCTCGCTGTCACCGCGCATGACGGTGCGCAACATCCTCAGCGAGCCTCTGGAGATTCACGACCGCGGGGACGGCGCGGAGCGTAAACAGCGCGTGGAGGCGCTGATGGGCGCCATTGGTCTCGACCGACGCTATCTGAACCGTTATCCGCACAGTTTTTCGGGTGGCCAACGTCAGCGCATCGGCATCGCGCGGGCTTTGGCACTTGGGCCGAAGCTCATCATTCTCGACGAGCCGGTGTCGGCGCTCGACGTTTCCGTTCAGGCTCAGATTCTCAACCTGCTCAAGGACCTGCAGAAGGATCTAGGGCTCACCTATCTTTTCATTTCGCACAATCTGGCGGTCGTCGACTACATGGCCGACCGCATCGCCGTCATGTGCAAGGGGCGCATCGTCGAGATCGCGCCACGCGAGATCATTCTACGTGATCCCGTGCATCCCTACACGAAATCGCTGTTGGCGGCGGTCCCCTTCCCCGACCTTAACCGGCCCCTCGATTTCGAGGCGCTGAGAAGGAATGGCGCCGCAGACAAGCAGAATTGGGGTATCACCTTTACGGCGGAGCATGATGACGCTTCCGAACTGGCCTATGCAGATCTCGGCAACGGCCACTTCGTGCGGGCCCGCAAGGGTGCGGACGCAAAGGAGCTTCGCTCATGGTAACGCGACGCACGTTTCTCGGTGGTCTTGTTGGCTCGGCGGTGCTGCCTGCTCTCGCCAAGGCGGCGGATCGCGACATCGAGCCCGAATTCCTCAGGGATTGGCTACGCGCGGGGCGTATTCCCGCCATGGTGGATCGCCTGCCGACCCATCCACGGATCGTCAACATGAAGGAGGCGGGGCGGCAGCCCGGCGTCTATGGCGGCACGGTGCGCACGATCATCGGCAGCCAGAAGGACATTCGCTACATGACCGTCTATGGCTATTCGCGCCTGGTCGGTTATGACAAGCACCTGATGTTCCAACCGGATATTCTGCTTGGTTTCGAATCCAAGGACGACACGGTCTTCACCTTCCAACTGCGCGAGGGACACCGCTGGTCCGACGGCGCGCCCTTCACGGTCGACGACTTCCGTTACTGGTGGGAAGATGTGATCCTCAACAAGGAACTGACGCCAGGTGGCGGGGCGCTCGAGCTCAGACCGCATGGCAGTCTGCCGAAATTCGAAGTCGTCGACGCTTTGACGGTTCGCTATACCTGGGAGCGGCCCAATCCGATGTTCATGCCGGCGCTCGCCGGTCCGCTACCGCTTGTGATCTTCGGACCAGGACACTACCTCAAGCAGTTCCACAAGAAATACCAGGACGATTTCCGTCTTTCGGCGCTGATGAAGGAAAACCGCGTCAAGAAGTGGGCGGACTTGCACATCAAGATGTCGCGCGCCTCGCGCCCCGAAAACCCGGATCTGCCGACGCTCGATCCGTGGCGCAACACCACGCCGCTGCCGGCCGAACAATTCGTATTCGTCCGCAACCCGTTTTTCCATCGCGTCGACGAGAACGGGGTGCAGCTCCCCTATATCGACCAGTTCATCCTCAACGTCAGCTCGTCCTCGATCATTGCCGCCAAGGCGGGTGCGGGTGAAAGCGATCTGCAGGCAACTGGCGTTGACTTTAGCGACTACACGTTCCTGAAGGACGCAGAAAAGCGGTTTCCGGTGAAGGTCAACCTGTGGAAGCAGGTACGCGGATCGCGTGTTGCGCTGCTGCCAAACCTCAATTGCGCCGATGAGGTCTGGCGCAACCTCTTTCGCGAGGTCCGGTTCCGTCGCGCGTTGTCGATGGCGATCGATCGGCACGAAATCAACATGGTGGCCTTCTATGGCCTTGGCAAGGCAAGCGCTGATACCGTTTTACCCGATAGTCCCCTCTTCAGGCCCGAATATGCGGAGGCCTTCACTGCCCATGATCCAAATCAGGCAAACAAGCTCCTCGACGAGCTCGGTTTGACGGGCCGGGGCGCCGACGGCATTCGTCTGTTGCCGGACGGTCGGCGTGCCGAAATCACAGTGGAAACCGCCGGCGAGAGCAACCTCGACACCGACGTTTTGGAACTGGTGCGGGATCATTGGCTTGAAGTCGGTCTTGCGCTCTACACCCGCACCTCGCAGCGTGACGTGTTCCGCAGCCGCGCCATGAGTGGCACGATCATGATGTCGATCTGGTACGGCATAGAGAACGGTGTCGCGACCGCCGACATGTCTCCCGGCCAGCTTGCCCCAACCCTCGACGATCAGCTGCAATGGCCGCTTTGGGGGATGTACCACCTGTCGGCCGGGCAGGAAGGCAGCGCGCCCGACCTCAAGGAAGTGCAGCAGCTGGTCGATCTTCTCGAGCAGTGGGGCGATACCACGAGATTCGAGGAGCGCGAGGTCATCTGGCATCAGATGCTTGGGCTCTACACGCAACAGGTCTTTTCGATCGGCCTCATCAACAGCACGCTGCAGCCGATCCTCAGATCCGCCAAATTGCAGAATGTGCCGGAACAGGCTCTCTATGGTTTTGACCCAACATCCTATCTCGGCCTCTACATGCCGGATGCCTTCTGGTTCAAGGAGGCTTGAGGGATGCTGAAATACATCCTTTGGCGCATTGCAGCGATGGTGCCGACCCTGTTCATCATCTCGGCGCTGGTCTTCACCATCATCGAGCTCCCGCCAGGCGATTTCTTCGAGAGCCAGATCGCCGAGCTGCGAGCCCAGGGCGAGAGCGCCAATCTTCAGGAAATCGAGGAGTTGCGAAAGCAATACGGTTTCGACAAGCCTGAGATCGTCCGCTACTTCTTCTGGGTCGGCGGCATGCTTCATGGAGATTTCGGCTATTCGTTCGAATATCAGCTGCCGGTCTCGGAAGTCGTTGGCGATCGCCTCTGGCTGACGATCCTCGTCTCCTTTTCCACGATCCTGCTGACGTGGTTGATCGCGTTTCCGATCGGCATCTATTCCGCCACCCACCAGTACAGCTGGGGCGATTATGGGCTGACTTTTCTCGGGCTGCTCGGCATCGCCATCCCGAACTTCATGCTGGCCTTGATCCTGATGTACTTTGCAAACATCTGGTTCGGCGTCTCCATCGGGCATTTGATGGACCAGAAGTTCCTCAACGAGCCGATGAGCTGGGAAAAGGCCCGGTCGATTCTCTCGCATCTGTGGATTCCGGTCATTATCGTCGGCACGGCGGGAACGGCTGGCATGATCCGGCGACTGCGGGCCAATCTGCTCGACGAGATGCAGAAGCAATATGTCGTGACGGCGCGCGCCAAGGGGCTTCACCCGCTTCGCGCGCTCGTGAAATATCCCTTGCGCATGGCCCTTAACTTTTTTGTCGCCGATATCGGCTCGATCCTGCCTTCGATCATCTCGGGCGCCGAAATCGTCGCGATCGTGCTGTCGCTCGAAACGACGGGTCCGATGCTCATCAAGGCTCTGCAGAGCCAGGACATGTATCTCGCCGGCTCATTCCTGATGTTCCTCGCCTTCCTCAACGTGATCGGGGTGCTCGTCTCCGATATCGCGCTGGGCTTCCTCGACCCGCGTATCCGCCTCCAAGGCAGGAGCACCAAATAAATGTCGCCCTTGCCTCCGCCCGGCGCGCCGATGGCGCACTACGTTTCGACCGCACCCTTCGATCCGATGGCGACGGAAGGGATGACAGCTGCGCAATCGCGTATCCACCTTGCCTCGCAGAAGCAGTTGATGTGGTGGAAGTTCAAGCAGCACCGGCTGGCGCTTGTCTCCGCGGTTTTCCTGCTTGCCCTTTATTTCATGATCATCATCGTCGAATTCGTTGCGCCCTATGGGCTGCATACCAAGAATGTCGACTTCATCCACTCGCCACCACAGCGGGTCCACTTCTTCGACAACGGCAAGTTCATCGGTCCCTTCGTTTATGGACGCAGCATGACGCTTGACCTCGATACGCTGCATCGCATCTACACCGACAGGCCAAACGATGTGCAGCCGATCCGCTTTTTCTGCCGCGGGGATCCCTACAAGTTCTGGGGGCTGGTCAGTTCCGACCTGCACCTCGTCTGCCCAGCAGTCGGCGGACAGATGTTCCTGCTTGGCACCGACCGCCTCGGCCGCGATGTGCTTTCCCGCATTCTCTATGGCGCGCGCATTTCGCTGACGATTGGCCTGATCGGTATCACCATCAGCTTCTGCCTCGGCATCGTTATCGGTGGTCTCGCCGGCTACTGGGGGGGCGTCTTCGACCTGATTGTCCAGCGCCTCATCGAAGTTCTGCAGTCGCTGCCGAGCCTGCCGCTCTGGATGGCGCTGGCGGCGATCATGCCGGTGACGTGGAGTCCGATTGTCATTTATTTCGGAATCACGGTGATCCTCGGGATCATCGATTGGACAGGTCTTGCGCGAGCCGTGCGCTCGAAACTCTTGGCGTTGCGCGAGGAGGATTATGTCCAGGCCGCCCAGCTAATGGGTGCCAGCACGCCGCGCATTATCGGCCGGCATCTTGTGCCCGGCTTCATGTCCCACCTGATCGCTTCGGCCACAATCTCGATCCCCGGCATGATTCTCGGCGAAACGGCACTCAGCTTTCTCGGCCTGGGTCTGCGTCCGCCGATCACCAGTTGGGGCATTTTGCTGACGGAGGCCAAGAGCGTAAGCGTCATCGCGTTCTATCCATGGTTGCTTTTTCCGATTATACCTGTCGTTCTGGTAATTTTGGCGTTCAACTTTCTGGGAGACGGCTTGCGCGATGCGGCAGATCCCTACAAATAGCGGCCAGCCCCGGCGGAGCTTTGCTCTGTCTTCTGGACGGCCAGCGGAAACCGGCGGTGCTAGTGTGAACGACAGCGCAGAAGGAGTGCCCATGGCACGGCGCCTGGAAGATGCCCGCATCCTCATGTACAGCCACGACACGTTCGGCCTCGGTCATCTGCGCCGCTGTCGCGCGATCGCACATGCCTTGGTCGAGGACTATCGCGGGCTTAACATTCTGATCATCTCCGGTGCGACGATCGCCGGCGCGTTCGATTATCGTGCGCGCGTCGACTTCGTGAAAATTCCGAGCGTGATCAAGCTTCGCAACGGCGAATACACGTCGATGGCGAGCCATATCGATCTGCATGAAACGCTGAAGATGCGAGAGGCAAGTATCCGCCACACTGCAGAAACCTTCCAGCCCGACATCTTCATCGTCGACAAGGAGCCGATGGGACTGAAGGGCGAGGTCGAGGACACGCTGGCTTATCTCAAGGCGCGTGGCACCGTCCTCGTGCTTGGCCTACGCGAGATCATGGACGCGCCCCACCTGCTTGATGCCGAATGGAAGCGCAACGGCGTCATGCAGAAGATCGACCAGTACTACGATTCTGTCTGGGTCTATGGCCCGCCGGATTTTTACGATCCGCTGATCGGCCTTGATGTTCCGGCAAGCGTGCGCCGGAAAATGGATTTCGTCGGCTTCCTGCAACGCAGCGTCTCCACGAGCAAGACCTCGATCAACGCGCGATCGGACAACTACATTCTGGTCACGACCGGTGGCGGTGGCGATGGCTCCGATCTCGTGCACGACGTCATGAACGCCTATGAGCATGATGCGACGCTGCAACAAAAGGCACTTGTGGTCCTCGGCCCGTACATGCCCGCAGCCGAACGCGCCAAGCTCGTCGCCAAGGGGGCCCGCATTCCCTACATCGAGGTGATCGAGTTCGACAATCACATGGAAGAGTTGATTGTGGGCGCCACGGGTGTCGTGGCTATGGGTGGTTACAACACTTATTGCGAAATTCTGTCGTTCGACAAACCTGCCCTCATCGTGCCGCGAGTAAAGCCGCGTGAAGAGCAATTGCTGCGTGCCCAGCGGGCGAGCGAGCTTGGCCTCGTTGACATGTTGCTGCCAGATCAGTCCGCAAATCCGACAGTAATGTCCGAAGCCCTGAAGCGACTGCCCGATCGTGCGCCGCCGTCCCAAAGTGGCTGTACCTTGCAACTGCGGGGCCTCGATCATATCTCGCAAACCGTCGGTCATTGGTTGGACGGCCGCAGCCGTCATCTGTCCGTCGTCGGAGCCGAGTGAAGGCCAAGACCCTTGTTGCATCGTCGTAAGATTCTCGTTGTGCTGAAAGGCTATCCGCGCCTTTCGGAAACCTTTATCGCTCAGGAACTGCTTGGCCTGGAGAAGGCCGGCTTCGATCTGACCTTGATCTCGATGCGCCGGCCGACCGACAAGAAACGGCATCCGGTACATGACGAGATCAGGGCCCGTGTCATCTATCTGCCGGAGTACCTGCACGAGGAGCCGATTCGCGTCCTCAAGGGCTTTCTTGCGAGCTTCCGCAAGCCGGGGATCAAGGCGCTGTGGAAACGCTTCCTGAAGGACCTGCCGCGTGACGTCTCCCGTAACCGCTTCAGACGCTTAGGTCAGGCGCTGGTGCTTGGCCGTGAGTGGCCTGATGGGGGTGAATGGTTGCACGCGCACTTTATCCACACGCCTGCATCGGTGACCGAATATGCAAGCATCCTGACGGGCGTCCCCTGGACCTGCTCTGCCCATGCCAAGGATATCTGGACTTCGCCCGATTGGGACCTGCACGAAAAACTCGGCAGTGCACGCTGGACGGTGACCTGCACACGAAGCGGTTATGAACACATGCTTGCACTGACACCGCGCAAGGAAGCGGTGCATCTGAGCTATCATGGCCTCGACCTTGCGCGCTTCGCCCATTTCGGCGGTGAGCGTTCTCACCGTGACGGCAGCGATCCGGCCGACCCCGCGCTCATTCTCAGCGTCGGGCGGGCAGTGGAGAAGAAGGGCTACGAAACGCTTTTGAGGGCACTCGCTCTCCTGCCGCGCGATCTGAACTGGCGGTTTGAACACATCGGCGGCGGCGACAAACTACCGAAGCTGGAGGCCCTTGCCGCAGATCTCGCGCTGACGGATCGCATCAGCTGGAAGGGCCCTCTTGCTCAGGAAGACGTGCTCGACCACTATCGTCGCGCCGATGTTTTCGCGCTTGCGTGTCGGATTGCGTCCAACGGCGATCGCGATGGCCTGCCGAACGTCCTGGTCGAGGCGTCCAGTCAGCGCCTGCCTTGCGTCTCGACCTCGGTATCGGGCGTACCTGAACTCCTTGTCGACGGTGAGAACGGGATGGTGGTGCCACCGCAAGATCCCGTCGCGTTCGCGGGGGCACTTGAGAAAATGATCCGGGATCCCGGCTTGCGGTTGCGGCTCGGCGACGCGGCAGAACGGCGCGTGCGCGAGCATTTCGATCACCAGGCAAGTATCGATCAGCTCGGTCGGCTGTTTGAACAGGAATGGCAGAAAGCCTCATGAGAATGCCGCGCGTTTTCTTCTACGTTCAGCATTTGCTTGGCATCGGGCATATCGCCCGGGCAAGCCGCATCGCTGGCGCGCTCGTCCGCGACGGGTTCGACGTCACCGTTGTGACCGGCGGTCTACCGGTGCCGGGCTTTCCCGCAGACGGCATCAAGACCGTGGCGCTGCCGCCGGTCGTCGCCAGCAATGCAGGTTTCTTGGGACTTGCCGACAGCAATGGCGTTGCCGTGGACGAGGCGTTCTTGAGCCGGCGGCGCGATCTCTTGCTTTCGGCCTTTCGCGATTGTGCGCCCGATGTCGTCGTCATTGAAGCCTTTCCCTTTGGCCGCCGGCAGATGCGATTCGAGCTGCTTCCGCTTCTCGAGGCGGTCGGGAAAGCTTATCCAAGGCCGAAACTTTTCAGCTCCGTGCGCGATATCCTGCAGCAAAACCGCAAGCCCGGACGCGACGAAGAGACGGTCGCACTGGTTCGAAAGCATTTCGATGGCGTTCTCGTCCACGGGGATCCGAACTTCGTTCGCTTGGAAGATACGTTTCCCCTGACATCAGATATCGCATCCAAAATTCGCTATACCGGAATGGTGGCAGCAGCGCGCGCGGCTCAGCCCGAGGAGACCTTCGACATCATAGCCTCTGCAGGCGGCGGCGCCGTCGGCCTCGACCTGCTTAGGGCCGCCAATGCAGCCGCTGCCATGCTGCCGGCGAAGCTGCGGTGGCTGCTTATCAGTGGACCGAACCTTCCGGAGGCTGATTTCATCGGCCTGGCGAACACAAGGCCCGGAAATGTCACGCTCGCCCGCTTCCGGAAAGACTTCCCCTCGCTGCTGCGCGGCGCCCGCGCTTCGATTTCGCAGGCCGGTTACAATACCGTTGGCGACCTGTTGCAGACTGACTGCAGGGCGATCCTCATTCCGTTTGTTGCCGGCGGGGAGACGGAGCAGACGGTTCGTGCGGAGCGGCTGAAGGCCCTCGGGCTTGCAGACATTCTGCCAGAAGCCGGCCTGACGCCGGAAATTGTTGCCGACGCCGTGCGCACCGCACTTGCGAGGCCGCGCGAAGCCCCGGTGTCGCTGGATCTCGCCGGTGCGCAAAAGACAGCGGCAATCATTCGTTCGATGACTGGCTGAAACCCTCGCACTTTGCGAAAGTCATGTGATATAAACAACGTCCCGGCGAGAATCGGCATGACGACGGCAGGCCGATTCGCCTTGTTTTCATTATGAGATCCGGCGGTCCGGTTGCATGGTCCTGTTTTCGGCATTCCTCTTTGTCTTGCCGCAGGTACCCTGCTCCCAGATTTCCCTGGCAACTGACGGTTAGCAATGGAAAAAAGCCTCGCGCGTTACATCTGGTCGAACACGCGGCTGCAGCAGCTCTGGATCCTAACAGTCGTTGCAGTCTCGATGATCCCCTACTTTCTGTCCTTCGACTTGCCAAAGCGGATCGTCAACGGACCGATTCAGGGCTCGGGTTTCGAGGGCGAAGGCGCAACGCAGACCTTCATGCGCCTCGCCTATACGTTCCCCGTTATTGGCGAGGTCGAGTTCTTCAAGGGGCTTCAGCTCGACCGGCTGCAGATGCTGATGGGGCTGAGCCTCGTCTTCCTTGCGCTGGTCGTTCTCAACGGCCTCTTCAAATTTTACATCAACACCTACAAGGGACGGCTTGGCGAGCGGATGCTGCGGCGCATCCGCTTCGAGTTGATCGACCGGGTCCTGCGGTTCCCGCCAGCGCATTTCAAGCGCGTCAAGTCGGCTGAAATCGCGACGATGATCAAGGATGAAGTCGAACCGATGGGCGGCTTTACCGGCGATGCCTTCGTTTCGCCTGCCCTGCTCGGCGGTCAGGCGCTGACGGCACTTGCCTTCATCATCATTCAAAATTTCTGGCTTGGAATGATTGCCGCGGCCATTGTCGGCGTACAGGCGGTGGTGATCCCGCGCATGAGAAAGCGCCTGCTCGAGCTTGGCCGCCAACGACAGCTGACAGCTCGCGAGCTGTCCGGTCGCGTCGGTGAAATCGTCGATGGCATCGGCACGATCCACGGCAACGACACATCGAATTTCGAGCGCGCCGACATTGCAACCCGGCTCGGGCTGATTTTCTCGATCCGTTATGATCTCTATCAGTGGAAGTTCCTGGTCAAGTTCCTCAACAATTTCCTTGCGCAGGTCACACCTTTCCTCTTCTACGCGATCGGCGGCTATCTCGCACTTCAGGGCCGACTGGATATCGGCCAGCTCGTCGCCGTCATCAGCGCCTACAAGGATCTGCCAGGTCCGCTCAAGGAACTGATCGACTGGGACCAGATGCGCCAGGACGTGCAGGTCAAATACCAGCAGGTTTACGAGCAGTTCAATGTCGAGCCGTTGATCGACGGCAAGATCCAGAACCTGTCTCCAGAGGCGATCGGTGCTCTGACAGCTCCGCTGGTGGTTACCAACCTGACGGTGAGCGACGATAGCGGTGCGCGGCTCGTCGATCACGTCTCGGTCGAGATCAAGCCGAACGAAACGGTCGCCGTGGTAGGCCCGAATTCCAGTGGCGCCGAAGCCTTCGCAGAAGCGCTCGGGCGGCTGGTATGGCCCGATTCCGGCCGTGTCACCATCGATGGCAAGGACCTTCTTGATCTGCCTGAATCCATTACCGGCCGGCGCATTTCCTACGCGTCTGCCGACGCCTATTTCTTCCACGGAACGTTGCAGGACAATCTGCTTTACGGCTTGAAACACGCTCCCCTGCGGGAGCCGTTATATGACGGCAAGGAGGCTCAAGAGGCCAAGTGGCACGCCGAGGAGGCACTCAAGGCCGGCAATCCGACGATGGATATCAACAGCGACTGGGTGGATTACCAGGCCGCCGGCGCAACTGGCCCCGAGGATATCCTGACGGCGATCCGTCCGGTTCTCGATGCGGTCCTCATTTCGCAGGATATTCTCGATCTGGCATTGCGATCGACGGTCAACACCAGCGTGCATGTCGCGCTCGCCGACCACATCGTCGATCTGCGCGCGGCGCTGCGCCAGCGCATGCAGGAGTCCGAGCTTGGCAACATCGTCGTTCCGTTCGATTTCGACGCCTACAATCCGCAGGCCACAGTTGGTGAAAACCTGCTCTTCGGTTCGATGAGGCGGCCGATGATGAACAATCGTCGGCTGGCGGCGCATCCATATTTTCAGGCGCTCTTCAGGCAGACCGGCCTCAGCAACGATCTTTACGCCATGGGCCTGGAGATTGCGGAAAACGCGGTCGAACTCTTCCACGATCTGCCGCCAGACCATCCGTTCTTCCAGCAGCTCACCTTCATGACGGCGGATGACATTCCGACCTATCAGGCGCTGCTGCAAAAGCTGCAGAGCCGACGCTTCGATGACGCAGCCCCCGAGGAGCGCTCGGCCATCATCCGCTTGAGCTTTGCCTATATCGAACCTCGGCATCGCTTTGGTCTCTTGACTGACGAGCTGATGGACAAGATTGTCAGCGCCCGCAAGCAGTTCCATGAGAACATACCGGACGATCTCGCAGCAGTGATCGAGCGTTACGATCCGGAGGATTTCATTTCTTCGGCAAGCTTGATGGACAATGTCCTGTTCGGGCGCATTGCCTATCAGCAGGCCGACGCCTCAGACCGTATTCGGGCGATCATGGGGGAACTCTTCGAAGCGCTCGAGCTCATCGACGACGTCTTGTCGATCGGCCTCGAATTCGATGTCGGTTCTGGCGGCAAGCGCCTGACCATGGTGCAGCGGCAGAAGCTGAACCTTGCTCGCGCGCTTCTCAAGCGCTCGGACTATTTCGTTTTCAACAGGCCGCTATCGGCCCTTGACCAGCGTGTGCAGGATCAGATTACCCACAACATCGTCGAAGGACTGCACAAGGAGGGCGAAAGGCCGGCCATCATCTGGGTGTTGTCGAACGCGAAACTGGCCGAAATCTTTGATCGAATCCTGCTCTTCGACAGAGGCGCCTTGGCCGAAGCCGGCAACTTTCCGGAGCTTTCCGAACAAAACGGTATGTTCAAGGAACTGTTATCGTAATACTCTATGGGGGGACAATAAGATGGCGCCCCTTGAGAGGTGCCACGGTCTAGCGCCGCGCACCGTACAGTGCGGCAGGGGGTAGTACGCATATGCTACTGAGAGACGAAGTCGAAATGCTGCGGCGCGTGCCGATCTTTGCGAGGATTGCGCCTGCGAAACTCAAGCTGTTGGCCTTCACTTCCGATCGAATGACATACAATATCGGTCAGGACCTCTTCCATCAGGGCGATCCAGGGGACGCCGCCTATGTCGTCTTGTCCGGTACCGCCGACATTCTTGTCCACTCCTCCGCCGGTGATATCAAGGTGGCCGATGTGGAGCCCAACTCAATTGTCGGTGAGATCGCCATTCTGTGCGATGTCTCCCGTACCGCGACAGTTCGCGCGACATCGCCCCTGGAAGTTCTGCGCATCAGCAAGGAACATTTCCTGAAATTGCTGAGCGATTTCCCTGAAATGGCCGTTGAGATCATGCGTGTGCTTGCAGATCGCCTCAACCACACGACGGCTGAGCTGACGGCAGCGCGTGCGGCCAAGCAGCCGCAGGTAGCGGCAATGTAACCTTCCACCTTTCTCTAAATGCAAAAAAAGGCCCGCCTCGTGATCGTAAGGCGGGCCTTGTTGTCGTTTGCACGATCAGTCTCGCTGCTCGAGTGCCCTGCTGAATGCCAGTGCAGCAAGGGTACACAACGCGCCAGACAGCAGATAGTAGCCGACGAACGGCAGGCCGAAACGGCTGGACAGAGTGAGCGCGACGAGCGGCGCAAAGCCGGCGCCGACGAGCCAGGCAAGGTCGGACGTGAAAGCCGCGCCGGTGTAACGGTAGCCCCTGCCGAAGCGCGACGAAATCGAGCCGGTCGCCTGGCCGAACGACAGGCCAAGTACGCCGAAGCCGATGATGACAAAGGCATCCTGCCCGTCAGAGCCCGAGCCCATCAGGATCGGACCAATGAAGCTGAAGATCGCGATGAGGACCGCGCAGATGGCAAGGTGGGCACGCCGGCCGATGCGATCTGCGATCACTCCGGAGACGACGACGGCGACCAGACCGACCATGGCGCCAATGATCTGCACCACCATGAAGGCGCCGACAGGCTGGGTTCCGTAGAGGTACATCCAGCCAAGCGGGAAGATGGTCACCAGGTGGAACATGGCAAAGGTTGCGAGCGGCACGAACGCGCCAAGCAGGATATCACGTCCATGAACGCGCAATACGCTGCGGATCGGTGCTGCCTCCAGCTCATGTTGTTCCAGTGCTGAGCCGAATTCCGGTGTCATGACGAGACGCAAGCGGGCAAAAAGCGCAACAACGTTGATCGCAAAGGCGACAAAGAACGGATAACGCCAGCCCCAGCTCAGGAAATCCTCATTCGACAGGTTGGCGATGAAATATCCAAACAGCACGCTTGCCAGCGCAAAGCCGATGGGGGCGCCGATCTGCGGGATCATCGCGTACCAGCCGCGGTGGTTTGGCGGCGTGTTGAGTGCAAGCAGCGAGGCCAGGCCATCCCATGCGCCACCGAGCGCAAAGCCCTGGCCGAGCCGGAACAGGGCCAGCAACGCGATCGACCAGGCGCCGATCTCGTCATAGCCGGGCAGGAACGCGATTGACGCCGTGGAGCCGCCGAGCAGGAACAGTGCGATCGTCAGCTTGGCGCCGCGGCCGTAGATGCGGTCGATGGTCATGAACACGACAGATCCGACCGGGCGCGCCAGAAATGCGAGCGAAAAGATCGCAAAGGAATAGAGCGTTGCCGTCAGGCGGTCGGGCGCGAACGGAAAGACAAGCTGAGGGAAAACCAGCACGGATGCCAGGCCGTAGACGAAGAAATCGAAGAATTCGGACATGCGCCCGATAACGACGCCGATCGCGATGCTGCCAGGTGACACCGGCTTGTCGGCATGAATCCGCCTTGCATCCTGTTCCATCGATGTCGACGATGGTCCGTAGTGTGTAGTAGTCGCCATTCAAATGCCTCCCTCGTTGAGGCACTCTGTGGCAAAGCGCCTCACCAGCGATCTTGATCAAACCACTGAGCTTATCAAGTCCGATCGACGTAAATAGTTCATCCTCCGCCACGAAAATTGGATGTGGACGAAAAATCGGAGTTCACGCCGCGAAATCGGGCCGCAAAAGGCTGGCATCATCGGCCTTCGCGGATATATTAGCCCCTCAAAAAGGGTGGCGCGCGAAAATCCTTCGAATTGCTTTCAGGATTTTGACATCCTGCGCCATGTGCCTTATCCCGCAGTGCGGCATTTCTGCTGCGCTGCGACCAAACACCTCATGTTGCTATCCGGTACAGTGCTTTAGTCGCGGTTTGGACGAAACAAGAAGAGCATAGAGACGTGCAAAAACTGCCAAAGTTTTCCCGCCATCTCCTCGTTCTGCCACTGCTTTTGGCGCTGGCAGGATGCAATTTGGTGGTCATGTCGCCTTCGGGCGATATCGCCATGCAGCAACGCGACCTGATTATCGTGTCGACGGTTTTGATGCTGCTGATCATCGTACCGGTGATCTTTCTGACACTGCTGTTTGCCTGGCGTTATCGCCGTTCCAACACGGCCGCCACCTATGATCCGGAATGGCATCATTCAACACGTCTCGAGGTGGTCATCTGGTCAGCGCCGCTGGCGATCATCATCGCGCTCGGGGCGATCACCTGGATCAGCACGCACAAGCTCGACCCCTTTCGTCCTCTCGATCGGATTGACGCTGAGCGTGCCATTCCGGCCGATACCAAATCGCTGACTGTCGAAGTCGTCGCACTCGACTGGAAATGGCTGTTCTTCTATCCCGAACTCGGCATTGCGACCGTCAATGAAATGGCGGCGCCGGTCGACATTCCGATCAGTTTCAGGATTACCTCCTCGTCGGTAATGAACTCGTTCTATATTCCCGCGCTCGCCGGCCAGATCTATGCAATGCCCGGCATGGAGACCAGGCTGCATGCCGTCATCAACGAGGAAGGCGTCTTCGACGGCTTTTCGGCCAACTACAGCGGTGCGGGCTTCTCGCACATGCGCTTCAAGTTCCATGGCGTAGACCAAAAGGGCTTCGATCAGTGGGTGGCGCAGGTAAGGGAAAAGGGCACCGCCTTGAACCGGGACACCTATCTGAAGCTAGAGCGTCCGAGTGAGAGGGAGCCGGTGCGTTACTTCTCGTCGGTCGACAAGGATCTCTTCAATGCAATCCTCAACATGTGCGCGGCGCCCGGCAAGATGTGCATGAACGAGATGATGCACATCGACAAGATGGGCGGCGGCGGCAAGGAAAGCGCCGAAAATCGCGAGAAGCTGCGCTATGACGACCGTCATGCCGATCAAACCAGTGGCGAACATGGGGCTGTTTCAGGCGAAAGCCATGATGCCAACGAAGTCAAGCCGTCAGACGCCACGAGCGGCACTGAGAATACCAACGACATGCAAGACATGCCGGGAATGCAACATGACGGTCACGCGATGCCTGGCATGGACAGCAAAAGCGGCGGCGAGACGACGCCTGCGCAATCCAACAGCAACTAAGACCTGGCGCTTTGCGTCGATACGACATCAATGAACGGGTTAATCCATGTTTTCCAATCCTGACCTCCTGAAGTTCATCTTCGGTCGGTTGACCCTAGAATCGATCCCCTATCACGAGCCGATCCTGGTCGTGACCTTCGCCGTCGTAGCCCTTGGCGGCATCGCGCTTCTGGGTGTTGTTACCTACTTCAAGCTCTGGGGCTATCTCTGGCGTGAATGGCTGACGAGCGTCGATCACAAGAAGATCGGCATCATGTACGTCATCCTGGCGCTGATCATGCTGCTGCGCGGCTTCTCAGATGCCATCATGATGCGCTTGCAGCAGGCGCTTGCCTTCAATGGATCGGCCGGTTACCTGCCGCCGCATCACTACGACCAGGTCTTCACCGCCCATGGCGTCATCATGATCTTCTTCATGGCGATGCCGTTTGTTACCGGCCTGATGAATCTTGTGGTGCCGCTACAGATCGGCGCACGCGACGTTTCCTTCCCGTTCCTGAACAACTTCTCGTTCTGGATGACGACCGCAGGTGCGATCATCGTCATGATCTCGCTTTTTGTCGGCGAATTCGCCCAAACCGGCTGGCTTGCCTATCCGCCGCTGTCGGGATCCGACTATAGTCCGGGCGTCGGCGTCGACTACTACATCTGGGGCTTGCAGGTCGCCGGTGTCGGCACGACCCTGTCAGGGATCAATCTGATTGCGACCATCGTGAAGATGCGTGCACCCGGCATGAGCTTCATGAAGATGCCGGTCTTCACCTGGACGGCGCTCTGCACCAATATCCTGATCGTTGCGACCTTCCCGATTCTGACTGCGACCCTGGCGCTGCTGTCGCTCGACCGCTATGCGGGAACGAACTTCTTCACCAACGACCTCGGCGGCAATCCGATGATGTATGTCAACCTCATCTGGATCTGGGGCCACCCGGAGGTCTACATCCTTGTGCTGCCGGCGTTTGGCATCTTCTCGGAGGTCGTTGCCACCTTCTGCGGCAAGCGCCTCTTCGGTTACGCCTCGATGGTCTACGCCACCTGTGTAATCATGATCCTGTCCTACCTCGTCTGGCTGCACCACTTCTTCACGATGGGTTCGGGCGCCAGCGTCAACTCCTTCTTTGGCATCACCACGATGATCATCTCGATCCCAACGGGAGCAAAGATGTTCAACTGGCTGTTTACGATGTACCGGGGACGCATCCGCTACGAAGTACCGATGCTGTGGACGATCGGCTTCATGGTGACATTCGTGATTGGTGGCATGACCGGCGTCCTGCTGGCTGTTCCGCCCGCAGACTTCGTGCTGCATAACTCGCTCTTCCTGATCGCCCACTTCCACAACGTCATCATCGGCGGCGTCGTGTTCGGCCTGATGGCTGGAGTCACCTACTGGTTTCCGAAGGCATTCGGCTACAAGCTCGATCCTTTCTGGGGCAAGATGTCCTTCTGGTTCTGGTTGATTGGCTTCTACTTCGCCTTCATGCCGCTCTACGTGCTCGGCCTGATGGGCGTGACCCGCCGTGTGTCGCAGTTCGAGGATCCGTCCTTGCAGATCTGGTTCATCATCGCCGCCTTTGGCGCTGTCCTGATCGCGATCGGCATTGCCTCCTTCATCATCCAGCTGGTCGTCAGCTACTTCAAGCGCGAAGAGCTGCGCGACACGACTGGCGATCCGTGGGATGGGCGTACGCTGGAATGGTCGACTTCCTCGCCGCCGCCGGACTACAACTTCGCCTTCACGCCCGTCGTCCACGACCATGATTCCTGGTACGACATGAAAGCGCGCGGCTATGCTCGCCCGCTGGAAGGCTTCAAGCCGATCCACATGCCGAAGAACACCGGGACCGGTGTGATCCTCGGCGCACTCAGCATCGGGCTGGCTTTCGGGCTCATCTGGTACATGTGGTGGCTCGCCTTCCTGTCGTTCTTCGCCATGATTGCGGTCGCGATCGGCCATACCTTCAACTACAAACGCGACTTCTACATCCCAGCCGAGCAAGTCACGGAAACCGAAGGCAAGCGCACGGCGCTGCTTGCCGAGCAGGTGTAAGACCATGAGCGATACTATGATCGACAAGGCCAATAAGCCTGAATTCTACCTGACCGAGGAGCACCATCCGGAAGGCAGCACGATGCTGGGCTTCTGGCTCTACCTGATGAGCGACTGCCTCATCTTCGCAGTGCTCTTTGCCACCTACGCCGTTCTCGGCCGCAACTACGCGGCTGGTCCCTCGCCGGCCGATCTCTTCGATCTGCCGCTGGTGGCGATTAACACGTCGATGCTGCTTCTGTCGTCCATCACCTACGGCTTTGCGATGCTGCAGATGGAGCGGAAGGAGAAGAGTGCGACGCTCTTCTGGCTTGCCATTACCGGCCTCTTCGGTCTGGCCTTCCTTGGGATTGAACTCTATGAGTTCGGGCACATGGTCCACGAGGGCGCGGGTCCGACCCGCAGCGCCTTCCTGTCCGGCTTCTTCACGTTGGTCGGCACGCACGGTCTGCATGTCACCTTCGGCATTGTCTGGCTGATAACCTTGATGGTGCAGGTACAGCTGCGCGGTCTGATCCCGGAAAATCGCCGCCGCCTGATGTGCCTGTCGATGTTCTGGCACTTCCTCGACGTCGTGTGGATCGGCGTCTTCTCCTTCGTCTACCTTATGGGAGTTCTCGGATGACCTCCAACGCACCCGCAACCGAAGACGCTCACGAAGCCCATCACGGCCACAGCCACGGACACGAGGCGGCCCACGGCACCTTCAAGAGTTATATGATCGGCTTCGTGCTGTCGGTTATCCTGACGGCGATCCCGTTCTGGCTGGTCATGGCCGGCGTGTTCGAAAATCCGTCGATAACGGCCGTCTGGGTCATGGGGCTCGCTGCCGTGCAGATCGTCGTTCATATGATCTTCTTCCTTCATATGAACCCGCGCTCGGAAGGCGGCTGGACGATGATGGCGCTGATCTTCACGCTACTGCTCGTCGCCATTGCGCTCGCCGGCTCCCTCTGGGTCATGCATCATCTGAATACCAACATGATGCCGATGAGCCCGGACATGATGAAGGCTATGCCGTAAAGGCAGGAGCGGGCGGCGGTCACGCCGCCCGCCAAGGTACTTGGCAATGGCCGACGTTCCCTCCAAAAATGCGCGAAGACAAAACGGTGCCGCCAGGCTCACCATATTCTGCGGCCTCATGGCGGTGCTGATTGCCGCCCTGGTTTCGCTCGGTGTCTGGCAGGTCGAACGGCTGTCGTGGAAGGAGGATCTGATTGCCCGCGTTGATCAGCGCGTGCATGCCGATCCGGTTCCTGCTCCGGCACGCGCCGAATGGGGGCAGGTCACTCGCGGCGCTGACGAGTATCGTCATGTGACAGCCGAAGGCATCCTGCAAAACGACAAGGAAACGCTGATCTATGCGTCGACGACGCTCGGTGCCGGCTATTGGGTGATCACGCCTCTCAAGCTGGCCGATGGAACCTCAATCCTGATCAACCGCGGTTTCGTGCCGACAGACCGGCGCGATCCGGCGACACGCAGCGAAGGGCAGATTGCAACGCCGGTGAAAATCGCCGGACTGCTGCGGATCACGGAGCCGAAGGGCACCCTGATGAAATCCAACGATCCGGCCAATGATCGCTGGTATTCACGCGATGTGGCCGCGATCGCCGATCGCCGTCATGTCGGCGATGTCGCCCCCTACTTTGTCGACGCTGACGCGACGCCCAATCCGGGCGGCCTTCCGGTCGGCGGGCTGACGCAGATCGCCTTCCCCAACAACCATCTGGTTTACGCGATTACCTGGTTCGCGCTGGCGATCATGGCTGCGGGACTGCTTGCCGTCGTCGTTCACGGAGAAATGCGGGCCCGTCGGGCCTGATCAGATCGCCCTGCTCCGGGGATAAAAACGCTGGGCGATATGATCCCCCACAGCGTAAGCCTGGCTGACGATTTCGGGAACAAGGTCGATGTCAGGCAGGCTGCCAAGGCCGAGCGGGCCGACGGCAAACAGGCCCTCAACCACGGAGCCATCATCCAGGCAAGGCTGGCCGCGCTGATTGACGGCGAGGCCGAGGGATAGTTCATCCGGCAGCGCCAGTCCTGCGCTGAGCAGGCTGGCAAGGAGAGGTGACGTCAATTGTGGCCCGCGGCAGCGGCAATCCAGGATACGCTCGGCGTGCACGATCTCGTCCGACTGCGAGCCGGCTGGTCGGAAAAAAAGACCGCCTAAGCCTTGTCGCCCCGCGATGCCACGGCGAAGAACCGTATTGCCGCCGGTCAATTCGCTCTGAAGGCGCGCATAGATGGCCTCCGGCAGTCGGTTTCGGTGACTGTCGTAGATGGCCCGAAGATGGCGGTTGAACTGGCGTTTTTGACGGGCTGGCAGCGCACGCCACAAAGACCGGGCGTGTTTGCGCAATCCGTTCATGACCGATTGCCAGCTTCGGCCCTCCTCCTCTGCCTGAAAGCAGGCAGTGCGGATGAAGCGCAGGATGTCGGGTAGACTTGACGGCAGAGCGTCCGCTGGAAAAACCGGATCAGCGGCGTTCGGTGTGTGGCTCTGCGGCAGGAAGCCGTGCTTCGAAAGAATGGTGACCTGACCCGCATAGCCGGCATCGCGCAATTGGAAGAGCTGATCGACGACCCTGATGCCGCTGCCGAGGAGCACCGTGTGGGGGCGCGCAATCAGACGCTGGCTTCTGACGGGAGACGGATCCTGCTCTGGCTCCTCTTCTTCCGGCAGGCCATAGCCGGTGGCAAGAATGACCGTGTCGAAGAGGGGATTGGCTGGATTGGTGCTCTCAAGCAAAAACCTGTTGCCGTGGCTTCTTCGGATCGCAGCAACCGGTTCGGCGCAAACCTGGACGGTAATGTCCTTGCGAGAGGACAGGGCCTCGGAAAACCGTTGGTAGACGTAGTCGCTGAAAATCTCCTTGGGCACGAAGATCTGGCGGAACCCCGGGATTGCCGCAGGTACGGCGGCGCGGAATTCCGCGTTGCTACAGAGCCAATCGTTGAAGTCGTCCGTATCGCCAGCGGAAACAGAAAGATCGCGTACGCGCGTGTTCAGGATCGTCGAGGCACGTGCCGACGAGAGCGCCTGCCCACCACTCACCGAAGAATTGGGGTCGAATAACTGCAGATGAAAAGGCCTACGCACCGTCTTCATCAGCGCGATCGCCGTCATCATCCCGGAAAAGCCGCGTCCGACGATGGCAAAACGCGGCGTGGCGGAGATCTGTGCCGCCGCAGCTGACTTCGAGGAAAACAGGCCTTGAACCGTCATCTCAACTCCCCTGCGACCTGTCGCATCGTGTCTCGATTGGTTTCAACGCGGCAAAGATTGGTCGCGCGTCTTGCTGGTTCACGCGGTTTTGAACCGCTGATTAGTCTATCAAACTGGTCGTGTATCAAAGCTCCAAAAGACGATTTAGGCAAGCCTTTTGTTCCAGTCCCTGCAGTCTGTTGAGGATAACCCATGGAAATTGCTTGGATCTTTCGATCGAGAAGGCCGCCGTATCGACGCCGCTTCCTATATTCGCCAGGCTCACGATAAAATAACCAATTGGTGAATTCTTGACTTGAAGGGCCGAAGGGAATCGGCAAAAGTAAGGGCGCTAATCAATCCTTTCATGGATTCGCCGTCTTTCCGGACCAGCGTCCGACCACACTTCTGTCTTGGAACATTACCGTGGGCAGCGATGCTTTAACACGTGCGACGACGCCGTCGGCTTCGATGGCGAAAGTGACCGCGGCAGGCTGGGGCAAAGGCCTCTTTACGCTCGTTCGCATTACGGTCATGGCGTTTCGTCATCCCTGGCAATCCGGTTGCGCCATTGGCGCAACCCTTGTCGCGTCCACGTTCCAGCTGATGATCCCTCGCCTGCTCGGCCGGGCTGTCGATCATACGCAGGTGGCAATGGAAGGCGGACAGGCGGGACAGATCGCGCAGGATGCGCTGCTGACGACGGCGCTGATGCTGCTCGGTGCGAGTGTCCTGCGTGGCATCTTCACGATGATCCAGAACTACTACAGCGAGAGCGTCGGCCACCATATTGGCTATGAGCTGCGCCTTGCCTGCTACGAGAAAATCCAGCGGCTCTCCTTCAGCTTCCATGACAGCGTTCACTCGGGCGATTTGATTACTGTCGGTCTGCTCGATCTAGAGGGCGTGCGCATGTATTTCTCAACGGCGCTGGTGCGCATGGTGTTGTTGACCATGCTGATTGGTATCGGCGCCTATATGCTGCTTTCCACCGACCTTGTCCTTGGTCTGCTTGCCCTGAGCTTCGTGCCCTTCGTTGCCTGGCGTTCCTCGGTCACGCAATTGCGGCTGCGCGCGACCTGGCTCGATCTGCAGGAGCGGCTATCGGTGCTGACACGCATCATGGAGGAAAATCTCGGTGGTATCCGCGTGGTGCGGGCCTTTGCCGCGCAGGCGCACGAGATGACGAAGTTCGAGACGGCCTCGAAGAACGCCCTTTCGCTTGCTCACCAGCGCGTCGGTATCCGCGTCGTCAATACCAGCGCCATGACCTTCTCCTTCTTCGCAGCCATGGGTCTCGTGCTGTGGATCGGCGGCGGCAAGGTGATGTCCGGCCAAATGACCGTTGGCACGCTCGCATCGTTTCTGACCTTCATGACGATCCTGCAGATGCCGGTCCGTCAGCTGGGCCTCATGGTCAATGCCTTTGCACGCGCCTCGACCTGCGGCACGCGCCTGTTCAACCTGCTCGACCTGGAAATTGCCGTGCGTGATGCACCCGACGCCAAGGATCTGGTGCTGACCGACGGCACGCTTCGCTTCGAAAATGTAAGCTTTTCCTATCCGAGCTCGCCGATGCATGAGGTGCTGCGCAATGTCTCCTTCGAGGCCAAATGCGGCGAGACGATCGGCATTGTCGGGCCCCCGGGCAGCGGCAAGTCGACGCTTGCCCATCTGATCCCGCGTTTTTACGACGTCACCAAGGGCAAGATCACCATTGATGGCCAGGATATCCGCAAGACGACGCTGCAGTCGCTTCGCCGGGCGGTGGCCGTTGTCCAGCAGGATTCCTTCCTGTTCACCACCTCGATCGAAAACAACATCGCTTACGGAGACCCTTGGGCAAAGGAAAGCCGCATCGAGCGCGCGAGCGAAAGTGCCCAATTGCACAACTACGTGCTTGGTCTGCCAACCGGCTACGGCACGGTGGTGGGCGAACGCGGCGTGTCGCTGTCTGGAGGGCAGCGCCAGCGTCTGTCGATCGCCCGTGCGCTGATGCTGAAACCCGCCGTCATGGTCTTTGATGATTCGACGGCGGCGATCGATGCGGCGACCGAACAGCGCATCCGCGCGGCGATGCGCAAATATGCGGCCGATCGCGTGACGATCATCGTTGCACACCGCTTGAGCTCGCTGATGCATGCCGACCAGATCCTGTTCGTCGAGAACGGCGAAATCGTCGAACGTGGCACACACGCGCAATTGCTGGCTCAGGGTGCACGCTACAAGGCGCTCTACGATCTGCAGCTGCGGCCGGGCGACGATGCGCTTCGCGCCTAGGGAGGAATGATATGGCCGAGGAACTGGAAACCGAACGCTCCGACGTTCGCGAGGATGGACGCCGGCCACCACGCGCGGTCGTCGGCTCCCACCGCGTCGAGGAGGAGATGTTCGGCAAGGCCTTCGACGGCAATATCATCAAGCGCATCTGGGCGTTCGTGAAGCCCTATCGCCGGCAGGTTCTATTGTCGGTGGCTGCGGTTTTGACGTTCACGGCCATGCAACTGCTGATCCCGCTGATCATCCGTTACGCGATCGATCACGGCATGCAGCCGGGCGGACGTCATTCAGCGCTGACATGGGCGATGATCGCCTTTCTCGTCGCGATCGTGATTAACTACTGCGCCAGCTACTGGCAGGAAACGCTGGTGGGCAACGTCGCGGAGGAGGTCCTTTTCGACATTCGCAGGGCGATGTTTTCGCACCTGCAGCGCGTGTCGCTCTCCTTCATGGACAAGACCGAGGTCGGGCGTCTCATGTCGCGTCTGCAGGGTGACGTCAATTCAATGCAGGAGTTTCTGGAAACCTCGGTCCTGTCGGTTGGTGATATCGCGCTGCTGTTTGGTATCGTCTTCGTCATGCTCTGTCTCGACTTCAAGCTCGGTCTTCTGACGCTCTCGGTCTTGCCGATCCTGTTTGTCGTCCGTCTCTTCTGGCTGCCGCTGGCCCGCAAGTCCTTCATGGCGGCGCACGAGACCAACTCGGTGGCCAACGGCGCATTGGCCGAAGCCATTCATGGTGTGCGCGCCGTCCAGAGCATGGACCGCCAGGGCGTCAACTTCATGCTCTATGACGACAAGGCCAAGGCAAACCTGAAGACGCACCTGACCGCAGCGCGCTACGCCCAGGTGATGGTGCCAATCGTGGACTCCTTGACCGGCGTTGCCATGGCGCTTGTCATTGTCGTGGGTGGTGCACGCGTCCTCAACCAGGCCCTCGACGTCGGCGTGCTCGTCGCCTTCCTGTTTTACATCCAGCGCTTCTTCGATCCAATCCGCTCGCTGACGCTGCAATATTCGGTGATGCAGCGCGCCATGGCCTCCGGTCAGCGGCTGACAGAGGTTCTCGACGTCCCCGTCGAGATCAGGGACGCGCCGAATGCGAAGGAGCTTTCCGCCGATATGGATGGCTCGGTGGAGTTTCGCGATGTGGTCTTCGGCTATCATCCCCAGCACCCGGTTTTGAAGCATGTGAGCTTCAAGGTGAACCCCGGCGAAACGGTCGCCCTTGTCGGGCCGACGGGCTCCGGCAAGTCAAGCTGCATGTCGCTCATCCACCGTTTTTATGATGTGCAGCAGGGACAAGTCCTGGTCGGCGGGCACGATGTGCGCGAGCTGACACAGGATTCGCTCGGCAACCAGATCGCCATGGTCCTTCAGGAGCCTTTCCTGTTCACAGGCACGGTTTTCGAGAACATCCGCTATCATAAGACGGAAGCGACCCGCGAACGGGTCATCGACGCGGCAAGGGCCGTCGGCGCTCATGACTTCATCATGCGCCTGCCACAGGGCTACGACAGCATGCTTGGCGAGCGCGGAGGCAATCTGTCGCTCGGCCAGCGCCAGCTTTTGAGCTTCGCCCGCGCGCTGGTCGCCGACGCGAAGATCCTCGTGCTCGACGAGGCAACCGCCAATATCGACAGCTATACGGAGATGCTGATCCAGAAGGCGCTCGTCAAGTTGCTTGAAAACCGCACCGGGCTGGTCATCGCCCATCGTCTAGCCACCATCAGAGAGGCCGATCGCATCATCGTCCTGCAGAACGGTGAGCTGATCGAGAGCGGCAACCACCAGCAGCTGATGAAGAACCGCAAGCTCTATTCGCGGCTCTATAACCTGAACTACGCGTCCTTCGACGACATTCCGGACGCCGTACTCGAAGAAACGACGGCGAACGGTTCAGCGACTTAAAATCCAGCCTTCCAAGCACCACCGCCACTATTCGAAGAGGAGGATCTTCCATGGATTACCGCAAGCTTGGCCATAGCGGGGCAGTTGTGACCGCTTACTGCCTTGGCACCATGACATTCGGTGCGGAAGCCGACGAAGCTGCATCGCACAAGCTGCTCGACGATTATTTTGCCTGGGGCGGAAACTTCATCGACACCGCCGACGTCTATAGTGCCGGCACGTCCGAAGAGATCATCGGACGCTGGCTCAAGGCGCGCCCGACCGAAGCAAAGCAGGCCGTGATCGCGACCAAGGGAAGGTTCCCGATGGGGCCTGGTCCGAACGACATCGGCCTTTCGCGCCGCCACTTGAATCAGGCGCTCGACGCCTCGCTTGCGCGGCTCGGCGTCGAGCATATCGATCTTTATCAGATGCATGCCTGGGACGCGCTGACACCGATCGAGGAGACGCTGCGCTTTCTCGATGATGCCGTCTCTGCCGGCAAGATCGCCTATTACGGCTTTTCCAACTATGTCGGATGGCAGATCGCCAAGGCTGTCGAGGTCGCCAAGGCGCGCGGCTACAGTCGGCCAGTAACGCTGCAGCCGCAATATAATTTGCTGGTACGCGACATCGAACTGGAGATCGTCGCTGCATGCCAGGATGCCGGCATGGGCCTGTTGCCATGGTCACCGCTGGGTGGCGGTTGGCTGACGGGCAAGTATCAGCGCGACCGCATGCCGGCGGGTGCTACCCGGCTCGGGGAGAACCCGAGCCGCGGTATGGAATCGTATGCGCAACGAAATGCGCAGGAACGGACATGGGCGATCATCGAGACGGTGGAAGCCATCGCCAGGGCCCGTGGCGTCACGATGGCGCAGGTGGCACTTGCCTGGACGGCGGCACGACCTGCCGTGACGTCGGTCATTCTTGGAGCGCGAACGAGCGAGCAGCTCGCGGACAATCTCGCTGCGGCAAGGCTCTCGCTTTCCGAAGACGAGATGGCGACGTTGAACGACGTCAGCCAGCCGCAAGTGGCCGACTACCCTTACGGCGCCGGCGGCACCAACCAGCGGCATCGCAAGATCGAAGGCGGACGATAGGGATCAATAGGGCGGCCGGATTTCCGGCCGCCCTATTGATCAGAGACGCACGCCGCTTGTCTCGTCGAAAAGATGCAGCTGTGACGGATCGATGATCACGCCGATCGCCTCGCCAGCCCGTGCGGTTCCGCGGCCCGTCTCGACGATCGTCAGCTCGGGTGTCGTCTCTGCCGTGACGAAGGTGGATGAGCCGGTCGATTCCACCACTGCCACCGGCACATCGAACGTGCCCTGCCCCGGCGCCGTTACGCCGATATGCTCGGGGCGAATTCCGGCAGTCACCTTGCTGCCCGGTTGAATCTGGTGGTCGATCGCGATCTTGTGCTTCACGCTGCCGAGATTAACCGTCAGGCTCTTGCCGTCTTCGCTGACAACAGCCGGGACGAAGTTCATGGCGGGAGAGCCGATGAAGCCTGCAACGAACTTGTTGGCAGGCTTGTCGTAGAGATCGAGCGGCTTGCCCTGCTGCTCGATCACACCGTCGCGCATGACGACAACATGATCGGCCATCGTCATTGCCTCGATCTGGTCGTGGGTGACATAGACGGACGTAGCACCCAGGCGATCATGAAGCGCGCGGATTTCCTTGCGCATGTGAACACGCAGTGCCGCATCAAGGTTGGAGAGCGGCTCGTCGAACAGGAATGCTTTCGGATGGCGGATGATGGCGCGGCTCATCGCGACACGCTGGCGTTGGCCACCTGAAAGCTCGCGCGGATAACGCTTCAAGAGATGCGACAGGCCTGTGGTCGCCGCAACCTCTTCGGCGGCTTTCCTGGCGTCAGCCTTGGCGACACCGCGAATGCGCAGGCTGTATGTCAGGTTCTCCTCGACAGTCATGTGCGGATAAAGCGCATATGACTGGAAAACCATGGCGACGTCGCGCTTGCGCGGCGGCACGTTGTTCATCAGTTCACCGGCGATCTTCAATTCGCCTTCGGAAATGCTTTCAAGGCCCGCGAGCGAACGAAGCAGGGTGGACTTGCCGCAGCCGGACGGACCGACGAGCGCGACGAACGTGCCTTTTGCGATCGACAGATTGATATTCTTCAGCGCA
Source organism: Rhizobium sp. R693 (assembly GCF_002211315.1). Lineage (NCBI taxonomy): Bacteria > Pseudomonadati > Pseudomonadota > Alphaproteobacteria > Hyphomicrobiales > Rhizobiaceae > Rhizobium > Rhizobium sp. R693. The sequence continues at coordinate 199,476 of NZ_LOKY01000046.1, read as the reverse complement.
TGGAATGCGCCGTAGTGCTTGTTGACGCCGCTGAGCTCGATCTGATTGGTCATTTGAGGGCTCCAGAGGTGAGGCCGGATACGATGCGGCGCTGCAAGAGAACAAAGATGGCAAGGATCGGCGTCACATACATCGTCGCATAGGCCATGATGTTGTTCCACTCGTTGGTGTTCGGTCCCATGAAGGAGTTGAGACCGACGCTCGCCGGCTGAAGATCGACCGCCTGGATCATCGACTTCGAATAGACGAATTCGCCGAAAGCCTGCATGAAGATCAGGATGGCGCTGATCAGAATGCCGTTGCGGGCAAGTGGCAACACGATGTTGAAGAAGGCACCGACGCGGCTGTTGCCATCGACAAGCGCGGCCTCCTCGAGTTCCATCGGTACCGCCATGAAGGTGGCGCGCACCAGAACGACGAAGAAGGGCATGCTTTTGGCGGCAATCGCAATGATGACGGCAAGGCGCGGATAGTTGAGCATGCCAAATTGCGAGAAGCCAACGAAGATCGGCGTCACCATCAGCGATGCCGGCAGCACCTGCAGCATCAGGATCAGGAAGAGGCCGACATCCACCCAGACGTTGCGGTAGCGCGCCAGAACATAGGCGCAGCCGACGCCGAGGACGGTGATCAACGTGACGGCTCCGACGGCGATGACCAGCGAATTCCAGAGATACCGGCCCATGCCGCGGCTTTCCCAGACATAGCCGAAGGTGCCCCATTGCGGATCGCCCGGCCAGAAGCTCGGCGGCGTCGCAAACATCTCCGATCCGCCCTTAAGGGCCGTGATGTACATCCAGTAGAGCGGGAACAGGTAGATCGCCGCCATGACGATGGCGATCACCAGCATAAGGCGGTTGCGTGTCGTCTCACTCATCCGCGCACCTCATGGCGTGTGGAGCGGACATAAACGACCGATGCGAACATGACGAAGATGATCATGATGACGGAAATGGTCGCGCCCTTGGCGAAATCATACTGGCGGAAGGACAAATCCCAGGCCCAGTATTGCGTGACGTTGGATGAGTTGTTCGGACCGCCCGAGGTGATTGCGGCAAAGAGGTCGAACTGCTGCAGCGTGAAGATCAGGCCAAGCGCGATGATTGCGCCGATCGTGGAACGCATCATCGGCAGCGTGATCGTCCAGAAGCGTTGCCAGGCGTTGGCGCCATCAAGTTCAGCGGCCTCATAGAGGTCGCCGGGGATGCCCGACAGGCCGACCGACAGCAAGATCATGTTGAAGGCAGTCCCCAACCAGACATTGGCGATGATGACAGCATAGAGCGAAAAGTGTGGATCGGAGCGCCAGAAGATGTTGCCGCCGATGATGCCGCTCTCCTTCAGGATGAAGTTGAGGACACCGAAATCGCCCGAGAGGATCCAGTTCCAGATCGCGCCGACGACGAGCCCGGGCATGACCCAGGAAACGAGGAACAGGCCGCGCAGCCACGAGGCGCCGGGGAAATTGACCCAGAAGAACAAGGCGAGACCGAAACCGATCAGAAACTGCCCGGCGATCGAGCCGATGACGAAGATCACGGTATTGCCGAGGATCGGCCAGGTCTCCGGCTGGGCAAAGAGATCGGTATAGTTCTTGAAACCGACGAAGGGACGCGAGAAGGTTCCGAGGCTGAACATGTCAACCTCCTGGAAGCTCATCACCACATTGTAGATGAGCGGCAGTCCCGCCATCAAAAACAGGAACGCCAGTGGAAGGGCGACGAGCGTGATGTCGAAGCCGCGGCCGTCCCTGACGCTTGAGAAAATCCGTTTCATCGATCCTCCGATACTCCGAACGGGGCTGCCTTAAGCTCGCGCTGCAAGACAGCCCCTGCCGGGAGGAAATGGTAGGGATGGCCCGAAAGCCATCCGGTTACGCGCAGTGATTAGCCGAGTACTGCCTTGATCTTGTCGGCAGCCTGATCGAGCGCATCCTTCGGGCTCATCTGACCGGTCAGGGCAGCCTGGATGGCGTCCTGAATCGCCTTTGAGATCTTCGGCCATTGCGGGTTCGGGCCGCGCGGCTTGGCATATTTCAGTTGCTCGATGAAGACCTTGAGCGCCTCATCCTTGAGCTTTTCGCCGGTTTCCGGGATGGTGATGTCGGAACGGGCCGGAAGCTGGCCGTAGTTCTTGAACATCTTGTCGTCCTGGGAGGCGAAGTACTCGAGTGCCTTGAAGGCTTCTGCCGGGTGCTTCGTGCTGGAGAAGATAGCCCAGTTGAAGTCGCCCATGGCCGAAGAGCGTTCGGCCCCTTCCTTCGGAACCGGAAGCAGGGCAACGCCCCAGTCGAACTTCGCTTCCTTCATCATGCGATCGAGTTCCCAGGGACCGGAGATCGCCATGGCGGCATTGCCGGAATTGAAGGTACCGGTCGAATCCCACTGGCCGCGCGTCAGCGTGTCGGGAGAAGCAAGCTTCTCGTCCATGATCGTCTTCCAGGTCTCAAGCGCCTTGACTGCGCCTTCGGCATTGATGTTCTGGTAGCCGCCGCCTCCCATCTGGGCCCAGGGAAGGAACTGGAAGGTGCCCTCCTCGTTTGCCTTGGCGGAGAAGGCCAGACCATAGACATTCTTGGCCGGGTCGGTCAGCTTGCGCGCGTCCTCGACGAGCTCATCCCAGGTCTGCGGCGGCTTGTTCGGGTCGAGGCCCTTCGCCTTGAACATATCCTTGTTGTAGTAGAGCGCGATCGTGTTGGTTGCCTTTGGCACGCCGTAGTATTTGCCGTCCCATTCGACCGACTTCAGCGGACCAGGGAAGTAGCTTTCCGGCTTGATGACCGATGATTTCTTGATCATGTCGGAAATATCGAGGAAGGCGCCGCGCGAGGCGAACATCGCATGCTCGGGATTGTCGACCGCGATGATGTCGGGAGCCTGACCTGTCGCATAGGCGCGCATCGCTTCGGTGACGACGTCATCAAACTGGATCAGACGATACTCGATCTTGATGCCGTTGTTCTGTGCGTTGAATTCCTTGATGAGGTTTGGTGCCGGCTGGATATCCTTGTCCAGCGACCAGAGGGTCAAGGTGACATCTTCGGCCTTGGCGGCAAGGCCGAAGAGAGAAGCGCCTGCAAGCGCCAGGGCGCCGATCATTGCAAACTTGCGGATAGCCATAGTTCTCCTCCTTTGTGGTTATCCTGTCGGAAGCCGGCGATGCCTCCTCGCCGGCCACGATTCATCCGGCCGGATCGACGACGAAATCGCCGCCCCGGGCATGCTTGAGATGGTTGAGCGCATAGACCTGGCCGGTCATTTCCAGCGCGTCGCGATAGACCGGGTCATGCCAGCCTTCGATGTCGATCGAACCGGACCAGCCGGCAAGGCGCAGTTCCGAAATGATGTCGGTCCAGTTGCTGTCGCCAAAGCCCGGGGTGCGCATGAAGACGAACTTCTCCTTGCCGAAAATGCCGTGCTCCTTGATGACGTCCCAGCGGATCGTCGCGTCCTTGCCGTGCACGTGGAAAATCTTCTTGGCCCACTTGCGGATCTGCGGCAGCGGCTCGATCAGATAGACCATCTGGTGGCAGGGCTCCCACTCAAGGCCGATATGATCGTCGGGGGTTTCGTTGAAGATCAGTTCCCAGGCATCGGGGTTGTGCGCGATGTTCCAGTCGCCGGTCGCCCAGTTGCCGTCCATGGCGCAGTTTTCGAAGGCGATCTTGACGCCCTTGTCGGCGGCGCGCTTTGACAGCTCGCTCCAGATTTCCTTGTAGCGTGGCAGGCTTTCTGTCAGCGGCTTGTTGCGAATGCGACCGGTAAAGCCGGCAATGCAGGTCGCGCCAAAATGGTGCGCATTGTCGATGCAGTCCTTCCAGCCCTTGAGCGTCTGCAGGTCGATCTCGGTCGTTTCCAGCGGATTACCGAACATGCCAAGCGTCGAGATCGTGATGTCGCGATCACCGATCGCGTCAACGCAGCGCTTGCCGAGTTCGGCCAGGTTCTGGCCGTTGGTCGTCTGCCAGAAGAAGGGTTCGAAGCTTTCGAAACCCATATCGGCAATCTGGCCGATGCGCTTGTCGGCGTCGCCCTTGGAGGCGCTGACCATGGTACCGATACGAATGGACTTGGCGGGGTTGCTCACGTCATTAATCCTTATGCTGAAATTTCAATGCGCTTGCCGGTCCTGGCGCTTTCGATCGCGCCGAAGACCATGGCGAGGCTTCTGATGTTGTCTGCGCTCGCCGTTTCTGGCCGCTTGCCTGTCATGATCGCCTCGACGAAGCTTGCAATGACGCTTGCATGACCGTGCGTTTCTTCCTCGTGCGCGGGCTCGGGAACGGTTACAGGCGTAAAGCCATGCAGCAGGCCGGGCTGATTGCCGGCAACCGCTGCGTTGAACGTATCGGCTCCATCCCAGGTCAGCATGCCCTTGGAACCGACGAGACGCCACTCGCTTTCCCAGCTCGTGCGCTCGCCTTCCGCGCACCACGAGCCACGATAGGTGAAGATGACGTCATCGGCGAATTCGAAGGTAGCATTGGCGCAGGCGCCATGCTTGTACCAGGAGCCCTTCGGATTGCGCTCGATGCAATAGACCGCAAGCGGCTTCTTGTCGGCGACGTAGCGGGCGGCGTCGAAGGTATGGATTGCCATGTCGAGCAACAGAACATTGTCCATTTCCTCGCGAAAACCGCCGAAATGCGGGCCGAGGAAGAAGTCGCAATGGATGGCGGTCAGCTCGCCAATCGCTCCGCCCTCGACGAAGCGGCGCATCCGGCGCACGCCGGAGATGAAGCGACGGTTCTGGATGATGGCGTGGATCTTGCCGGTCTCGGCAGCGAGATCGATCAGCGCGGCCCCTTCGGCAAGCGAGGTCGCCATCGGCTTTTCGCTGAGAACGTGGCAACCGGCGTTCAACGCAGTGGAGACGACGTTGAAACGGGCCGCTGGGATAACGACGTCGAACACGATGTCGGCCTTGGATCTGGCGATGACGTCGGCGAGATCGGTTCCGATCACCGCGCCCTCAAGGCCAAACTCGGCAGCGAGTGCGCCGGCCGCCGCCGGATTGACATCGACAAGGCCCTTGACCTCGATGGCGGCTGCAAGAGCCGGGGTTTCCTTGATGGCGCGCAACCAGCCTTTGGACATGGCTCCGCACCCGCATAGAACGGCATTCAAAATCACGATTTCCTCCGGTGGATCGTTTCTGGTTTTCCTCCCGAAACGCATCTCGTAAACGTTTACGATACTAAGCGGAAACGTTTCCTGCTGTCAATAGTGGCCGAACTGGAACAAAATGCTGCGAAAAACACCTGCGAATGCCGGGCGTTAGGCATATTCCTATCGCACTGCAGCATGAAAAATCTCCTGCAAAATCCCTGTCGCGATAGCCGAGCACATTCCGGGTAGAGACAGGCGATAGCTGATCGCTCAGCGAGCCTGCATCTCGAGGTAAAAAAAGAACGAAGCGCTCTCCTGGCTAGACGTTCAGCGAAAAAGCATCACTCTCGCCGGGGGCCAGTTCGAGTGGCCAGATCGTATTGCGTGCGCCTTTGGGATAGTGCTCGGCATAGGCCGGCATTGTCGCCAGCAAGGTTTCGGCAAGCTCGACACCGAGATCGCGCAGCGACATGCGAAAACAGGTCAGCGATGGTTGCAGGAACTTGCCGCGTGGCTCCTCGCGAAAGCCGATGACAGCGAGATCCCGGCCAGGAACAATGCCTGCCTCGTTGAGACGGCGATAAAGGCCGATCGCCATGAGCTCATAGATCAGGATGATCGCGGTCGGTTTGCTGTCGAGCCGCAGCATTTCATGACCGGCCTGATAGCCGCCCTGCTCGCTCGATTTGACGCGAATGACGAGCGACGGATCATAAGCAATGCCGTGCCGCTCGAGCGCCCGGCGATAAGCGTCGACAAAGATATAGCCCAGATTGATGTCGTTGGATGGCGCAGCGATCGCGATACGGCGATGCCCCTTCGACACGAGGCGGTCGACAGCACAGGCCGCGACGCCCTCGAAATCAAGGTCGATCCAGGTATGGTTGCCGCCGGACGTGCTGCGCCCGAGCGCGACGAAAGGGATCTTGGCCTTGACCAGAAGGTCGATACGCTTGTCGACCCGTTGGGTGGCCGAAATGATCATCGCATCGACGATCCGCCGCGCAACCATCCGCTTCAAATACTCGTGGGGGTCTTCGTCATTCGGGCATGGCAGCATCAAAAGGTCAAGCTTGTGACGGGAAAGTACACTCTGGAGGCCGCCGGTGACACCAAGGAAGAAGTTATCGCTGTTTTCGACCGTTTCCTTGCTGGATTCGATCATCAGGCCGATGACGTTTGTCGTTCCCTGACGGAGACTGCGTCCGGACTGGTTCGCCACATAGCCCAGTTCTTCGGCCGCGGCCAGAACGCGCTTGCGGGTCTCTTCATTGACGTCCGGCCTGCCGTTCAGCGCGCGTGAAACCGTCCCGATCGAAATGTCGAGATGTTTGGCGAGTTGGCGAATTCCCTTCATCTGCGGCAATCTTCCTCCCGGATTGAACGCCTTGCCTTCCTATCTGCCATACTAAAACGTTTCCGGAAAGCGTCGTTGATGCCGCCTCTTCTTAATTCGCCGCCAAGGCGAAGGTGGACAGCGCGGCAATTGCAGTGAAGGCGCCGGCGGCGGCTATTTCGCCATGGCATCGGCAAGTCACGCGTCGCGCAACGGCGACAACAGCTGCAACAATTGCAAAAGACCAGCCTGGGCCAGCCCATCGGGGCGACGGATGTACGGCGTTAATGAAGTTGACGCCCCACAGCTCGGCAGGTCCCGGGAACGCTTCAAAGTGCGGGTGTCCGCGGGGTCGGTATGACAAGTCTGTCCCGGACTTGGGCGTTCCCGCGCCAAGCGAAGGTGAATGGCCCCGTCGGTGTCATGCCCTTGTAGGTATTTTTTTGAATTTACGATCGGCGGGCTCAGGATCCTGGCCGCATTTTGTAGTACACGCTCAAATGTGCACGTCAAAGTGTTGTTGTATGCGGTCCCAACAGTTCTCGCTTCACAGAAGATCCACTGTTATGTGGACAACTTAATAGACCTCGCCGCAACGCTCGGCGGGGTGTTGCCACAAAAAAATGCGCAAGCCGTGGTGATATCGGTCCTGCCGGTCGCGGCTATCTCGGTACATCGAGCCTGTTTATTGCAAACGTATAGTTGTTGCCCGTCCCTCCGCGGGTGACCACCAGCTTGCGTGTCTTGGTTGTGATGCGCGCGAAATTTCCGTCGGTCGTAATCGAACGCGCAGTCGAAATCGTAGCATAGTTGTTTCCCGGGAATTTTTCCGGGCATGCCTTGCCACCGATGGCATAGATGCGCGCGCCGCCTTTTTCGTAATGCTGTTGAATAGGCCGGCCGCCAGCGTCGGCAAGAACCTTACAGCCGGGCGCATTTGGTACCGGAACAATTCGGTACCAGGGGCTGTCGGCGAAAACGCTGAGCACGGATAATGACAGCAGGGCGGAGGCAACGAGGAATAGTCTCAACATGGTCCAGATCCTTCATCATCGCGAATATAAAGCTATATTAGCTCATGTTGATCGACAAGATTTTTTCTGGTTACAAGAAGAAATCGAGATTGGATTCGGTTCTTCATCAATGATTTGCCACAGTCGCGTGAGAAATTCTTAATATACATTAAGGGAAATGCGCATTTATTTGCCGTGTCATGGAGAAGCACTGATTCCATTGCCAGTTGGATCCTTTGAAGATTGCGAAGAGGTTCACAATGACTCACGGATCCTTGGCGTCTCTTCTTATGGCTCGCTTATCGGTTTTCTGCAGTTGCGCGGCGTTCGCCAGTGCGAGTTTCGCGGCCACAATTGATGTTTCTTCGTCGCCACCGCAAAGTATCCAGGCTGCTCTTAACAGAGCAGAGCCCGGTGACGTCATCCGGCTGAGACCTGGGGTGTACTATCAAGATTTCAAGACGGTCCGAAACGGCAAGCCCGGAAGGCCGATCGTGATCACCGGTCCGCAGTCGGCAATCGTCAAGGGAGCCGGTGCGCCGCGCGTGATCGAAATCAACCACGACTATACGCAACTGCGCGGCTTCACCGTGGACGGCAAGTTCGGCGCTGGCAATACCAAGGGGAGCTACCGCGACAAGCTGATCTACGTGATCGGCAAGACGCGTGGGGATGGCGTAACAGGCCTGCGGATATTGAGCATGTCCGTCAAGAATGCCGGGGGCGAGTGCATCAGGCTTCGCTACCAGACGCGCCGCAACGAGATTGCCTATTCGCAGATCAGCAATTGTGGACGTTATGACTTCGCCTTCGGAGACGGCGGTAAGAATGGCGAGGGCATCTACATCGGTACCGCCCCGGAGCAGCGGGGCACCCACGGGGCTCCGGACCGATCTGTCGATGCCTCGGATGCCAACCATGTTCATCACAATATCATCGACACCAAAGGCAACGAGTGCGTGGATATCAAGGAAGGATCAAGCCGCAATGTCGTCGAGCATAATCAATGCTCCGGTCAGAAGGACAAGAACTCCGGTGGCTTCGATTCTCGCGGTAGCAACAACGTTTTCCGCTACAACACAGTCAGCAACGTGCGCGGGGCGGGGGTGCGCCTCGGCGGGGACAGCGACAAGGATGGCATCAACAACGATGTTTACGGCAATACGTTTCGCAAGGTCGGTGTAGCGGTCGTGCGCGCAGAACGTGGGCCGCAAGGAAAGGTGTGTGGCAACACCTCACAGAGCAATGCCGAAAAAAGGCAAAAGAAGAAGGGCAAGGTTCAACTCGAGCCGCTAGCTGGCTGCTGAGCGTTGCTTTCGGCGGGTAGCCGGGCATATCCGGGCTCAGTTGGACGACAGCTTTTCGAGCGCGGCGCGCGCCAGCGGATATCCACCCGCCGCCGACTTCTCCAACCATTGCCGACCGGTGACCTCATCCTGCGGTTTGTCGGTCGACTGAAGCATCATCATGCCCAATAGGTATTGGGCCTCCGGATCATTCTGTTTGGCTGCGCTTTCGCGATAGGTCTGCGCTGCTTCAAGCGAGGCGGTAACGCCGGTCCCGTAATAGTAGGCATTGCCCAGTACCTTTGATGCGGACACGTATCCGCTGGCTGCAGCCGATTGGAGACTTGCGACGATCAGATCCTTCCTGCTCTTGTCTACATCTGAGCGCGCGAGAGCCTTTGAGAGGTAATCGATGGCATCGGCATTGCCGCGTTCCGCCAGGGTCTGGAATATCGAAATCGCCTCGTTGACGGCCTCCGGCCCATCCCTCTTCCACAAGACCTGCGCCATGATCTTGAGTGCATTTGGGTCGGCTGCACGCCCCTGCGCCCGGATGGCGGCCATTGCTTCGTCTTGTGTGGACTGCGGGTAGTCGAGATTGAGCAATTGTTTCGCGGGCCTGCCTGCGTCCAGCGGATTGAGCGCCATCGACTGCAACAGCAACTCGGAGCTTGCCGCCACATCCTCGGGCGTCTTGCTGAGCACGATGCGCTTGGCTATCTCGGTATAGAGCTTTGCTCGCCGCGCCGGCTCAAGGCGAGCGGCCCATTTCTTCGCCTCGGGGAGGTTCTTGCGGGTACCACGACCTTCGGCGAGAGCAAGCGACGTCGCCTCGATACCCTTGGCGTTTCCGACAACGGCTGCCCATCGGTACCATTTGTAGGCAACCGCGTCATTTTGTGGGACATCCAGCCCGGCGTACTGAATCAATCCGTAGGCCGCCACACAGCTCTTGCACCCTCGCATCGCCTCTGCCGCAAGTGAGCGCAGGACGGCAGGCGTCCTCTCCCCAAAGACATAGTCGTTCATGAGAACGCCTTTGGCGAGAAGCCGTGTGGCGTCTCTTGACGTTGGACCAGCCAGCAGAAGAGCGAAGCCGTAGTTGGGATCGCGCAGCCTTCGGTCGGGTGCGGTCAACGCCGCTGTGGCGATCAACAGGCGCTTGGGCAAGGGCAGCTTGACCGCCGCATCGACCTCGGGCCAGCGCTTTGCGATCCGCAGTTCTTCCCAATTCGCGTATGTTTCGATCACGGGTCGCGGCGTCGGTTTTGCGATCTTCGCCGCCTCAGCGGTCATTATCGTTGCCGTTGTCATCAGAGCGGTCAGCGATATGCGTAGGATGGCCTTCATGACTCCTACTCCCGTATTGACTGTTCAGTTTGCCACCTCAGTCGACTTGCTCAGCCAGCGTCGTGCCTCGGCAGTGTCGGCTTTTGTGCCGAAGCCGATCTGCAACGCGATTGCATATTTCTCGAAGGCGCCGCGGTAGCCGGCATGTGCCGCCTTTGAGAGCCATTCAGTGCTCTTGGTATCGGAGTGTTCGAACCCGTGGGTGCCAGCTGCGTAAAAGTCGGACACCTTGAGCATGGCGGCGCCATTGCCGAGCGTTGCTGCCTTCAGCGTCCAAGTCTTTGCTGCTTGCGCGAACGCAGGGCTGCCTTCGGAGAGCCGCAGATAGAGCCTTGAGAGCAGCGTTGCGACCTGCGGGGAATTCTGCGCCGCCAGATCATGGAGCAGCGTTTCCACCTTCTCGTCGCCGCTTGACGGGTCGTCGAGCCTGGTCTGCTGCGACAGGATTTCTGTCACCAGGCTTTGTAAGGCTCCTTCGTCGCCGAGCCGCGCACTTTTCAAAAGCCACATGTAGCTGTTCTTCGCATCCACCGGCAGACCCTCGCCGGTACTGTATAAGCGGCCGATCTCGCGCATGGCCTCCCGCTTCCCACCCTCGGCGGCCGCCTTCATGAGTTCGATTGCCTTTGCCTTTTCAATCGGTCGTTCGTCCAAAAGGAAACGGGCAACCTGGTATTCCGTGCCTGGATCTTTCATTGGCTCGGCCATCACCTGATCGAAGAGACCGAGATAGTCCTGCCTAAACTGCGGCACGGTTCGTATCGCTAACGCGACCTGTATCTTCTCCTTCTCCTGGCAGAGCGGCCGGCTGAGGGCAGTTTTGAAAATGGCCGCTTGCCGTTCGGCATCGCTTTCGACTTCGGCCTGCTTGAGGAGCGCGCGCAAATCGCCTGTCGCGTTCGCGCGGATGAGCCATCTGTGCCAATCCGCCCCGCCACCGTCAGCGGCGGCAACCTTCATGTCGACCAGCCGCAGCATTGCCGAGATGCTGCCTTTCGACGCTGCCTCGACGAAAAGGGCTGTGGCCTTCCTGGGATCCGGCTCGAGCGTCGGATCCGGATCGATGTAAAGCCTGGCCAACTCGAAGAGCAGGTCCGGATTTCCGGTCTGGGCTGATGCCTCCAGCATCGCTCTCGCCTTCATAGCATCGCGCTCCTCAGGGGTATCAGGCGACAGTACCGCGCGCGCCTGCGTCAGTGTGGCAACGCCAGGGTCAGCGGTCATTGCGCGCTGGTACCATGTGTCGGCCGCAGCAGCATCCTTCGCGGTTCCGCGGCCGTCACGGTAAGACAGGCTGACCCGCATCATGGCTTCGACATCGCCTTGCTCGGCTGCCTGCATCAGAAACTTGAGGGCTGCCGCGCTGCCGTCAGATGTGTGCTTGGCAGTTGCCTCGTCTGCAAGGGTCAAAAGGCTGGCTGCGTTGCCCGCCGCTGCGGCCTTCTCGAGCCAGGCACGCGCCTCGGCACGGTCCCTTACGATGCCCGTTCCACAGAAGTAGAGCGATGACAGTTCGCTCATCGCCACACCGAGGCCATGGTCGGCTGCTGCCTTCAGATATATCAAAGGATCCTTGTCGAGTCGTATCGACGGCCTTTTACCCGACGCAAGATTGTAGAGTTCGAAGGCGGAGCGAGACGAGCCAAGATCGGCAGCCTTCACCAGTGTCTGCTTGGCGAGTTCGAAATTCGGTGCGCCGGCGCTGCCGCGCGCGTAGATGATGCCGAGTTGCTCCAGTGTGCGGAGGCTGACGTCCGGCAGCGCGCCCGCCTTTTGCAGGCTCTGCAACTCGAGACCAGGATCGGCTCCGGCTCCATAGGCTCCGCGATAGTAGGCGGCCTTCAATTCATAGGCGCGCGCGTTGCCGCGCTCCGCTTCCTGAGCCAACAGTTTGAATGCTTCGTTCTTGCCGCTTCCTTGTGGTGGGGTTGAAAGCAGGAGGTCAGCAAGGGTCAAGCGGCTTGCCGAATGCCCAAGCGCCGATGCCTGCCTCAAGAGTGCGATCGCCTGTTGCTGATTGGCGCCAACGCCCCTGTCTTGCAGATACCGGCGTGCGAGCGTTGACATTGCCCTGACATCGCCGAGCTTCACGGCAGCCTGCAACCATTGTGCCGAGGTCTGTTGGTCGTCGAGCCCCAGATCGGGGTCGATCAGTATGTCGGCAAAGCCGGTCAGGACGCTGCAATCGCCGGTGCCCAATCTCTCGGACATCTTCGAGATCGCACGGTTCAGATAGAGGCGGCTGGCGTCGATGGTCTCCGCAAGTTGCGGATTCCGGTAGTAAAGACGTGCAAGCTCGAGTTCGGCGTTCGGATCGCCGGCATTTGCTGCCGCATTGAGATATGCCAGTGATTTCTTGAGGTCGGCCGGCACGACCTCCCCTTGGCGATAAAGCCTGGCGAGAAAGGTTCCCGCCTCGATCGTCCCGCGTTTGATTGCCTCCGTCTCGACCCTGATGATTTCATCGGCGCGCAGAGACGCATTGTCGTCGTCCGCAAGAATGCGGCCGTAGAGATGGAGCGCGCGACCCGCTCCGGCAAAAGGTACCTGGCTCAGGTAAAGGGCAAGGCGTTCAGCGGTCGCCGGGCTTCTCTGATAAGGACTGTAGGGGTTGAAGAGCGTTTGCGCGTCCTGCAGCATGTCGTCAGGCGAGAACGTGCCCTGGCTCTTGCCGTCCCAGCCGCTCCAGTTCCGCGGCGCAGGCACCGGCGGCGGCGTTAGGCAGATGCGCGCATAGTCGAAATCCGGGCTAAGGGGGATCAAGGCCTGAGTGGCGGCGATGGCGTTCGCTGCCAGAACCTGCGCCCAGAAGGCAAGCGTTGCAGCGAGCACGGTTCCTCGGAAACTTCGCAGCCGGCGACCGACTGCCGCGCTCCAAATCTCGTTTCCGTTGGACATTGAAATGCTACCTCATTGCTTCGAACCATCGTCACGCTCGTCTTGCGCCGATCTCATTTTGTCGAGCATGTGCTGGCGCGCCCGCGCGATAATCTCGTCTCTGACGAGGACAACCCAGTTATGGTTCGGCCCGAGTTCACAATCGTTTCGAGCTGGCACGATCAGCGCCGTACATGCGAGGACGCGTGGTTCGCTTTCGCGGTTTCCCCGCAAGTTCAGACCTCCCAGCGGCTGGCGGGGTATTCGCTTGCGAAATGTGACGCTACGCTGGCGCTCACTCTTCCACACCATCATCTTCGACCCCTTGCAGTGATCCGGAAGACATATCCTCCGCACCCATTCTTTTGAGCTTCTTTGCAGCTTGAACATGCTGTAGAGCGCGGGCGCTCTGCAGCCACTTGATCGCTTCGGCCTTGCTCGCGTCGGTATTATCGGCTTCGAGTTCCAAGGCGAGATGGAACATTGCAGTCGTGCTGCCTGCATTCGCGGCACGCAACTCCCATTCGCGTGCCTTCTTCGGATCCTTCTCGACACCGATGCCGTGCTTGTAGACCTCGGCCAGCCTGTACATGGCATCTGGCGCGTCCCAGCCTGTGCTGGCCGATGCCCGTTCCAGCCAGAGGATCCCTGCCTCGGGATCGCGCTGGGTGCCGAAGCCCGACAGCAGCGCGACACCGGCTCCGATCATCGCGGATACATGACCTTCCCTGGCTCCCCGCATATTCAGCCGGAAATTCTGCGACGCATCGACTTCAGGCCCGATCGCTGCACCATACGTCTCCGCAAGGTCGTGCCAGGCAAATGCATAGCCATGCTCGGCTGCGGCGCGCAGCAATTGCACGGCCTTGTCTTCATCCCGTTTGACGCCACTGCCCCACATATAGGCAAGGCCAAGGTCGCGCGTTGCCATGCGGCTCCCCGCATCGGAGGAAATCTTCAGGTGGGTCGCCGCAATAGCGAGATCGCGTTCGACACCGCGCCCTTCACGATATGCGCGGGCCATTCGCACGTTGGCGGCCGGGTCATCGGGATGGAGTGCAATCACCGCGCGGTAGTAACCAATGGCCTTGTCGCCATCGCCTTCCACATACTTGCCGTCCATGTAGAGGTCGCCAAGTTTCAGGAGTGCATCGACGTCCCCTTTTTGGGATGCCTGCTCCAAGAGTTCGAGGCCAGCCGGGACATCTTTGGCATCCCCCTTACCCTCGATGTAGATATTTGAAAGCGCAACGGCAGCGCCGGGAATCTTGGCGCCGGCGAGTTCGCGCAGCATCGACGCTGCTTGAAGGTTCAGGCGAATATCCGATGGCATCAGCATGGCGCTTGCCAGGTGCACCTTCTCGCGCGGAACGTCGCTCACCGTCTTTAGGGCCAGACGCAACCATTCCGTCCCGACATTGGGATTTTGCGCTCGTTCGGACACATATTCGTAAAGCTCAACGGCGGCCTGGCTGTTGTTCTTGCGCGCGGCAATCGTCAATCGCGCGATCGCTTCGTCCAGCTTGCCGTTTGCCTTGAGGAACCGCGCCATTTCAACCGCCGCTTCCCGGTTCCCGGCTGCTATCGCATCGGAAAAAGCCTCGTGCGCGTCGCGAAATGCTGTTTCTCCACCACGCGAGAGGTAGAGGTTGGCCAGGGCGACGAGCGCGTCGGTTGCGCCAAGCGAGATTGCTTGCTTGTACAGCGTGACGGCGCGGTCGAAATCCTGGCCGACGATTTCGCCGTCGGCATAGGCCTTGGCCTCTTTCAGCATTGCACTCTCGCTGCCGGCGCGCGACGCGCGTTCGATATAAGGAAAGGCTTCCTTGCGCTTGCCGATATCGGCCGATGAGAGATAGACATCGGCCAGGCGGTTGAGCACCTCGACCGACTCGGCCGCTGCAAGGGCTCGACGATAGAGGTCAATGGCCTTCGTCTGGTCGATCTCTCCAAGGACGCCCCTGGCGTACATGTCGCCGAGCAACAACTGGCCGGTGACGCTTCCTTTCGCTGCCAGCTCGTTCAGCTTTTCGACTGCAAGCTGAACGTTTTCCCTGCTTCTCAGCGCTGGGGCCTCAATGAGCAGATGGGCAAATCTGGTGAGGGCGGAATTGGATCCGTTCTTGACCCCGAGCCGGAAAATGTTTGCAGCGCGGGTCTGGTCGATCACGACGTTTGCCCCGTCGCGATAGCTTTCGCCAATCCGGATCAGATCTTCATTGGCGACATCGCCGGCCATTGTCGCTTCGTAGAGCTGGTCCGACGACCGCTGGCGCTGCTCGGCCGTTTCGTGCAATGCCTGGGAATAATAAAGGACCGCCGTCGCGTCCTTGGCGTCGATCAGCCTGGTAATCCAGATGTCATAGACGTGTGGTGGGACTTTCAACGGACCGGCGTCGACAAAGTCGCGCACCAGTTCCTGCGCTGCCTCGATCGATCCGGCGTTGGCGGCTGCCTGGTATTGTTCGACAGCGGCGACACGATCGAAGAGTGGCGTTTCAGGTTCGCCGAGCAGACGTGCGACCCAGACAACTGCCGTGATCTGGCCGAGCTGCGCGGACTTTCGATACCAGGCCAGCGCCTCTTTCTGATCCTCAGGCTTGTCCGACAGTCTTCGATAATATCCGCCGAGATCGAAGGCCGCACCTGCATCGCCCTTTGCTGCGCGTTGACGCAGCAGGTCGAGGCCGAAGTCCGTCATCGCCGCGGCCTCAGCCGGTGTGGCGCCGGTCAACTTCGCCAGTTCGAATGCCGCCGCGCCGTCACCGAGGCGAAGAGCAAGATTGAGGTTGTCGCGCGCTTCTTGAACGCGGTTCGGAAAGAGCGCCAGCTTCTGACCGAGGATGAAGGCTGCTTCGGCATTGCCTGTCTTGATAACGTCAGCCAAAAGGGTCAGCGCGCGGTCGCCGTCAACCGGACCTCCCTCGCCCGCCAGCATCATCTTGGCGAGCAGCAGCTTTGCTTCCGCCTGCCTGGCACCGGGAAGGGTCACAGCGCTCTCAAGCGCCTGGCGCGCTTTCGCGAAGTTTGGAACCCTCAGCGAATTGTCGGCCGAGACTGCCACGCCGCCCCGCAGCTGCCTGGCGATTTTCAGAAGACCTTCACCATCGTTCTGCTGGGTCAGCAAATCAACCTGTTCGGCCGGGGTCGGCGTCAGTTCTGCGCGTACCACAATCGGCAGTGAAAGGGCCAGACAGGCGGTCGCAAGCAAAACCGAAAGGTGCTTCTGGAATGTTGTCATCCCGACCTCCAGAAACATGTGGCGTTGCCGCCGGCGAATTCATCGATGAGAGGACGCTCGTTTGCGCCTTCTCTTTCGAGGAGGGCTTCTGCACGCCGCTGCGTGAAGTTTGCCGGCTCATGAACGGCGAGCGCCTCGAGGAACGCCAGATAGTGTCGTCCGTTGCCCCGGTTTTCCAGGAAGCCGAAGTCCGGCCGCATGAAATCCTGTTCCGGTCCGGGAATGTAGTTTTCGGCGGAGTAGGCTTTGACCAGGATTGGGTTGGTCATGCCATTCATCCAGTAGGACAGAACCGTCCACATGGATTTCTTCTTTCCGTCGGCCGTGGCGGTGGCGTCGAACAGATCGTTTTGCCCGCCGGTGGCGATTTCGGCCATGACGGTCATGCTGGTCAGCGATTGGCGCATGTACCAGAGTGCGCGGGCGCCGCGACGGGTTTCGAGAGGCAGGCTGCCGTCGGCCCGCGCATCGTCCAGGATGATGTGGAAGCGGTCGATCCCCTTCCGGTAGAGCTCCTGGTCGCCGGTCAGGCTGCCCCAGGCCATCAGGACACTGTCGGCAAGATAGCGGTGGTTATTATAGTCGACGCTTCCCTCAAAGATCTGATCGGTACGTCGAACCAGCGGATCGATCCAGGCGATTAGTTTCTGCTTCTCTTCATCGCTAAGCCCGTCGCGGATAATCGAGAAGGCCACCACAGTCGGCAGCATCAAGCGCTTCAGGGCATAGTAGGCATCGTGAATTTTCTCGGTTTCGGAGAATGCGCCGGCGTCAGCCCATTTCAGAAGAAAGGTCTTGAGCATTTCCTCGGCGCCTTTATCTCCAGCGAGCGCTCGGCCGGACAGGACCATAACCGCCCATGCGTACTGGTTGCCGGATCGATCCGTGCCGTATCCTTCCGTGGTCGTCAGGCCCTTGATGACCTCGATGCTCAGCCACTTGGCGTCGGCGTCGACCGCAAGGCAGGCCTTTCGCGCATCGGATGATGGATTTTGTGCGAGAAAGGCCTTGCGTGCCTTCACGTCAAACAGGCCTTGATAGCCGCCGTTCGCCGTCTGAGCTGCTGATGCCTGTATCAAGTCCGGCAACATTGTTGCGCTGACAATGACAGCGGCAAGGACGATGCCGTTACGTGCCGTGATGATGGAAGGAGCCGCATTTATCAACTGTTGTCTCCTTTTCCATGGAAACTTTCGAACTGCACGGAGCCGCGAGCGTCCGTGCAGTTGCCGGAGGTTTTGGTGTCAAAGAAGAGTGCGTCGTTTTCCCCGAGGAATCCCGCCTGCCGGAAAACACATTCGTAGTTTGCCGGCCGCTGCGGACGGCAAGTCGATGCGATTGATACGTTCTGATGTTCGTTGAACCGCAGCATGTGTCCCTCGAACGGGCGTGTGTCGCCGTCCAGCAGTCGGCCTTCCTGGTTGCGGAATTCATTCTTTGCCAATGTGAGACCCGAGACTCCGGCAGCTTTTATTCCCTTGCCATTCCCGGAGATCACATTGTCCGACGCCGCAAAGGTCGTCAGCGGCACATAGGGGTCCATGACGAGGTCGCGCTTGTGCTCACCGTCTGCGAGCGACAGGTCGCTGATGTAGCCGCTGATCGCCTCAAGCTTATTGCGCACGATGGCGTTGTCGTAAACGGCGATGTCCCAGCTATTGCGCATGCGCACGCCGGAGCGGCCGTTCTCGATGAAGGCGTTGGCAACGGCGAGATTGCAGCTACTCTCGAAGAATGTCAGGCCATCCTGGTCATTTTCGAAGGAAAGATTGCCATAGACAAGATTGTCCACGCTGTCGCGGTCGAGCATCAGGCCGGAGCCTTTGTTGTGAAACACCACGTTGCCGACCTTCCAACTGGCATCGACGCTGCGAGAAATGATGATGCCGTGCTTCACCATCGTGTCATGCGCGGTGTTGAGCGCGATCAGGAGTCGATGCGAGCGGTCGTGCGGATCGACGCCGTAAAGGACGTTGTCTGCGTATTCGTTGCCAATGAGCGAGATGTCATCGGCTTCGTAGGAATAGAAGCCGTACTCGAAGTTGTGAAAATAGTTCTCGACGACAATGCCCGTTGGATTTCGCAATTGCTCGCGAGCCTTGGCGATCGTCTTCGGGCCGGCCGAGAAGGTCAGTCCGAATGATTTCGATGCTGCGTATCCAAGCGAATCCAGAACCGATCCGCCAATGTACATTTCGGAATTGCTCCAGCCAACAATGAAGGGCCGGAAGACCTCGCGCGTGTCTTTGGTCGAATTGCGCGGCTTCTGCAGCACTTCATCCCAGGACGTTATCGTTGTGTCCTGTATGAAGAGCTTGCCGCCAACCGCGACAAAGGCACCAGCGGTGGCCGACAAGCGATAGACGGATGCCTCCTGGCCGGACAGGATCAGCGCTGCTCCCTCGCCAACGAGCAGCGGCGCGCGAAGCGTGACGATGTCGCCCTCGCGTTCGACCAATGGCTCGCCAGTGGCACTGTCCAGCTGCATCGCAAGACTACCCAGTGTATAGATGCCGCTTTGAATGACGATAAGTCGCGGATAAAGAAGCCCTTGCGCGCGTGCGGCATGGGAAAGACCGGTAGATCCGCCGGCAAGGTCCTCCATGAATTTGCTTTCATAAGGAGTGAGGTTTCCCAATGTTATTGATATCCGCCCCGGTGTCGGCAGCGGTAGCATCGAGCGCGTCGTTGCAGCCGACTTGCTTATGTCGGGATATCCATATTTGCTGAGCGGAGCGCTCAGTATCGCTGTCGTACGAAGCGACATAAGGCCATCGCTGAAGAGGGCCTTTGAGGATTGGGGCAGGTTCTCGTTGGCCGCCTGCAATGAAACCTTGTTCGGCCAGTCTCCGTAGTCTGACGGCTCACCCTTCCCTACCCCCCAACCGAGCCGATCGAGGTGGCGCAACTGCGCCTCTGCGATGGCCCGAAATGTGCGCACTCGCAGCATCGGATCGTGAATATCCCGGGTGGCGAGAATGGCCGTCCTGACATAGTCCGGATCGCTGGCAGCGGCGATCATCACCTCGGCTTTCAGTTGCTCGTCACCGGTGGCCGCCTGGCTGTCGAAATAGGCGATGGCGCTTTTGGCGTCACCCGACAACGCAGCCCGGCTCGCGATCCGGCCTGCTGCTTTCGCTTTCAGCTTCTCGTCGGAAATCTTCGTCACAAGCTTCTTCGCAAGCTCGATCTGGTTGGATTTCGATAAATAGTCGATGATGTCGAAGAACAGGTCATCACGCTGGTCTGGCTTGTTCACTCCCCCTGCATAGGCGATCGCCTGGTCGATGACATCGGCCGCCTTTTGCGCTTCATCTTTCCCAGATATCTCCTTGGCAAGCCGAAGAAGCGCCTCGACACGATATTCCGGTTCCTTGATGGAGCCTGCCAGACCCATTGCATCGTCGATCTTGCCATTGCGCGCCAATAGACGGACAATTTCCGACTGCACACGGCCTTGGTCTTCGTCGTTTGTTATCTCGCCGGCGATCTTCGTTGCGGCATCGATATCCCCGTCTCGCGCCTTGGCGCGGCCTATCCCTGAGAGCGCCTGCTCGCGGTCTTTGAGGGCGGTGATCTTCGAAAGAAGTGCTTCGGCCTTCTTCAAATCGTCGCTGTCTGCCAACGCCTTGGCAAGGTTGCCAAGGGCATTGGATGCGCCCTTCACGTCGGTCAGCTGATCTGCGAAGGCTTGGGCGTCATCGAAGCGTTTGAGGTCAGTTGCTCCGTTGATCGCGGCAATCAGCGCTGCTTCCCTGGCGTCGCCGTCGAGCGTTTTGATAATCTTCAGGCCAAGGTCATATTGCTGGGACGCCATCTTCGCCAGGCCGCGATCGCTGAGTTCGGCGGCAAGGGTAAAGTCGATTTCAGCAAGCGCCGGCCCGGGTTCCATCACGTCGGTCATTGCGGTCGCGTCGATCAGGCGGTCCGCGTCGACACGGTTCTTGACGATGCGCACGATGAGATCTTCCTGATCGCTTCGATCGGCAAGGCTTGTGGCAAAAACCGGAAACAGGTTCACTGCATTTGCCTTGAGCGCTTCGCTCAAGACGTCGTTGATGGCAGCTGCGCGGTGTTCGGAAGACTCCGGATCGATGGCGAGCGCCAAAAGCAAGGCTTGCTCGATCCCGCCAGCTTTGAGTTCGGCTTTTATCGCAGCCGAGATGTCGTCGAACTTGGCGTCCTTGATGTCCTTCTTGCCGAATTTCTTGTCCCCAAGCAGCCTGAGGGCGATATCATAGCGGGCAAATCCACGCATGCGGGCGGGCCACATGCCGCCGACGGCCTTATTGACGATGTTCGACGTCAGCTTCGGTTCGACGTAGGCACCGACCTGGGCGATGTTATTGAGCGCGGCATTCTTCTCTTCAGCCGAGGCGATCTTTGTGCCGACATCGAGCGCCCTTTCCAAAAGGGTCAAAGCGGCGTCATGGTCGCTCGCGATCTGTCGTGCATAGTCGGCCAGCGCCGATACTTTGAGTTCTGGCGCCGACACGGCATCGATGAGGTCATCGATCCTCAGCCTCGCCGTCACCCGAGCGTCTGGATCGGCGCCCTTGTCTGTGAGGCTGAAGAGAGTGGCACTGAGCGTTCCTGTTGTGACGACGTCGACCGTAATTCCGTCTGCTTCAAGGTCGGTAATGCTCGCTTTGGCGGCCTCATCTCCTCCTTTCGCGCTCACAGAAAGTGCGGCGAGCTGGTCGCGGGCGCGATTATATGCCTTCATCCGCTCGGCAGGTGTCCTGGCCTTGTCGACATCCAGGACAGATTGCCGGATTTTCTCGACGATCTGCTGAACGCTATCCGATGCCTGAGCCAATGTACAATACGTCCCGACTGTGCCGAAGAGCGCGGTCGCGGTCAAAGCCGAGACAGTCAGTCCGGCGAGGTATTGTCTTGTGCTCATTCGAGTTAACTCCTTCAACTGCCTCGTCCTTTGCGGGTTGTCGAACGTTTCGGACGCCGTTCGCTCTCAGCCGCCTCACCGACAGGAGCTCTCCCTCATCCGTTCGTTTCGCCAACCGGATGGCTCTCTGTGCCGGTTGTGCCGATGACGGTCTTCAGCATTTTCGAAAGGCTTGCGTTCGCCCATGGCGACTGCACAAATCGCACTGATACAGGCGTTCCCACGATCGAGGAGAGATTGGCCTCACCCACGTCGATGTTGATCGGGATCTTGTTTCCAGACGTCAGATCGGTGCTTGTAAGTTTCGGCAACTCCCGGATGGTCGCATTCGAGATTTTATCGCCATGCGGCAATTCGACCAGAACGCGCGCGCCTTTATAGAGGCGCAGCGCTTGAGAATAATCGACCATGGCCACGATGTGCGGCTTGGCATTTTGCATGCTGAGAGAAAGAAGCCGTTGTCCAGCTCGGACCTGGCTGTCCAATCCGACCTGAACGTCCTGAATGACGCAGTCGCAGCGGGCCAGCACCGTAACGCTGCGGTTGCTGGCGGTCGGCAGGATCGTCGCCAACGGATCACCCGCCTTCACGGCCCCTTGTGTCACGATATTTGTCACGACACCGTCCGACGGCGCGATCATGGCCGCCGAATCGATCGTCACGAGCGATTCGTCGGCGCGGAAGGTCCAGAGCTTTTGATAAAGCGCACCCCACAGGAAAAGCAGGACTGCGAGGCCGAGTACCACCGGCAACGCGATGCGCAACGACCGCTTCGCAGCCACCTTGTACGTCTGGCTAGCAGCTTGATCCTGCGGGCTGTCATCCTTTTTACGACTGCGAGGGTCGATGGACCGGCTCGACAGGTCGAGGACATCGTCGAGCGTGACCACTTCGCCGGTCAGATGAGCATCGCGCACATAGCGCAAAAAGCGGAGTTGTTCCTCCGTCAGGGACATGTACTGGAAGCCGGTGCGTCCCTTCGTGGGGTCACAATAGCGAACCTGCGCATCGACCCTCAGCGTGAAGACAAAGCCATCGAAAGGGAATTCAAGATCGATCGGGAAGGTTTTGAATTCGGGCAGGAGCGTCTTTCCGGTCGCGACGCCTATGCCTCCGACGGACCAGTCGAGGCAGTTGTACCGGTACCCGTCGATGACGCATTTCAACGGGAGTTTGTAGCGTGCGTGTTGGCGTTGTACATCCGCTTCGAATTTTACGACGTTCATATCCACTCCCTCAATTTCTCGGGGTCCAGCCCGTAGGCCATTGCAAGTATGGATGCGTCTGGAATTTCCAATTGCCCCAGGACGAGCGCGACAATGGTTATGAAAAGCGTGATCGCGAGGACATGAACAAGCGCGGACGAAACCTCGCGCACTCGGCTTTCGAAACCTGTCCTGCCATCTGCAAGTGTCGTCTTCTGGCGCGTCCACCTTTGCTTGTTCAGGTGGAAGAAGATGTAGGTTTTGATGATCGATCCGTAGATCTGATTGAAATAGATGAAGAAGGGATAGAAGGCCGAAACGCGGCGGCGCGAATTGAGCAGCATCAGCGTCAACAGGTAACGCGTGGCAAGGACCCAAAGAAGGTAGATCAGAAAGGCAAATGGTGTCTCGAACAGCCCGACGAGAAGCACCATTGCCAGCCCAGCCAGCGAGGTCCACATCGAAACGCGTTGATCGAAGATCGTCCACCATGTAAAGAAGCCGACCTTTGACGAGCCCAACGCAAGCGCCCGTGAATTCGTGCGCAGCATATTGCCGAACCAGCGCACCATCAGTTGCGTCGCCGCCGGCAGGAAGTATTTGGACGGAGGCTCCTCGACGGTCGCAACGACGACGTCAGGAATATAGAGCATCCTGTAACCATTTCGCAGCAACCAGAACCAGCTCGACTTGTCGTCTCCGGTCAGGAACTTCAGGCGGCCGAACCGCCAGTGATCGACGTAATCGGATTCGACCTGCCTGACAAAATCGGGATTGCAGATGATCGATGCCCTAAACATCGACATGCGGCCGGTCAGTGTCAGTACCTTTCGCGACAACCCGTTCGACGACATGAGAATGTGGCGTTGGGCGAAGCGCAGGCTATACCAGATATGGAACTTTGCCTTGCCGTGCACATGTGAGACCTCATCCGTCGTGAGCGCGCCAACATTGTTGTCTGCCCGAAAAAAGCCCACGCATTTTTTGACAAGATCAGGCGGAACGATCGAGTCGCCGTCGATGACAGCCACCACGTCGTCGGCCTTCGGCTCCTGTCGCGAAATCGCGCGGAAGCCATAAGCCAATGCATCGCGTTTTCCGGTGCCGGCGATGCGCGTGATGACGAGGCAAACTTTGGTGTCTTCGCCGCAGATCAGCTTGTAGAGCAACTTGATGAGGCGCTGATCTCCCATCTCGACAATGGAAGCCACCACGGTCGCGCCACCTGGCGCGCGTTTTGCGGCTTCGAATGCAGCGCGGTAAACGGCAGCCGTCGTATCGCTGTCGATGCGAAAGCTGGTGACAAGGAAAAAGACGTGCTGATCGCCAAGCGTGTCGGCGCTCTTGCGCATTGCATCCTCGGCCTTGGCGCGCATCTTCGGAAAGACGACCGAGCGGTAGATGTTGGAGCGCACAAAATGCGTGAGACCCCAACCGTAGCGCCAGACGGCCAGGAGACCGAGGCCGAAGAGGGCGCCGGAATGAGCACTGACAAGACTGTCGAGCGTCGTGATGCAGGCGATGCTTAAGACCAGAGCAATGTAAGCGAGATGTGCTTCGAACGTTTCGCTCCAGGCGACGAATCCCGAAGCGGTTGTGGCATCCCGTGCGTCGGACGGCGACGCCAGCAGACGATCTACTGGTGCGGCAACCGGCCCATAGCCATCGGCATATTGCATTCCTGCCATCGGTTCCTGCCTCGATGTTCCTGCAAACCATGCGGCGAGAAGCGCTCCAACTCCTCTTTTTTGTCTGTTTGAATAGGAGTGCCGGCCGCGCCGGGCGGCCAGCGTCAACACGTCACCAGCACAGGCCGTGGTAGATGACGTTTTTGTTTTCCGGCTCTTCGATGCGCGCCAGATCGATGACTGTCACCGGTTTGCCGGCGGTCTCGATTGCATCCTTGAGACCGGGGTACTTGTTGCCGACCACAATGACTTCGGATCGCGCGATGACATCCTTGATGGTGTCCTGGAGCAGCGGCGCGATGTGTTTGAGAAAGTTGCGGCCCTGGCTTGCTTCCCTGGCAACATTGGGATCGTAGATCGACACGTCCTTGCCTTTGCCAAGAAAGCCTTCGACGAGTTCGAGCAGCGGGCTTTCCCTGAGATCATCCGTATCGGCCTTAAAGGTCACACCGATGAAGCCGATTGCCTCATGCGAGGCGCCATCGATGAGTGAACGGGCGTGATCGATTTGCATGGTATTGGCGAGCCGTGCGGCGTCCAATACCGGTGTCGGCACGTTCATCGAACGGCCAAGTGCCGTCAAAGCCCTGAGATCTTTAGGGAGGCAGGAGCCGCCATAGGCGAAGCCCGGCTTCATATAGGCCCGGGATATGTTGAGACGCGTGTCCGAGCAAAGCACATCCATGACCACATGGCTGTCGATGTTCTTGGCCTTGCAGATATTGCCGATCTCATTCGAGAAGCTGATCTTGACGGCATGCCAGCAGTTGTTCGCATATTTGACGATTTCCGCGCTGCGCATTGGAATGACATGCGGTGTGACCCCGCTGTGGCTGACAAGAACCTTGAGGACCTCAATGGAGCGCGCGTCGTCTCCGTATTGTCCGAAGACGATGGCCCCGGGCTTGTCATGATCGGCGATTGCCGTGCTCTCGCGAAGGAATTCGGGGTAGTAGGCAATGCCGAAATCACGTCCGGCAATCTTCCTCGACGCTTTTTCCAACGTTGGAATGACAAGCTCTTCCATTGTCCCGGGAAGGATCGTCGAGCGCATCACAACGATATGAAACTCGGCTTTATGTCGCAGGGCCTTGCCAATGTCTTCGCAGACCTGACGAACATGATTGGTGTTCAAAGTGCCGTCCGGCAGGCTTGGCGTTCCGACACAGCAGAATGAGATGTCGGTGTCGTTGATGGCGTCGGCTGCGGAGTGGGTTGCACTCAACAGGTCGTTTGCATGGGCGCTCTGCAGCAATTCATTCAAGCCCGGCTCGACGATCGGGGCCTCGCCTCCGGCAAGACGCTCGATTTTGAACCGGTCCGGATCAACAGCGATGACGGCAAAGCCATCCCTGCTGAGGCATGCGCAGGAAACGCAACCGACGTAGCCGGCGCCAAACACGCTTACTCGATATCGACGAGTGTCGGCGTTCGGATAGTAATTGTCTGGAACAGCAGCTTTTTGTTTGCCGGCAAGGTGGACTGAATTCAGTTCAATTTCCATGTGGAACCTCGTCTGCGCACAGTTAATGTCCCCAACGAATTCTTTCGTCGGGACACATGCTTACAGTTAAGGAAACCCCCACCAGACGTAGTTTGTTAAACGTCTTTGTTGTCGCGGTAAAAAGCGATGCTAGGCGCAAATAACCTTGTATGCAATAGATAAAAATTAGCTAACACTAATATAAATCTTTGATGTGTATGTTGTCGCGCAAAATAGGCAAGCTAAATCAACTGATTACGATGTTGTATTGATAGATATTACATGGGGATGCTCAAGCCAAAGTCTATGACGTTGACGGATTAGACATCGGTTGGTTTGCAGTTAAATCGGCAGATATGAAGTTATTTTGCCCTGCGACCTTTTAAGATCGTTGTCATGCCTGCCGATACTATGCAGGCAAAGTATTACGGCAGGTCGTGCTCTGGGCGCCAAGAGCTTGCCGTGGATCATCATCCTTTCACGGCACCGACGGGTCATTGAGCCGGAAATTTTTGGGATACACGACAAGTCCAGCACCGCAGGTGGTGGAGCGCCGGGCATCATGACGGGCGATGCGGTGCCCCACTTTACGCCGCCGCTGGTGGTTCGGCATCGCTACGCCCTCCTGCGTCTGGCAAGCCAATTGAGTTCGAAGAGCACCTTAAGAAACGCGGCGAACAGTAGGATGGCAACAGCCTTGCCACGCGCCTCCTTTGCAAAGCGCTTGGCAAATGGAGATCGACAGCGACGTTGTTGATCCTCCCCCGCCGCTCCTGGTCAGCGCATAGACATTGTCGAACACGCGAAAGCCTTCAATGAAACGGATGAAGAAGGTGATTGCGAGGATGGGCAGCATCAGCGGTGGTTCGATCCGCCAGAGGATCTTGAACCAGGCTGCGCCGTCGAACGCGGCCGCTTGCACATCCGAACTGAGAACGGCGTCCACTGAAGCGTTTCGACGACGACGAGCGTGAGAAAGGCAGACAGTAGAGCGCCGGACCGACGAACTCGTGCAGCACAAGCCGAGACCTCAGGCCAATCATGGCAGGAGAACCATCATGGACCAGGAAATGCGAACGAAGCGTCCGAAAGATGTACGCGAAGCCTCGCCCCTCCTCCCTCTGGTGAAATGTCTCTCTTGCGCCTCGTGGAGTAGATTGGAACATGGGACATCGTTGCGACGGTCGACTGGAGGAAAATTCATCAGGCAAACAGGGGGGTCCGATGTCTGCAGTCTATATCGATGCAAAAATAAGTGATGAGGAACGGCGCCAGCGGCTCTATGAAGGCGATATCTTCATCATATCCGCTTCGGCAAATACCCAAGCGTTGACAGCGCTTGCAAAAGCGATGCTCGACGAAGCCTTTGCGCCCTACGACCCATTGACCGTGCATAAGCACCTTTCACCGGAAGAGGTCGCAGCGATCCTTGGCAAGATGAAACCCGCCTTCATCCATCATCCGGAGTGCAAGCGCCTCATTCCGCTTATCATGCAGGAAAACGGCATCGATCTGGAAAAGCTTTATTTCGACGTGCCGCGCATGCGCTCGGCCTATCCATCGCATTTCCTGTCGTCCGGTATTGCCTATGCCTTCCATCCCCATCGCGATACCTGGTATTCCGCGCCGCTGTGCCAGGTCAACTGGTGGCTGCCGATCTACGCGCTGGATCCGGAAAACGCGATGGGCTTTTATCCGGACTATTGGGACCAGCCGGTGAAGAACAATTCCGAAATCTATAACTATTATGAGTGGAACACCAAGAATCGTGCTTCGGCAGCACAACATGTCCGCTCTGACACGCGCGAGCAGCCGAAGCCGCAGCAGGACCTAAACTCCAAGTCGCTGCGCTATCTGCCGCCGCCCGGCGGCATTATCCTGTTCTCGGGTGCACAGTTGCACGAGACCGTACCCAACACCACAGACGTTGCGCGCTATAGTATCGACTTCCGCACGGTGCATTTCGACGACGTCGTAACGAGACATGGCGCCGCCAACATCGATACCAGAGCAACTGGAACGACAATGCGTGACTATATCAACGCCGCCAACGGACAAATGCTGCCCGAAGACGTCGTCAAGCTCTATGACGATGGCACGGCAACGGTCGACAAGGTCCTTCGGTTCGGCGATCGTCTGGTCACTGCGACAGCTTGAGTCTTTCGTCCTATCGGTCGAGGAGCAGTGTGTCTTTGCTTCGCCGGCCGCCGTGCCTATTTGGCGCTTGAGAACACGACGATTCCATCACCGCCACCGCTTCGAGCCGGCAGCAGCGTATTCATCCTTGGGCGCAGCCTGGGGCGACCTAGGTTGGTCGGTTTGGCCGACGAGAGAGCCAAGTTGACTCTGTTGCAGCTGGTCTTGCACACCTCTTTTGCGATGACCCAGTTTGAAGCCGACATCGGCCGTGTCGGTAAGCTGGATACGCTCATACTGAGTTCGGATGCCGTCACGGGCTCTCAGGACTTCCGCCGACAGATCGATGCCAAACTCATTGGCACGTCTGCGTTGCTCCAGGCGACATTATCCATGCTGATCGAAGGCAAGGGCCAGATCGTGTTTGTCAATTCCAGCCAGGCTCGACGCGAGTCCTCACGGGTGGCAATCACCGAGAACGGTCGAAGCCGTGGACATATGCTGAAGGATGCCGCAGCCGCCAGACCGTGGTGTCGGTGATAACGGTGATCATGATGCTTGGCATGAAGAGGATCTGCAAGGACCGCGTAGTCGGTCACGAGCCACTTCACTATCCGAGTCCTGGATGCAAACAGCAGATAGCCGGACCAAACGAGCGCGATTGCGACGCGCAGGCTTGCGGCGTAGTCACGGGCTGGTCAGTGCATGTGGTTTGCGCGGGCTGTGTCGTGCGAGTGACGCCTGTCAGCAGGCTTGTCTTGCGGCAATCACGAGAAATCGATATCGCAAAGCCGCTGTCGGCGGCCAAGGACGTCCTCCCACTCTTTCGTCCTGCAGCGGCATTGCCTCTGCTTCATGTATGCTGCCTTATGGCAGATTGTCGCTTCGGGCCTTGCCTTGCGGACGCAACTACGGTGTATCATCAGCGGTGTCGGGAAGAGCAAAGGGCGTGCGTAATGAACGAGGGTAAGTCGGCGCTTTACATGGCGACATCGTGGGCGCTATGGCCAACCATCTTCGCGGCCGGGTTGATCGGGGCGGGCTGGGCTTTTCACACAGGCGCGCCACTGCTGTCGTTCAACGTCGTCTATCTGTCGATCGTCGCCGTGATCGCGGGCTTCGAGCGGTTAATGCCCTATGAGCACGAATGGCTGAAGCATGATGGCGAAACTTTCAACGATATCGCGCATACGCTCCTGACCAAGGGTGGTGTACAACTTGCCGCCGCCGTTGGAGCGTCTGCCCCAATGGCGTTCGCGACCGTCGCTCAACCTGTTCTCACATCGCCAATGGCAACGTGGCCGGATCACTGGCCTCTTGTCGTCCAAGTCGGACTGGGTTTGATCATTGCCGAGTTTGGTCTCTATCTTGCGCACCGCGCCGCCCACGAAATCATCTCGCTGTGGCGGTTCCACGCCCTGCACCACAGTGTCGAGCGCCTTTGGGTCGTCAACACCGGTCGCTTCCATGTGGTCGACTCGCTCTTCAAGATCGCGCTCAGTCAGGTCCCCCTCTATCTTCTCGGAGCGCCCCTGGCTGTCTTTCTCTGGATCAGCGCGGTAACGGCCTTCATCGGGCTTCTCACCCACTGCAACATGGATGTCAGGACCGGCCCGCTGGATTTGATCTTCAGCACACCTCGCTTGCATCGATGGCATCACTCAAAGGTGCTTGCGGAAGGAAACACCAATTATGGCGAGAATCTCGTGCTATGGGACCAGTTATTTGGCACTTATTTCAATCCCGCGCGTCGGCCGCCAGCAGAGATCGGCATCAGCGGGCGAATTGCCGAGGGCTTCGTGGCACAGCTTGTGCAGCCCTTTTCGGCCAAAGGGTTCAGGCAGATCCTTGGTCGCAAGCCCGCTTCTGTTACCAAGGCCACGATTAGCGCTAATCTTTACCTGGACCATGCGTCGCGAACCGAACCCGAACTGGACGAAGACCGGTCTTTCACGCGAAGTTAAGAAACAACAATCTGACGGACCGGGCGCAACGCCGCCCCGAGGGCAGCCCGATGGCCTTGATGAAGAACGGATCGAATAGCCTCGCCTGTTGCCACACGCGCGACGAAGAGTGCTCGACTTGCAGGACGCTGCGGGCGTCACGAAAGCGACTGGTCGCCTGCGCTGCGGACAAAATGGACTGCAGACGCCGATCGGGCTTGTTTCAGCAAGCCGACACCAAGGACGGTGGCAGGATATTCGAGGCGGAAATCCACTTAGCGTAAGACCCGGACCTGTTCAGACAAACCGAGCCAACTCTGACTTCCGAGGCAATGCCTCCAAGGAACAGTCGTCTACGATGACAACGTCGATGTCCCCGACAGGGCTGCGCTGGTAGCCTCGCGACCGCAGCCGGAAGACTACCCCTCCTGTTGCAGGTCGGGACCATGACGGACACGGCTGGGTTCATTGGAAATTCGTCGTTTCTGCAGGCAAGCTGTATCGGTATGGCATTCGCCTCTGCCTGCGTGTCTCGCTCCCACAAGAGCACTCTTGCCGCAGGTCCAATAGCCAGCCGCAGCTAATGCCGCGGCTCACTATTGATCGCCAAGCTGCCTCTCGGCCTGCCCTTAATGAAACATTTCATTCAGCTTGTAAGCAACTTCCGTCCGGTTCGTTGCTTTCAGCTTCTTCATAATGTTCCGGATATGGACCTTGACCGTGCTTTCGCGCAGATTGAGTTCATAGGCGATGATTTTGTTCGCCTTTCCCTTGCGAAGCGCCTGTACGACCTCGGCTTGCCTCAGCGTAAAGATGCGCGTGAGCTCCTTCGGTCGTTGCTGCTGCTGGCTGCTCTCGACCGTTGCTGCTGCGGTCGGGGAAAAGCTGTTGCCCGCGAGAATAAAGGTGCCGCCTGCAACTGCCAGGGCAATTGCCTCGACGCACACCTCAATTCCGACAGATGTCGGAATGAAACCACGAGCACCGTATTGGAGCATCTTCAGCGTTTGGCCGAGGTCGTCGCCATCGGCCAGAATAACAACCGGAGCCGGTGCAAGTTCCGAGGTGATCGTCGCGATTTCTTCTGACAGGGCGGCTTCATCGGCCTTCCGGCCGGCGATGTTGAGAAGTACCGCGCCAACGGGGCGGCAAGTATCCCTCTTTCGCTGCCATTCTGCGATCGAGCCGACGGCGTGAGCAGCCATGCCGAGACCATTCGCTTTCAAAGTCGTTGCAAGGCATTCGCGTTCGAGGGTTCTGGCGTCGACAATCAGCACGCAGCGATCATCGTCTTGGACGCCGTCAGAATGCTCGAAGTCCGTTTTTGCCCCCGATGTACCGATCTCACGCCGAAGCGTGCCCAGTGGTATTCGCCCGCTTTCAAATTCCGAAGGTACGTAATTCATACTAGCCTCATACCTCTATGGTTCTGGAGAATAGTCGTGCGTAATGAGCGCAATACCTTGCGACTTCTCTAGAACGATTTGATGATCCCCTTTAGTATGCCTCCAAAGTAGAAGTACTGCATACGTCCAATCAAAAGTCTGCTGAGCGGATGGTTTCTACTTTATTAAGAAACTACATACATGATTGCTAATAAGCAA
Source organism: Rhizobium sp. R693 (assembly GCF_002211315.1). Taxonomy (NCBI): domain Bacteria; kingdom Pseudomonadati; phylum Pseudomonadota; class Alphaproteobacteria; order Hyphomicrobiales; family Rhizobiaceae; genus Rhizobium; species Rhizobium sp. R693. Next base: position 168,300 of record NZ_LOKY01000046.1, on the reverse strand, counting down.
TACAAAAATATTTCAGACAGTTAATGCGAAAGCTTATAGTATATAAAAACATGCTTCGTTTTTGCGAAACTCGGAATGTATTTTCTCTCCACAATAAGTATATCGGTACCTAGCGAGTAAAAATGAGGCAAGTCGGAATAAAATTCCTTACAGATGTTATTGAAATTAGGCTTTTTCGATGAAATCGCGCCTAATGGGCGCATTTCATTTTAGTCAATGCTGTAAGTTGTGCCGCTTTCAGCGTCGACATCTAGGGTGCCGTTACTGTCGCAACGGTTCCGCTTTTTGCGTTCCGTTTCGTCGCAATGAGGTCGTTACATCATCAGGAGATGATTTTCTCTCAAGGATGAAGGTGTGGGCTATATGCAAAGGGTGGATCGCAGCCGGAGGTCGGGTAAAGAAACTAAGGCAAGAGCACCCTTTCGAGATGTTCAAGGCTTAGGAGGATACCTGAAATGCCGTCGCTTCGTTTTGCCCTCAACCATATGGCGGCGCCGGCGCTGCCGATTGAAGACTTCTTTGCGTTGGCCGCCTCGCTTGGCATCGACGCAGTCGAGATACGCAACGATCTCACGAGCAATGCGATCCTTGATGGAACCGCGCCGGAGGCGGTCGCGCGGGCCGCCCGGTATCACGGGTTGACCATTCTCTCGATCAACGCGCTGCAACGCTTCAATGAATGGAACGCCGCCCGTGCCGAGGAGGCGCAGGCGTTGATCAGCTATGCGAAAGCGTGTGGCGCCAAGGCGCTCGTCCTTGTTCCCAAGAACGACGGCACCGGCCGAGCCGATGGTGAGCGCCAGGAGAAGCTACGCCAGTCTTTGGCTCTACTAAAGCCGATGCTCGACGCCGCCGGGATCATAGGGCTTGTCGAGCCGTTGGGCTTCGAGATTTGCTCGCTACGGTCGAAGGCGGAGGCTGTCGAAGCAATCGAGGCTGTGGAGGGCCGATCGACATTCAAGCTGGTCCATGACACCTTCCATCATCATCTTGCCGGCGAAGCCCAACTCTATCCCGACCTCACCGGGCTGGCCCACATTTCGGGTGTCGCAGATCCAGCAGTTTCCGTTGCGGATATGCGCGATCCCCACCGCGTGCTGGTGGCGGCGGATGATCGTCTGGACAATGCCGGGCAGATGCGTGCCCTTATAGAGGCGGGTTATGCCGGACCGTTCTCCTTTGAACCGTTCGCAGCCGAGGTGCACGAGCTCAAGGATCCTGCAAGCGCGCTGCGTGCCAGCATGGACTACCTTTCGGCGCAGGTCTGAACCACCTAGCCCCTATTCCCGGCCACGAAAACGACGCTGGTAGGCCGCATCATAGAGCGAACTATCACGAAAATCGCTGGCCGAAAGCGATGGGCCGACGAAGATGATTGCCGTTCTTTCGATGGGCTCGGCAATCAGCTTTGCCTCGATATCGCCAAGCGTCCCCCGGATGATCCGTTCATCCGGCCAGGACGCCTTAGCGACGATCGCGACGGGGCAGTCGGTGCCATAGAGCGGCGTCAATTCCGCAACAACCTGTTCCAGCGCATGAATGGCGAGATGGATGGCCAGTGTTGAGCCCGTCGCGCCAAATTTTGCCAATTCTTCATCGTTCGGCATCGGTGATGCACGGCCCGAAACGCGTGTGAGAACCAGGCTTTGCGCGACGGCCGGAATGGTCAGTTCCCTGCCAAGGGTCGCCGCCGCTGCCGCAAAAGCAGGTACGCCGGGCGTCATCGTATAGTCAATGTTATGCTTTTTGAGCCGGCGGATTTGCTCGGCAACGGCGCTCCAGATGGAAAGGTCGCCCGAATGCAATCGCGCAACGTCATCGCCGGCTGCGGCGGCACGCAGGTACTCGACCTCGATCTCGTCCAGCGACATTGGTGCCGTATCGACAATGCGCGCATCGGGCGGGCAGTATTGCAAAAGTTCCAGGGACACGATCGAGCCCGCATACAGACACACGGGGCACTTGGCGATGAGATCGCGGCCGCGCACCGTGATCAGATCGGCCGCACCCGGCCCCGCGCCGATGAAATGCACTGTCGTCATCTGCTTTGTCTCACTTCTTTATATAGCACCACTGCGTGACGGGCATGGCCGGACGCCAGCCATTCATGCCGCCAAGGGGGGCTGCGCGTGTGATGTCAATCCGTGTCAACGTGCCGCCATGCTGCCGATACAGAAAAAGCAACATTGCCTCCATCTCAAGCGTGACGGCGTTGGCAACGATGCGCCCTCCCCTCTTCAGGGCCTGGAGCGCTTCATCAAGCACCCCTGCGTCGCTGCCGCCACCGCCGACAAAGATCGCGTCGGGCTCGGGCAGGTTCAAAAGCGCTTCCGGGGCCTGGCCCGCCACGATTGCGAGTCCGGGGACACCGAAGGCAAGCGCATTTCCTGCAATGCGCGCGGCCCGCTCGCTCGATTGCTCGATGGCGATTGCACGCAAAGATGGGTCGGCCAACATCCACTCGATGCCGATCGAGCCGGAGCCCGCGCCGATGTCCCAGAGCAATTCGCCATGGCGCGGGGCCAATGCGGCAAGCGTCACCGCACGGACCTCCTGCTTGGTGATCTGGCCATCATGTTCGAAGAGGGCGTCATCGAGCCCCGGCGTGAAGGCAATCGTTCGCGCCCCCTTTCCTGCCACGACCTCGATCGCGCAGACATTCAGCGGGTCTATCTGTACAAGGTCAAAGCGATCGGCCAAGGCATGACGCTTTCGTTCGCGCTCCCCGCCAAGCGCCTCAAGGACGTGCAATCGGGATTGACCGAAGCCGGCAATGCAAAGGAGCTCCGCGAGCTGGCCCGGTGTCTCGCCGTCCGACGTCAATGCGATGATGCGCCGGCCATGATGCAGGTGCGGCCGGATCAGGTCCAACGGGCGGCCGTGCAGCGACATGCTGATCGCCTCTTGCAGCGGCCAGCAAAGACGCGATGCGGCCAGGCTGAACGAGGATGGGGCAGGGATGACATGCATTTCGGTCGCGTCAATATGCCGGGACAGTGTTGCGCCGACGCCGTAGAGAAACGGATCGCCTGAGGCGAGGACGACGACCGGAGAGCCCCGGTGCGCGACGACCGCTTCGACCGACTTCTCGAAAGGGCTTTCCCAGGCGAGCCTCTTGGCCGTGGTGATCATTGCTGCAAGCTCATGATGCCGCCGGCCGCCGAAGACGACAGTCGCGGCTGCAATTAGCCGTTTCGCCTCGTCACCCAACCCGTCTGGACCGTCTTCGCCGATGCCGATAATAGTCAGCCAGCGTTGGCTGGGAGCAAAGGGCGTATCAGACATGGGCAAAATCCGCATCCTGATACTGGGTGGCACTGGCGAAGCGCGCGCCCTTGCTGAAGCGCTTGCTGACAACGACCGGTACGACGTCTTGTACTCGCTCGCCGGACGAACGGAAATACCGTCCGACCAGCCGGTTCCTGTTCGCATCGGCGGCTTTGGCGGTGCCGAGGGACTGGCCGCGTTTCTGCGTGACGGTCGCTTCGACCTTATGATCGACGCAACACATCCGTTTGCATCTCGCATCTCCAGAAATGCATGCGAGGCCTCGGCGGCGGTCGGCATTCCCACATTCGCGCTGCGCCGGCCAGAATGGCTCGCCGAACCAGGCGATCGGTGGACGCGTGTTACGACCATCACGGAAGCGATCGAGACGCTCGGCCCCTCCCCTCGCCGGGTTTTCCTGGCGATTGGTCGGCAGGAAGCGCATCGCGCTGAAGTCGCTCCCCAGCACTTCTATCTCGTGCGCAGCATCGATCCTGTCGAGCCGCCGCTTGACCTCCCCGAGGTTCACATGGTCCTCGATCGCGGCCCTTACGATGTCGAAAGCGAAGCCTCGCTGTTTCGCGCCTATCGCATCGACGCCCTGGTGACCAAGAACAGCGGCGGCTCGGCGACCTATGCGAAGATCCAAGCGGCACGCCGGCTGGGTATCGAGGTGATCATGGTCGCTCGGGCGCCTGCCGCTGCCATGCAGACGGTCACAACGATCGAAGCGATGCTGGTGGCGATCGATCACCTGTTTCCCCCTGCGATGAACCGGGGCGTGTAGACGAGGTCCGGCTTGCCGTCTCGGGCGATCACTCTTGTCTCGGGCGAGCCAATGATGACGCAGGTTGCCATATCCGCAGTCGCGGCGTCGGCTTTTCCGAGCGATTGGATCTCGATGCGCTCGTCCGGGCGTCCTGCCGCTCTGCCGAATATTACGGGCGTTGTTGCAGGCAGGTCCGAGCGCAGCAATTCGAAGGCTTTACCCAATTGCCAGGGGCGCGCCTTGCTGATCGGGTTGTAGAGCGCGATGACGAAGCCCGCGCGTGCAGCCATGGATAGTCTATTTTCTATGATATTCCAAGGCTTTAGGTTGTCAGAAAGAGAAATGGCGCAGAAGTCGTGGCCAAGTGGCGCGCCGATGCGGGCGGCGACTGCAAGCATGGCCGTAATCCCCGGCAGCACCGCCAGATCAACTTCGCGCCATTCTTGTGGACCGTTATCAATGGCCTCGCAAACGGCTGCTGCCATCGCAAAGACGCCGGGGTCCCCACCCGAAACGACGCACACGGTCGCACCGGTTGCTGCAGCACGCAGAGCAGCCGATGCTCGATCGAGTTCCTCTCGGTTGTCGGAAGCCTGTCGCCGCTGATCAGATCTGAGGTTCAGCCGATCGAGATAGGGTCCATACCCATAAAACTCTGTTGCCAGGGAGACAGCGGCAGCAGCCTCCGGTGTCATCTGTTCCGGTTTGCCCGGTCCCGTCCCGATCACGAACAGCTTCCCGCTCATCGGGCAGCCTCCCAACCAGGCACGAGCACCAGCGAAAAGTATGGTGCCTCACCCTCGGGGCGGTCGGAAAGTTTTGTCGTCACCGCATTGGCCATTGTGCCGCGCTCCACGTAGACGGCCTCGGCGAGGCGCCCGGATGCCTCCAGCGCGCGGCGGATCTTCGGAAGATTGCGCCCCACCTTCATAATCACAGCCGCCTGGGTGTCCGATAGTCGGCGTTGCAGCTCAGCCTCGGCCATCGTACCGGGCAGTACGCTGAGGACATCATCTCCCTGGACGATTGGAATGCCGGCGAGCGACCAACATCCAGACATGGCGCTGATTCCGGGGATGACCTCGGTTGGATAGCGGTTCGCCAGGCGGACATGCAGATGCATGTAGGAGCCGTAAAACAGCGGGTCGCCCTCGCTCAGCACAGCCACGCTACGACCGTTCTCCAACTGTGCGGCCACTGCGGCCGCCGATTGATCGTAGAAGGCGGTAATCTGGCTCCGGTAGGCCTCGTCCGTTTTTTCAATCTCGGTTGTCACCGGATAATATAGTGGCAACAGGGTCTTTTCTGCGTTCAACAGATGCTCGACGATCGCCTTGCCGTTTCCGCCCCTGCCCTGCTTGGCAAAGTAGGCAATGACTTGTGCTGTCTCGATCGCCTTGACGGCCTTGACCGTCAGAAGTTCGGGGTCGCCGGGACCCGTGCCAACGCCAATAAGACGGCCGGAATTCTTCATAGGCCTGGCCTTGCAAGAGCGTTGAGGGCGGCTGCCGTCATGGCGCTGCCGCCGAGGCGGCCGCGCACGATAGCAAACGGCACGCCGTAGGGGTTTTCCGCCAGCGCATCTTTCGATTCCGCTGCGCCTACGAAGCCAACGGGCATGCCGATGATCGCTGCCGGTTTCGCAGCGCCGTCTCGCAGCAGTTCAAGCAGATGGAAGAGGGCTGTCGGAGCATTGCCGATGGCAACGACGCTGCCTGCGATCCGCTCCAGCCAAAGGTGGAGCGCTGCTGCCGAGCGAGTGTTGCCACTCTGCTTTGCAAGCTCGGCCGTGCGCGGATCGTGCAATGTGCAGAGCACGTCGTTGTGCGCCGGCAAGCGCGTGCGCGTGACACCGTGCGCCACCATTTCCGCGTCGCAAAAGATCGGCGCACCATCGCTTAAGGCTGCGCGCGCAGCGCTGACGAAGCCGGGCGAAAACACGAAATGCTCTGCCGCTTCAACAAGCCCGCATGCGTGGATCATACGCACGGCAATATCGGCCTCTTCAACGGAAAACCGTGAAAGGTCGGCTTCGCTGCGGATGATCGCAAAGGATCGCTCGTATATTGCGTCCCCGCTGTGAATATAGTCGTAGTCAGGCATTCCTATTCCTGTCGCATCGCCTTTATGACGTCGTCTTTGCCGAACCGTCTAAGGCAGGCAGCAGTCGATTCGCCAGCTTGTCTCTCGTTTTTGATGAAGCGAGCGAGCTTCTCTATAGCGGAATTGATGCCGCCGCTAGCAAACTGTGCATCGGGAGTGTCCGACGCGACCCCGTCCAGTATGAGATTGTAGCCCTCGTCAGTACCGACAATGGAAAGGGTGCGTCTCGAATGGGCGCAGCCCTTGGCGCAGCCTGACAGGTGAACAACCATCGATCCGTCCAGCAACTCGCCAGCAATGGCGACCAACCTCTCGGCGCGAGCCTTGGTCTGAAATTGACCTGAAGCGCAGGCACCGGCGCCGGCACAGGCAGCGATATGCGCCGCAGCATCATCGATGTCGGCGGACAGACCGTATCCGGCTGCTATGTCCGTAAGGCTCGCGGCTGATTGAGAATGGAGCCCCGCCAGAAAGAAAATACGTCCGGGGCTTGGCCTGACTTGCGTTGCACCGAGCGCTTCGGCTGCGGCCAAAAATGCGATAAGCTCGGCGGCCTGTAGTTGCCCGAAGCGAGGCCTTACGCCAAGAATCGCGGAACCGTTGGCCAGGGCGAGGGTGCCGACCAAGGGACCTTTGCGCTCGGGCGCTGTTGCAAGCACCCCCTCCATCGACGGGAAAACAGCCAGCAGACGCCTGCGTTCGATATCGCGGCAGCGCTTGTGTTGGCCAAGCGAAACAAGCAGATGAAGCAGATCTCCTATTGCGTGAACCGCCGCATCTGCGCTTCCCGTCAGCAAGGGCAAGGCCGTTTGTTCATCGCCGTTAACAGCGACCCGCCAGACGCCACGGGAGACTGCGGTCACACGGATGTCGCCGGTGACAGCAGCAAGGCCGTAGCTGTCGCCGCCATCGATCAGAATTGACAACTTCGGGGCCAGCAGGGGTGAAAGAAGCTCCGCGGCGAACTTTTCGCGCAGCCGCGCTTCAATCTCAAGAGGATTTCCGATCTCGTCAGGTGTGATGCCATGCAGCGGCGAAAGTTCGATGATAGGGCCCGCGGGAACCGAGATGCCGGCAGCGTCGAGATCTGCAGCAAGCGGTTGGACGGTCTCTCCCTGGAGGCCGCGGATCTGCAGGCTGCCGCGCGCCGTGATCTCGAGGGTTCCATTTCCGTGTCTTTGCGCGGCTTCGGCCAGCTGGATGAATTGCCGGATGGAAAAAATACCACCAGTGGGCCGCAGCCGTGCCAAAAGACCGTCGCCTGTTCGCATGGGTTGAACGAGCGTTGGACAGGCGCCACGACGCATAAAGGCTGAGCGTGCCTCCTCCCTTGCGCTGCGCCCCGTCTGCTCACCAAATGCCATCGTTACCGCTTCCCTTTGATCACGTCATTACAGGATCGGCGCGATCAGCGCAAAACCATGATCCAAGTCAAAGATCGTCGAAATCATGCCCTTTGCGCAGGAGATAGATGTCCATGATCCAGCCGTGACGTGCCCGTGCCTCAGCCCGGAGCCTGACAATCTCGTCCGCAACGTCAGCCAGCCGTCCGGCGCGCGTGATCTCGTCCGGGGTTCCGAGGTAAGCACCCCAGAAGATCTCCGCGTCAGGGTCATGGATCTTCGAAAAAGCGGTCTCGCCATCAAGCATCACGATCGTGCTTGTCGCCTGATTGCCTTTCGCGAGGAGGCGTCGACCGGTCGTGATTTCAAGGGGCTTTCCAACGAGGTTGATGGGAATACGGTGGCTTGCGGCAAGCGCTTGAACGCTCGTAATGCCCGGAATGACACTGAACTCGAAGTCAAGTCCGCTAGCTTGTCGGGCGCGCTCGAGAACGCGGATGGTGCTGTCATAGAGGCTGGGATCGCCCCAGACGAGGAAAGCAGCCGCACCGGCATCCGGCAGATCTGCGATGAGATTGGCGTAGGTCCTGGCAATGGCGGCATGCCATTCATCCACGCTCTCCAGATAGGTCCGCTCAGCGGCGGCGCGCTTCGGAACCGCAAACTCGATGATCTTGGTGGTGTTGTTTGCAACGTAGCGGCTGCAGATTTCTCGGCGGACAGCTGCAAGTCCGTCTTTCTCGGTTCCTTTGGTCGGAATGAAAATGGCATCCACGGCGTTCATTGCGTTGATCGCCTGGACAGTCAGTTGCTCGGGATTGCCCGTCCCGATGCCGATGATGTGGATATGACGCACGTCTTTTCCTCTGCTGCTCTGATCGTTTCTGGCGTAGCCGGGCGATCTCTGCAAGGGCCAAGGCAAGATGTTGGCCGCGGCCAACTTTGCCAATGCGAGCATGGCTGTTGTTGTCGCGATTCGCGAATCATGGCATCTTCGATACGCTTTTTAGCGTGAAGTTGACAGAAAAGCGCATTGATGAGGGTCGGGTGTTTTGGACAACATTAGCGTATCGACGACGGACGTGCGCATCGAGCGGCACGCCCACCAACTATCGCGTCAGCTGAAGCTTCTTCGCGAGAAGCTCTTTCCGCCACTGTCACAGAAGACATTGCGGACGTTCACATCCGGGGAAGCCGCGCAGATGATCGGCGTATCCGACGGATACCTGCGCCAGCTGTCGCTCGATGGCAAGGGACCGCAGCCGGAGGTTTCGCTGAATGGCCGGCGTTCCTATACGCTCGGTCAGATCAACGAGTTGCGGCACCATATGGCGCGGATAAAGCCGAAGGATGCACTTTCCTACCTTCCACGGCGCAGGCCAGGCGAAAAACTGCAAACGGTCGCGGTGACGAATTTCAAGGGCGGCTCGGCAAAGACCACGACAACGCTCTACCTCGCTCAGTATCTGGCGCTGAACGGCTACCGTGTCCTGGCAATCGATCTCGATCCGCAGGCCTCGCTGTCGTCGATGCTCGGCGTTCAGCCCGAGTTCGATCTGGGCGACGGGGATACGCTTTACGGGGCGATCCGCTACGATACGAGCCGCCGCTCGCTGAAGGACGTGGTACGCAAGACCTATTTCGACGGACTCGACCTCGTGCCGGGAAATCTCGAACTGATGGAATTCGAACACGAGACGCCGCGCGCACTTTCAGATCGCCAGCGGACGGGGGAGGTGTTCTTCCGGCGCGTTGGGGTTGCCATCTCCGAGGTCGAGGCCAACTACGATATTGTCGTTATCGATTGTCCGCCGCAACTCGGATATCTGACACTCGGCGCCGTTTGTGCGGCGACATCGCTTCTGATTACGATTCACCCGCAGATGGTTGACGTCGCATCAATGTCGCAGTTCCTGCTGATGACTTCCGATTTGCTATCGGTCGTGCGCAAGGCTGGCGGTGACCTGCAGCACGATTTCATCAAGTATGTCGTCACGCGCCACGAACCGTTCGACGCGCCGCAGTCGCAGATCGTTGCCCTCCTGCGCAACCTTTTCAGCGACGACGTCCTGACGGCGACCATCCTCAAGTCCACGGCGATCGCCGATGCCGGCCTGACGAAACAGTCACTCTACGAGATTGAAAGAGGCCAGGTTCGGCGTTCGACCTACGACCGCGCGTTGGAATCGGTCAACGCCGCGAATGGCGAGGTGCTGGCAGGGATTCACAAGGCATGGGGCCGGACATGAGCAGACGGGATCGATTGAAGGGGCTGTTCGACGATACCGCGCAGGAGTTGGCCGCGGCCAACTCGGAAGATGGCGCCCCGGTGCGCGGCCCGGCCGGTCCGGTCCGTTCGATGGCGCTGACGCTCGGGCGCATGGAAGAAGAGAGCAGGGCGATGCAGGAGGCGCTGCTGTCCGGCGAGCGCATTGTTGAACTCGATCCTGATCTCATAGACATGTCCTTCGTCAGGGATCGGCTGGCCGAGTTGCCGCAGGATCTTGCCGACGAGCTGGTGCGGTCAATCGAGGAGAATGGGCAGGAGGTCCCTATTCTCGTTCGGCAGCATCCGATGGACGCCACGCGCTACCAGGTCGTCTATGGGCACCGGCGGCTTCAGGCACTGCGGCTGCTTGGGCGCAAGGTCCAGGCGATCATCCGGAAGCTTGATGATGTCGACGTCGTCATTGCGCAAGGCATCGAGAATTCTGCAAGGCGCAACTTGTCGTATATTGAACGGGCCGTGTTTGCCTTCAATCTCGAGAGCAAGGGTTTCGAGCGAACCGTTATCATGAAGGCGCTTTCGACGGACAAGACTGAATTGTCGAAGCTGATTTCGGTTGCCAGAAGCATACCGATGGACGCGATTACGGCGATCGGTGCGGCGCCTTCCGCTGGACGCCGCAAGTGGATTGCGCTCGCGCAGGACTGGACAAACGCGACTGCGTCCCGCCTGCGGGATCTGCTTGGCTCGGCTGACTTCATCGCCCAGGACAGCGATCGGCGCTTCGAACTCGTTGTCGCCGAACTGGCGAGGAAGCCGGACAGGCAGGCGGCGAGCGAGTATGAATGGGTTCCGAAGGGAGCCGGTAAGGTCAGAGGCCGCATCCGCAACAAAGGCGGCTCTTTCACCATCGCACTAAAAACGGGTGATGCAGCGGAGTTTGGAGACTACATCTCGCGCCGCCTCGACGACCTCTACGACGCGTTCAAGGCTGGGAGATAGTGTCTGCAGCCAACTGAGATTCGCTTTCGACTGACAGGTCTATGGTGCCATTTGATTTTTAGCCACCGGCGTTTGAATGCGCAGACCAATCATGCCATACATGGCGGAAGTTAAGCGTGATTTGAGTTCCGTTGCTGGGAAATCGAAATAGCTAACAATGCGCTATGAAATCGACAGTCCATTGCTGGTCAGCCTGTTGCCGACGATTGTCGAGGCCGAAGATGGCTTGGCAAGGCTGGATGAGCGGGCGGCACGCATAGCGGTCGCGGAAGGCTTTGCCGAGCGCAGGCATTTCTTCGATGCGATCGGAGCCCTCTGGGTCGCCGGTGAGTTGGTCCACGTCGAAGACCTCGTTCTGCATGACGCCCGCATGGATAGCCGCACGCCAAGCCACGAACTGACGATAGCCCATTTAATCCTGCGGGTGCGACGGCGCATCTGGGCGGCGGCGCCGGACTGGGCACTCGCTCCCTCAGGGCTGTCAGCTCTGGCAGGCGGCATGGAAGGGGAGGGGGCAGCCCTCGAGATCAAAAGCGCAAAGATTATGGTCGATGAGGATGCAGACGATGGTCCTCTGTCGGCTGAGCTGGCCGAGATCGATGCGATCCTGGAGAGGTCGCAGCGGCTGTTGGATAGCCATAGCCGTCTCGATGTGCTGGAGTTGCATGAGACGACAGACCCGGTTCGCGAAAAACGGAGCGAGGATCCTCTCGGCCTGTTCGATGACGAGGAATGGGACGAGCCGTCGCGCTTGCGCGCATGGCGCAAGACTGTTGTGATCGCCGACGGCTTGCCCGCCACGCTTGGCGCAGCTCTGATCTTTGATGCCTGGGAGAGGATCGAGCCCCTTCGTCGACAGCATTGGCTCGGAGGTCTCCTCGTTGCCAGCTATCTGCGCGCGCGTGGCAAGGTCACGTCACATCTTTTTGCCTTCTATGCCGGCCTCAAGACAATACGTCATGAGCGGCGGCGTGCGCGCGACCGGCTGACGCGGTTGCAGGCGTTTCTTGAGGCCATGGTCGAAAGCGCGGCCGCCGGACTGAAGGAAATGGACCGTCTTTCGCTGGCGCGCACGCAAATGGAAATCCGCTTCAGGGATCGCCGCTCGAACAGCAGCCTGCCGCAGCTTGCGGACTTTGTTCTGTCGCGGCCGATGGTGTCTTCGGCAATGGTGGCCCGCGAGTTGCGGGTAACGAGCCGCGGCGCGCTCAATCTGCTGAACGACATCGGCATCCGGGAAATCACCGGGCGAGGGCGCTACCGCGCCTGGGGTATCATCTGATGGGGATCTAAACGAAAGCGGCCGGGTGTGGTGACCCAGCCGCTTTCGTTGAGTGGGCACCCGATCTGCGCATCCTGTCACAGAGTGCCGACCGGGCGCCCTCAGCGCTTCCATTGCCCCCAGAAGCGCTTGTTCCTATTCCCGCTCGCCCGTGAAATTGAGCAGAAGCTGGAAGATGTTGACGAAGTTCAGGTAGAGCGACAGCGCGCCGAAGACGGCAAGCTTCTGGTTCGATTCCTGATCGTAATTCTCCGAATATTGTTCCTTGATGTTTTGCGTGTCATAGGCCGTCAGGCCGACGAAGACGAGGATACCGATCACCGAAATCGCGAACTGCAGCGCGCTCGAGCCAAGGAAGATGTTGACGATGCTCGCGATGACGACGCCAATCAGACCCATCATCAGAAACGAGCCGAAGCGCGAGAGATCCTGCTTGGTCACATAGCCGTAGAGGCTGGTCGAGCCGAACATGGTCGCGGCGATGAAGAAGGTGCGTGCAATGCTCGTGCCCGTAAACACCAGGAAGACGGATGCGAGCGACAGGCCCATGACCGCGCAGAAGGCCCAGAAGGTCATCTGTGCAGCGCTAGCCGACATTGTCTGGATCTTGAATGAGAAGAAGAAGACGAAGGCGAGCGGCGCCAGCATCACCACCCACTTCAGCGGGGACTGGAAGATCGGCACGTAGAGCGCCGGCGTGCTACCGACGACAAATGCGACGATGCCCGTGATGACGAGGCCAAGGCCCATGTAGTTATAGACGCGCAGCATATGCTGACGCAGGCCCTCGTCGAAAAGCGCCTGGGCGCCGGCGGCCGAGCCGTAGCCAAAACGCGGATTGGTCGGGTTCATACTGATCTCCTCGGTTGAACGAACTAGTAGAGCGTGCGGGCAAGCCGATCGGCTTGCGTATCCAGATTTATGTCGCGATCGCCGGCCACAAGCGCATAGGCTACATCGCCGATCTGCCAGTAGGCTGCCTCAGCCCTGTCGAGCGCGACATGCTTGACGGACTGCACGGCGAATGCACCCGGGCGTACGGCAAACAGCGAGATTTGCTTGTCCTGCGACGTCTTGATGGCCATCTCGACGCTCGGGCCGAACTCGGACGGGAAAATCTGCACATCGGAAATCTTCCAGTCTTCAGGCAGTTGCGGCATGACAATTGCCGTCGCTGCGCGAATGTCCTCCGCCTTGTAGGTTGCAACTGGCTGGGACGGCACGGACTGGCGCAGCATTGCCGTGTGATAAGCGCGCACCGCATCTTCGACATAGGGCGGCGCCGGCACCGAAGCGGCAACCTCGGTTGCCGTAAATGCGCCGAAGGAAGTATGCGCGACCCAGCCTGCAGCGATAAGAACGCCGACAGCCGCAATCCGCTGCATCGAATGGAAGATGCTTCCGTAGGTGAGACCACGCTCGAGGCGTCGAGCTGCGTCACGCGCCTCCGGGCGACCAAATGCGCTTTCGCTGGCAAGTGCAAGGCGCAACTCACCCCTGATACTGAGGTCGGCCATGACCTTTGCGGCAATCGCTGGGTTCTCTGAAAGGAAGGATTCGACCTCAATGCGGCGCGCCACGTCGAGTTCGCCGTCGACGTAAGCATCGAGATCAGCGTCTATGATAGGATCAATTGCCTTCATTGCCGTTCCCTCCGACTAGCCTCAGCTGCGCAGCGCGCGGTGCCTTCTCTTCGAAGTCGCGAAGCTGGACGCGGGCGCGCGAAATGCGCGACATCAAGGTGCCGATCGGGATCCCGAGAGCCGATGCCGCCTCCTGATAGGAGAGATCCTCGATTGCGACGAGATGCAGCGCCTCGCGCTGTTCCTCCGGGAGACGGAAGAATGCATCTCGCACTTGCTGGAGACGAACGGCGTGTTCCTGGCCAGCCTGCAGCGACTGTTCCGTCTGAACGGCTGCGTCGTCGTGCCGGCGCGCCAAGGATCGGTCGTGGCGGAGGCGATCGATGTGCGTATTGTGCATGATCGATAAAAGCCAGGTGCGCAGGTTGCCGCCACGGCGGAAGCTCTGCTTTTTCTCGTAGGCCCGCAGCAATGCGTCGTGAACGAGGTCTTCCGCATCATCCGCATTGCGCACGAGCGAGCGCGCATAACGCCGGAGCGCTGCGAGCTGGCTGATGACATCGAATGAGCGTTCTTTCCGTTCCATGACTTAGTATACGGATGTGCGCGTGTATTTATTCCAGCCATCTCGAAAAAACCGATCGAACCTCGGTCCCGACAGTCGGCGAAGGCCAAAGGCAAGCCCTGCCGAAATTTGCCGATGCCTATTCGGCCCGACCGTCCGACAGTTCCTCGAGGATCGGACAATCCGGCCTGTTATTGCCGTGGCACGCGCGGACCAGATTTTCCAATGTTCGGCGCAGCCCCGTGAGTTCGCGGATCTTGCGGTCGATCCTTGTCAATTTTGCTTGGCGAGCGCCATGAGGTCGCCCAGCCAGGGCGACAGGCTCTTTGCCCGGAATGACCCGGCTCTCGAAGCGTCGTGGCAAATTATGGGCTAGCCATTCCGCCAAGGCGCCACGTTGACGTCCGGTGTCCATCAAAGCCGCACCGCGGCGGTTGCCTCCGGAAGGGGCAAGGGGAGGGCAGCGCCAACAGGATTCGCGTCGACCGCAGCATCGAGCGGATGGGCGAGATCGCCATTTGGCGGCTCCGGGTCCGTCACAAGACGGCTCATGCCGGCGTCTCCCAAGGATTGATCACGGAGGCGCCCGTGTCCTCAAAATCCCTGACGTTGCGGGTCACGAGGATCAGGTCGTGGACGATCGCGGTGGCCGCGATCAGTCCGTCGATATCGCCGCGTGGCCGAATCGCGGCAAGATGGCCCCATTCGACGGCGATCTGGTCGGTCACCGGCAGGATGCGGTCGCCATGGTCGTGGCGCAGCTTGCGCAGCCACTCGGCGAGGTGGGCCGCGGCCTTCGGATCCGTCTTCTGCTTGAGGGCAATGCCGCGCATGATTTCGCCCAGGGTCAGCGCACTCAGATGGATGCTCAACGGGTCGACCGAGCGCAGCCAGGCGACCGCTTGCGGCGTGCCGCGTCGTGCCTCCGAGACGATGTTGGTGTCGACCAGATACATCAGAACGCAACGCCGCGGCTTGGGCTCTTGGGGCGCACTTCAACCGCATCGGCGAGCTCATCGTCCCAGGCGGGACCGCCGAGCAGATCGTCGACCAGCGTCGGTCGGCCGGCGCGCAAAGCGTCGTAGTCGCGGGCGGACAGCACGACGGCCGCACGCTCGCCGCGCAGCGTGACGATCTGCGGTCCCTCGTGGCGCGCCTTCTGCACCACTTTCGAGAATTGGTTCTTAGCGTCCTGCAGCTGCCATTCCATGCATTTGCTCCAAACTAGCTAGCCTGTCTAGCTTTATAGCGCAGTTTGCCGGCGGATAAAAGCCGCAAATGGCCCGAGGGAGCGATTTTGCCTCAATCAGCGGACCATTTCCTATTAAAGAGCAACACGTTCAATAATCCAACGTTATCGGGCACCATATGCAATCGACAAGCTGTGCGGTTTGTGTCGAATTTGATGCGGCGCGCGTGATGGCGTTTGCCTGGGACCACCGTCGTCAAGAATCCTTTCCAATTAACGGGCGATGCGCAGCGCCGTCGACCACTGCTCGTCCGAAATCGCACGAGCCGGTATGGATGTTCGGTCATGAAGGGGGGTGAGCAAGGAGAGATGTTCAGTGAAATCGTTAGCGGAAGATTGTTTCGAACCCATCGGCTAATCCCAACGAGCAAATGACATTTGCCGGTTTGAAACGACAAACGAAAGTCACACGTGTCATCACGACCAGGATGTTGACCCGAAAGGCCGAGCCCCTTCGCCACAGCGACCGGTATCATTTGCGCGTCAGACAATGGCAGGGAAGCTTGCTCACGCATACCAGGAACGAACGGCCCGCCACACCGCTCGTCTTTGGAATGAACCGCCCAATCACTCAATCTCCGACATTGAACATTTCGGCCGCGTCGGGCAGCACGGCGTCCGAGTGCAAGAGCAATCGCACGGCGTCCTGCAGGATAAGAGGAGGAGACATCTGCGAGGCGAGCTCGATTACCCGCGCTTGCAGTTTCTGCAGCATTTCGGGGTTCTGATCGGCAAGGTTTGTGGTCTCGGACGTATCCTTCGAAAGATCGAAGAGTTCGACTTTCGGCGGCAACGTCGTCTTCCACACAAGCTTCCAATCGCCCTGGCGCACGGCGGCCGTCATTGGTTCGATGTTGTAGACGATCTCGGTTCGTGGCGATGGCTTTCCTTCGCCAAGCATCGGCCACATGTCCATCCCGTCCAGCGGCTTGTTCTTGCCGAGTTCAGCGCCGGCCAGAGCTGCCAAGGTCGGGTACATGTCAACGACATGCATCATTCCGTCGGCCGTGCCAGGCTCGATCTTTCCCGGCCAGTTGACCAGGCCAAGGACGCGCGTGCCTCCTTCATAGGTCGTCCCCTTGCCCTCCCGGTAAGGACCGTTGTCGGCCGGAAGCTTGCCCTTGACGTCGCTTTCCCCGGCAAAAAAAGCATTGACCACGCCGCCGTTGTCGCTGTGAAAGACAATGAGCGTATTCTCGCGCATGCCACGCGTTTCGAGAGCTTCCACGACTCTGCCGATGCCATCGTCCATCACCGAGATCATCGCTGCATAGCTTCGCCGGCCCTCATCGGCGATGTGGCTGTTGCGCTCAAGAAATTCCTTCGGTGCCTGGAACGGCGTATGCGGCGACGTAAAGGCCAGATAGAGGAACAAAGGTTTCGACTCGTCGTGCTCGTTGATCACTCGCACGGCTTCGGTAGCGAAGAGGACATTGTCGAACCCTTCCTCCTCGATGGCGTCGTTGTTCCGGTACCAATCCGCATTGCCGTTTGCAGACTTATGCGTGAAGTGATCGATCTCGCCAAGCAGAGCGCCATAGAATGAATCGAATCCGCGCTGGCGCGGCCAGTATGCCGCCTTTGCGTGACCGAGGTGCCACTTGCCACTCGCGGCGGTGGCATAGCCTGCCTCTTTCAGCATTTCCGGCAAGAGATAGTCATCAAGCGCCAGGCCATAGGTGCCGCCCTGGGGAATGACGGCGGTCTGCATGCCGTAGCGGAACGGGTAGCGGCCCGTCATGAACGCCGCCCGGGTGGGCGTGCACATGGGCTGGGCGTAGTATTGCTCGAGCCGGGCGCCTTTCTCCGCCAGTTCGTCGATGTTTGGCGTCTTTATGTCAGAGCCGTGAAACCCGACATCGTTCCAGCCCAAATCGTCGGCGAGGATGAAAACAATATTGGGCTTGGCCGACTGTGACAACGCGGCCGTTCCGGAAGCAAGCGCGGCGGCCAATCCGCGCACACCAATCCTGCCGGCGAGTTGCGCCGCCGCCAGCGAACCGCCAGTCGTGAGCATTGCCCGGCGCGTAAGCCTTTTTTGGCCGATATGACCGCCCTTGTTATCAGCGTTCTTTTCCATCAGTTCGGTCTCCCCCTTTGTCCGGCATTCCGCCCAGGAACAGTTCGTTGATGATCATCACCATTCAACCTATGGCTGCACCAACACCCAAGCAGAAATTCTGGGCTTTCGAGCATCCAAAGGCCCTCACCCCTCTCCCTGTATCAAATGCCCCCTCTCCTGCCCGGCATATGCGCCCGACCCTCCGCAGGACTGGTATGTTGCGAGCGGCGCCTGAAAAAAGCGAGGGCCGGTAATCTTCCTCATGTACTTGATCTACATCGGAGGCAAACGGGCATCAGCATCTTGGCATTGTCTATCCGATTTGTACAAAAGGCGAGTGGACGAGCTGTCAGGTACCTGGATTTTCGGATAGACGGCGACGGCAGGTGCAAGTGGGGGTCTCCTCTCGCAGTGTCGTGGCGATGATTGCCTCGATCTCTGATGCAGGGCGGTGACAATCCGGTCGCTGCGATATCGGCAAGCAGATTGTAGAATGCCTCCTCCCAAAGGTGGTGGTGGCCATCACAAAATGCGACCAATTCCCCCCATTTAGCGGATGCTTTGCTCCATTTTTCCACGTGTCCAGACGGCTCGCCCGATCTTAACCTATCGTCGGAACTGCGCCCGTCACCAGCGACAACTGGTGAACTGTAACGGCAAGGGTTAGCTGAGGAGTAGGCACGTGATCTCGGTATGCATTCTTACTTTGAACGAGGAGCGCAATCTTCCGGCCTGCCTTGCAGCTCTACGCTGGTGCGACGACATCGTCGTCCTCGACTCTTTCAGTACCGATAGAACAGTCGATATCGCCAAGGAGGCGGGTGCACGCGTCTATCAGCGCGCGTATGATGGAGAAGATCGCCAGCGCATGTTTGCCCTCAAGGAAATTGAGTACAAGCATAAATGGGTTTTTACGCCCGACGCCGACGAGATCACAACAGATGAGTTGCGAGACGAGATGCTGGCAATCGCTGCCGACCCAACACGACCCGAAGCGCTCTTCCGGATCCGCTACAAGAATATGTTCATGGGCCGCTGGATCAAACACAGTAGTCTTTATCCGAGCTGGATACCGAGATTTTACCGCCCAGACCGCATGATCGGCTTCGAGCGCGAGGTGCATCTCCGCCCGGTCGGAGAGGGGCCTGAGGGAAAGCTGAAAAGCCACTTTATCCATTACAGCTTCAACAAGGGACTTGGGGCTTGGTACGAGAAGCACAACCGCTATTCGTCCTCGGAAGCCCGCGAAACAGCAGAAAGTCTTCGCAATGGACGCATTCCCTGGAGCGCGATCTTGAGTTCGCGATCGGAAGTTCGCCGACGCGGCTTGAAGGAATTGTCCATGCACATTCCGTTCCGCGCAACCGCCCGGTTCGTATACATGTACTTCCTTCGCGGCGGATTCCTTGATGGCATTCAGGGCTACCACTACTGCCGGCTGATCGCGGCATATGAATATATGATCGTGATCAAAACGAAGGAACTGCAGCGGCGCGAGCGCGGATTGCCTGTATGACGAGTGTCCGAAAGCTGTCGACCAGTTCAGATTCGTCGCAGATTGCACGTTTCCGTGGCCGACCTCTCAGAAGGCTCTTTTGCCTCACGGCAATCCTGCTTGCCTGTTTCTATGTCCTTGCGGTCGTCGCATCAGATGAGCTTCTTGCTGTTCACGATCCTCTCGCGAGAACCGATATCATCGTTGTACTGGGTGGCGATGGCCCTCCACGCGCCGCCCGTGCCGCCGAGCTTTGGCGCGAGGGGTTCGCGCCCCGTATTCTCGTCAGCGGTGACGGAGACTGCCTATCGATCAGGGACACGATGATCGCTCAAGGTGTCAGCGCAGAGGCGATCAGCGTCGAATGCCAATCCGGCAATACCTGGGAAAACGCAGAATTTTCGGCACCGCTGCTGAAAGCGATGAATGTCCGCCGTGGTGCCCTGGTCACGAGCTGGTTTCATTCCCGAAGGGCGCTCGATTGTTTTGCACTGAACGCAAAAGAGATTGCCTGGGTATCCTGGCCTGCGGAGCGAAGCATGTCCTATCCGAGGCTGATCTTCGATGGGCTGGGGTTTCAGATCGCCAAGGAATATCTGAAACTTCCCTTGTACAAGTCATGGTTTTTCTTCTCGCCGGTTTGATGGGCGGGAGACATATGGGTAAAAGCGATGAACTGGTTGTTGACCTGTGTACTTTTCTTCGTCGTTCTCTGTTTATTGGGCGTTGGTATGGTCCGACGCGTGAACCTCTATCAATTTCCGTTTTTGACCGGCGTTATTACCTTCTCTTTTCTCTTGCCCCAGATTCCGGCGCTCGCCAACGATCGCTTCCTGCCGGAAAATGCATTCGCGAAAGCCATCGGCTTCACCATTCTTTGTCTCCTGATGACTTGGTTGGGCTACATATCCCGCGTCAGGCCCTTCGCCCTGTTCCGTCACGACTTTTCCGAAAAGCGTCTTCTCATTGCTGCCTTCGTCATGTCGCTTCTTGGCGCCTATTTCTACTACGAGCTCAGTCGTATCCCGGCGGACCTTGTTGTGGGTGTGCAGATGTCGGGCGCCTCGGTCATGTATGTCTTTTTCTCGAGACTACTCTGCTACGGACTAGCCATAGCGGCACTCTGCTTTGCAAGACGCATGTCGGCTGCGGCGATGTGTATCATCGCCTTCGACCTCGTCTTTTATCTCGATCGAATTCTGGTGACAGGCAAGCGTGCCGAGGCTGTGGAACTCTGCATGATCTTCCTGCTGGCATTCTGGTTTTACCGGGGCTGGATGATCTCCCGCATATTGGCGATTGCTGCCTTGCTGCTCGGTACGGTTGGCATGGCCAGCATGGGTGACTACCGGAATATCACTCGCGTGAATGCTGCGCCTGTCTGGAGCGATATCGCCAACATCGATGTCGTCGGCAACATCACTGAGCTCTTGAGCGAAGGTGGACCGGAAATGCGCAACGCGGTGATCCGGATAAATAGCACTGATACCACATTGGACCTCGACTTTGGCAAGGTTCACTGGAATCACCTGATCTTTGCCTATGTGCCCGCTCAGTTGCTTGGCAACAATTTCAAGAATGCACTGATGTTGCCAATGCCTATTCCTGGACGGGACTATAATCCGGCGACCGGGAGCACCGAAACAGGGATGGCAGATGCCTTCCAGTCCTTTTGGTATTTTGGCGCGCTGAAGTTTTTTCTGCTGGCCTATTTGATGCATCGACTCTGGGTTTCGGCGAATGCAGGAGAGGCGTCGGCGCAAGTGGTCTACATGCTCTCCATTGTTCCCGCCATGCACGCAGTTTCTCATCAGACGGACTGGGTATTGACGGTTTGGGTGCACATGCTGATGTTTCTGCTGCCGGCCTTGGCTTATGCCCGCGTTGAGCCGCGGGCGACAGCGCGGAGCGATTATGGGAAGTCGAACGTCCCGTTTGTTTCAAAGGAGGCCGCAGATTATGGCTCGTGAACAGATCTCCCTCAATGATCCCGAAGTCATTCTCCCGAGGTTCGGTGGCGCAACATTTTCGTTGAAGTTTCGCGCCATGCGCCTGTTGTGGACCGTCTGCTGGGCTTTGCTGGCCGCATGGACGCCTTCTCTAATGAACAAATGGCGGCTCTGGCTGCTGCGGCGTTTTGGCGCGCGGATTCATTCTACGGCCTGCGTCAACGGAAGGGCAAGAATCTGGTGGCCTGGAAATCTCATCATGGGGGAGTTCGCGTCGATCGGGCCAGACGCAATCTGCTACAACATTGCCAGAGTGACGATCGGTGATCACGCAATCGTTTCGCAACGGGCACATCTGTGCACCGGTACTCACGACATCCAGGACAGCCGATTTCCGCTGGTTAGCAGGCCGATCACGCTTCAGGCCAATTGCTGGATCGCAGCGGAAGCCTTCGTTGGGCCGAATGTCATTGTCGGCGAGGGGGCAGTGCTGGGCGCCAGAGGCGTCACCGCAAAATCGCTGGAAGCCTGGACCGTTTATGTCGGCAATCCGGCCAGGCCGGTCGGCAGGCGCAACCACGAAGCCGCCGCCTGCTACGCATACAAGCGATAGCTGCTTATGGTCTTTCCGGCAATGATCGGCCAGGTGAAATTCTCCATCACCAGTCGGCGCCCGTTTTCGCCCATTTTTCTGGCCAGACGATCATTCTCCAACACTGCTACCAGCGCGTTCGCGATTGCGGCGGGCGCAAGAGGTGTTACAGATCCCGCCTCGGCCGTATCGACTTCGGGGAAATGGCAGGCATCGCTTATCACAACCGGCGCGCCGCAGGCCATTGCTTCGGTAATTGCAAGACTGAAGCCTTCCTGTCTGCTTGGCAGGCAAAAGCAGGCAGCTGCGGAGAGCGCCTGCAGCTTCGATGCGCCATAGAGCGGTCCCGTCAGCCGGACGCGATGCTCGATGCCAAGTTCCCGGACGATCGCCAAAAATTCGTCTTGAGCACCGTCATCCGGTCCTGCAACAACGAGATCAACTTCCGGACATCTGGAAGCCACCGAATGAAAGGCATGGGCAAGCAGATCCAGTCCTTTCTTGAAGTGCAGGCGAGAAAGAAACAGAACAAAGCGGCGCTCGGCGGGCATTCCGATTTGCTCACGGAAGGGCGCTTGCGAGCCGTGCTGCTCGAATTCCTGCGGAAACACGCCGTTGGGAATGACGACCATCGGCACCTTGAGGCCTAGCGGCCGCATCAGTTGCGCCTCATCGCTGTTCAGCGCGTGTATGAACTTCGCATCACACAGCATACGGCGATAGCCGAGTGACAGGGCAAGGCGTTTTTTCCAGGCTTTCTGGCGCAGGCTCCAGACATCAAGCATGCCATGGGGAGTGACGCAATACGGAATCCCCGCAACTCTTGCCTTGGAGGCAGATCGCAGCAGGATCGGTTCCCATATGCCATGAAGATGAACGAAATCGGCAAACCGCAGCACCTTGCTGATCAGTTTCGCTCCCTTTATGCACGTGACGCGCTCGAGGCGATCCGCGTCGGGCAGCAGATGCCATCGGATCTTTTCGAACTCCGGTATGCCCGCAGCCGTTCGGAATGCCTTTTCCTGTACCGTGGCACCGGCATAGCTGATGACGTGCACGTCGTGCCCGAGCATACATTGGGCGGCTGCAATGCGCGCTACCACAGCCTGTGGACCTCCCTTTACCGGATCTAATGTCGAAATGACGTGAACGATCTTCATGCGCGAAGTCTCCGCGTCAAACGGAATACGAGGACCAACATTCTGTAGTTCATAATTTCGGCCTCGGGCGATCCGCTACCTGTTTGGAGGAAAGGGGGGCGATCGCTGCGAGCAGGCGAGTGCCATATTTTTCGACCGTGAAATCCGCCGCCTGGCGAAAGGCGTTTACCGACATCTCGGCTCTTAGCTCTTCGTCCTTCGCCAGTCTTTCGATCGCCTGCGCAATGGCCTGGCTGTCGCGAAGCGGAACGACGAATCCCTCTTTGCCGTCGCGCACCACGCTTCCCGTATTTTCTGTCGTGATAACCGGCAGGCCTGCCGCAAGCGCTTCGTAGATGACGGTCGCCGAGCCTTCGCAAATGGAGGGCAACAGGAAAATGTCCGCCCATCGGTACTGCTCGGCCATAGCCGCGCGTGGAATGATGCCGGCCAGTTCCACGGAGCTGGCGAGCTTGTTTAGCAGCGTCTCGGGAAGATTGCAGGGGCCGACCATGCGGAACGTTGCTGAACCACCGAGGAGCTGGGCGGCCTGAACGACGTAGGGAGAACCCTTTCGCAGACCCACCGCACCCGCGGTCAGAACGCGTAACGGCCCCGGCAAGCGCCGCGGCCGGGTCACTGGCGATCTGACGTCGACCCCATAGGGAACGACGACGCAACGGCTCTCGTCGCCGCCGGAGGCAACGACGTGGCGTCGAACGAATTCGGACGGACATATGATCAGATCCGCGATATTCCATTCCGCCTTTTCACGGTCGGCAAAGATGCGCGCGAAGGCGTTTTTTGGAAGCGGGCCTGTCCAGTCGGGAAAGGATTGAGCTTCCTCCTGCAAGAGCTGCTCGAGCACATCGCGGGGAGCAATCATCTGTTCGAGTGCTGTCCAAAGGCCCTGCTGCTTGGCGGCGCGCATCTGTTCGAGCGCGTCGCCGCTGAAGGCGTAGATTCCATCAGCGCCGTGGAAGCCGCTTTGGGCGACGAGACGCGAAAAATATGCGCCGGCCCACAGCGCATGCGAGGTCTCGTCGACGACGTCCTTCCCGCGCATGCGTCGCAAAGCCGAGCGGATGCCGAAAGCAGGAAAGATCGTAATCAGGTTTGGAGAGACGTTCTTCGGCTGCCGTCCGGCGAAACGCCGCACGGCAGCCGGTGTAAGCGACGCAGGCAGGGCGGTCGCAAAGCGATACCAGCCCTTCGTTGCACAGATATCCGTATAAAAATGTGCAAGGCGGTCCTGAGACGCGAATATGGCCGGCACCGCATAATGCATGCGGGCGCCGAGCTGGCTGACGATGACCTTTCCACTCATGAGAACCGCTTCTGCATCTCGCCATGGGCAGGGGCCGGCGCCCGTTCCCCCAACTGCTCGAATAACGTGCACCAGGTTTCTATTGCGGCAAGGCGGGAGTAAGCGGTTTCGACCAGATGCCGGGCTGCGGTACCCATTTCCAAACGGTGGATTGGAGTTTCCTTCAGCTCGCTGATGGTGAGGGCAAGCTGTTCGGCATCTCCGATCGCAACCGTCTTTCCACATGCTCCCGAAGCCAATATGCGCGCAACTTCACCGTCCCTGTCGCCGATGAAGATTGTCGGCCTGCCCGCTGCCAGGATGCCGTAAACCTTGCTCGGTAGAATGCAGTGCTCGAGGCGCGGCAGCAGCGAAACAAGATGGACATCGGCCGCGCCGAGACTGTCAGCCAGGTGCTCAGCCGGCTGCAATGGCTTGAAGATCACGTTTTTGAGGCTACGCTCTAAGACTGCTTCCTGAACTGCGGCATGCTGATGGCCACTGCCGATCAGAAGGAAGCGGATATCCTTGCGATCCTTGAGGAGTTCAGCGGCTTCAATGATGGTCGTAAATTCGTGCGCTCTACCGAAATTACCCGAATATCCGACCACAAAAACATCGCCGAGGCCCCATTCCTGACGAAGGCGGTTATGTATTGGCTCTACAGGATAGATTTCATCCTCATTGGACCAATGGTATTGAACGGCAATTCTGTCTTGCGGGAGAGCCTGCTCGATCATGTAGTCCGCCATGGTGTTCGTTGGGCAGATGATAAGAGTGGACTTCTTGATCGACCAATCTCGAATGGCTCTTGCGAGCCGGCCGAGGGATCGACGATTTCTCATATATCCGAGCTCGATCGCTGTCTCTGGAAACAGGTCCATGATCCAGTTGATCATTCGAGCCCCTCGCAGCTTCAGCGCAATGGCGCTGCTGACCGAAAGGAATGGCGGATCCGTGCATATGACTGCCACATCATTCTTGGACACGTTTCTGAGGAACCACCAGAGCGCGAGTGCATGAAAGGAGAGATAGTCGATCGATCTGCCGACGACCGATTGCCGGCCGAAACGAGATGTGGTCACGCGGCACACCCTCACGCCTGAGATCGTTTCTTCCGCGGGCAAGAGGGTA
Organism: Rhizobium sp. R693; assembly: GCF_002211315.1. Classification (NCBI taxonomy): domain Bacteria; kingdom Pseudomonadati; phylum Pseudomonadota; class Alphaproteobacteria; order Hyphomicrobiales; family Rhizobiaceae; genus Rhizobium; species Rhizobium sp. R693. The sequence continues at coordinate 143,233 of NZ_LOKY01000046.1, read as the reverse complement.
TCCTGTCTGTTGTGCAGACTTCGACCGGCCAGCGCAGTGACGTCGAAGCCACGCTGCGCAAGGGCGAACGCCATGGAGGATACCATCCGACTGGTGGCGGATTGATCAGGGTAGAAGTAACGATTGGCGAAAACAATCCTCATACCGATTTCCTAAGCATCCGGGCGGGAGAGATGTCCGGCGGGCTGGCCGATAGCCGTGTGCTCATTGTGGCAGGCGGCCCACTGCTCGCAAGTTCGCCAAAGGCGATAGGCGGATGCACCCAAGAGGGCCTTTGCTACCCCTTATGCGGGATGTCTGCGACTTTCGGAGTTCCTTCGGCGATGCACAATCCCACCCCCGCGGGCTAACTACTGGCGAACTACACCTTTTTGGCAAAGTGCCACGCCTGCGGTGACTTTATATTGTCCAAGGGAAGGCTGGACGGATGCGCGGGCCGGAAGAGGGGAATATCGATGTCAGAGAAAGTTGCTTTGATTGTTGGCGTCACCGGCCAGGACGGTGCGTATCTGAGCGAATTGCTTCTTTCCAAGGGCTACCATGTGCATGGCCTGAAAAGACGCTCCTCGTCATTTAATACGGCGCGCGTCGATCATCTCTTTCACGATCGCTACGAACACAGCTCGCGATTCCATCTGCATTTTGGCGACCTGACGGATGGCACCAATCTGTGCCGCGTCATACAGGACGTCCAGCCTGACGAAATATACAATCTTGGCGCCCAGAGCCATGTGAAGGTCAGCTTCGAAACACCCGAATATACAGCCAATGCCGACGCGGTCGGCGTCCTGCGTCTGCTTGAGGCGATGCGGATACTGAAGCTGGAAAGAACCTGCAGGTTCTACCAGGCTTCGACGTCCGAGCTTTTTGGCGGATTGGGCGAGGTACCGCAACATGAGGGAACGCCGTTTTATCCTCGTAGTCCCTATGCGGCTGCAAAGCTCTATGCCTACTGGATCACCGTCAATTATCGCGAGGCTTACGGCATTCATGCCTCAAACGGAATCCTCTTCAACCATGAAAGCCCCCTGCGCGGCGAAACCTTCGTCACGCGCAAGATTACGCGCGGTGTCGCGGCCATCGAGCGCGGATTGCAGAAGAAACTGCGGCTGGGCAACCTCAACGCCAAGCGCGACTGGGGGCATGCGCGCGACTACGTCGATGGTATGTGGCGTATCCTGCAACAGGAGACACCGGATGATTACGTACTCGCGACAGGCGAGACGCATACCGTGCGAGAATTTGTCGAGCGCGCCTTCAAGGCTGTGGACAGAGACATTGCGTGGGAAGGCGACGGCGTTGATGAGGTCGGTTTCGACCGTCGAAGCGGCGATCCTATCATCGAGATCGATCCTGTCTATTTCCGGCCGACAGAGGTCGATATTCTTCTCGGGAATCCGGAAAAGGCCAGGAAAAAATTAAATTGGCAGCACTCGGTTTCGTTCGATGCCCTTGTCTCTGAAATGGTCGAGGCGGATCTCAGAACAATCATGAAGGAGGAGGGCCGCAATGATTTTTACGGCTGAGGCAAACAGGCCTGCTTACAATCTACGGGGTAAGCGAATCTGGGTTGCAGGTCACTCCGGAATGGTTGGCTCCGCACTCGTGAGGCGGTTGCAGCAGGAAGACTGCGCAATCCTGACGGTTTCGCACCGTGAACTCGACCTCACCCGACAAAGCGAGACCGAAAACTGGATGCGGCGTAACTGTCCGGACGCAATTTTTGTCGCTGCCGCGCTTGCCGGCGGCATCAAAGCAAATGCGCAATATCCGGTCGATTTTCTCTATATCAATACGATGATCGCGATGAACGTGATCAAGACGGCGGCCGATATAAAAGTGGAAAAGCTTCTATGGTTGGGTTCGAGCTGCATCTACCCGAAATTCGCCAGCCAGCCGATCACCGAGGATTCGCTGCTGACAGGGAGCCTGGAGCCGACCAACGAGCCTTATGCGATTGCGAAGATCGCCGGGCTGAAGCTGGCCGAGGCATGTGCGAAGCAATATGGCATGAAGGCGATCTCCGCCATGCCGACCAACTTGTATGGACCGAACGATAATTTCGATCTCGAAAGTTCGCACGTCCTGCCCGCTCTTATCAGAAAGATCCATGACGCCAAGGCTGGCGGCGCGAGCACCGTCGAGGTCTGGGGTACTGGAGCGCCTCAACGCGAATTTCTTCATGTCGACGATCTTGCAGATGCCTGTGTTCACCTGATGGTGAGATATGCCGGTCCAAGGATAGTCAATATCGGATCCGGTAGGGAAATAAGCATCGGCGACCTGGCTGTGCTTGTTGCGGACGTTCTTGGTTACGAAGGACGCATCGTATTCAACTCCGCCATGCCTGACGGAACGCCCCGTAAGCTTCTTGACAGTTCCTGTATCCGGTCAATGGGATGGCAACCGAAGATCGAGCTCGAGGCTGGTATCGGCGCTGTTTATGCAGCATGGCGGCAGCAACTGGATAATATCTCACAAGTTGCGTGACTTACAACTCGATAGGCAGCCTGCTGCGCCGCGCAGAATAGATGGCTTCCCGCAAATTGACTTGCGGGAGGCCTTGCCTTCAGTCGCGGCAGAGTTGGCGACCTGATCCGATCCCGAAAGCAGAGCAGAGCGTTTAAGCCTTGATGGAAACGCTAAGCCGTTGGAGCTTTTTGAGTTTATGACCACTCGGCCGGAAAACCGCTCAACACTTTTCATGGGATCCCATCTCAATTGCGTTGCGATCTCGTTTTCGGTTCCGCTCGGTTCGCGATGGCCCGCACCGCGGGAAACAGCTCGACGCGAAAGATTGTCAATGCTCCACCTTGTCATAATGCCCCAACGGCACGCTAGCCCATCGACACGAAAACGCGACTCCCTGCCCGAAGTTTAGTTCGTTCGCTATTTTAACTACCACCAATTTGGCATCGACTGTCCAAAAGGGGCTGTTGTCATTTTCACATACGCGCGTCACCTTTGGTTACATGCGTTTCGTAGATGCGCTTCTAAACGGGGGAAAACGGTAATGTCACTGCGTGCGGGTGACTGGGTAGAGGTTCGTAGCAAAGAAGAAATTCTTTGCTCGCTCGACGCCAATGGCCGACTGAATGGCCTGCCTTTTATGCCGCAAATGTTCAATTATTGCGGCCGTAGATTTCGAGTGTACAAAAGCGCGCACAAGACATGCGACACCGTTAATTGGACCGGTGGACGTAGACTCCCTGACGGGGTTCACCTGGAGAATTTGCGCTGCGACGGCCAGGCCTATGGCGAATGTCATGCCGCCTGCTTGCTGTTCTGGAATGCAGCTTGGCTAAAGCCAGCTTCGGAAAATCCCTCATCTTCCGAAACCGCGGACGCAAGCAACGCAAGGTTGCATCCATCCGAGCTGGCAACTGGATGCTCGGAAGAAGCCGTGTGGGCTGGCAGATTGGCAAAGGATCAAGATGCAGGGAAGGAACCGAAATACGCGTGCCAAGCGACCGATCTCCCGCTCTTTACAACGCTTCTTCCTTGGTGGGACGCCCGTCAATATGTCAAGGACTATACGTCCGGAAACGCCTCGCTTGGCCGCCTGATGCGCGGTGCCGTCTATGCCTGCTGTTATTACTTTATTAAGCCGATGGGAAGAGCAAGCAGAATCCGAGAAACGCTTCGCGTGCTCTACGACCCGATTGTGAGCCTGTGGGGCGGCGTTCCGTTTCCAAGGCGGAGGGGCACGCTCGCCCATGGATGGTCGGCGCCCCTGGTGTCCCTCAATCTGCAACCGGGCGAACTTGTTCGGGTGAAATCCTATAAGGAAATTCTCGATACGATGGGAAGCGACAACAAAAATCGCGGTCTCTATTTCGATGCAGAAATGGTTCCCTTCTGCGGAAAGACGTTCAGGGTGAGATCGCGAGTGTCGCAGTTTATTCGCGAGGATAACGGCAGAATGGCAACACTCAAGACGCCAGCGGTCATTTTAGAGAACGCCTGGTGCCAGGCGTGCTACAGCGACCGGCGCATGCACTGCCCGAGAAGTATTTTTCCCTGGTGGCGGGAGGTTTGGTTGGAAAGAATAGCCGATCCTCAACAGAGCTCAACTGATTACGCCGAGACTAGCGATACCGATGGCACAGCGCATGTTTGCAGTAAGCCGATCCCTCCGGGCCGAAAAGCAGCTTACGTGTCCTCCCCTGAGGATCAGAAATGCGCCAACTAAAAGGAAAAGCCGTACGTAGTGGAGTGGCTAAGTTGCTAGGCCAGCTCGCAACGACGGGCATCCGCCTCCTGTATCTAGCGGTCCTTGCCCGTTTGCTGAACGCGAGTGATTTTGGTTTGGTAGCCATGGTGACGGTCGTTACAGGCTTCCTGGAGCGTTTCACCCATGCTGGGTTGTCATCCGCAACCATCCAGAAAGCCGAAATAAGCGATCAGCAGATATCACAACTGTTCTGGGTCAATCTACTCGTGGGCCTATTCCTCGCAGTAACATGCGTGAGCTTGGCGCCATTCGTCGCGCGGTTCTACGATGACCCTCGCCTCAGATTGATCATGATAGTAATGGCGTCGGGGTTTGTCTTCGCAGCTTTAGGGGTGCAGCACAGCGCATTGTTGGAGCGTGATTTGCGTTACGGCGCTTTAAGCGCCATTGATGCAATCTCACAATTTGCAAGCGCCGTTCTGGGGATTTGTCTAGCCCTTGCAGGATGGAGCTATTGGGCACTCGTCGCGGCGTCGATCTCGAGTCCAGGAATATATACCCTAAGCTGTTGGATCGCCTCTGGATGGATACCGAAAAGACCGCGTTCGGGGGTAGAGGTTCGGCCAATGCTCTCCTTTGGCGGCACCCTCATGCTCAATAGCGTCGTCGTCTACGCCGGCTACAACATGGAAAAGATCGTCCTCGGACGGTTCTGGGGAGCTGACGCCCTTGGAATCTACACAAGGGCGTCCCAACTGGTGAGCATTCCTGTTACCAGCATAAATGCAATGATCGGCGGCGTCTTTTTTTCCGTTCTTTCAAGGCTGCAGGATGACCCTGCACAATTTCGCAGTTGCTTCCTTAAAGGCTACAGCATCATCCTCGCGTTCAGTATCCCCTCGACGCTATTCTGTGCGTTTTTCGCTGATGACATCATATTGCTGGCACTTGGGCCAAATTGGTCGTCAGCCATCCCTGTTTTTCGATTGATGACACCAACCATCCTGGTGCTTGCCATCATCAATCCCACCTATTGGCTCCTAGTGTCCACGGGGCGGCAGAAGCGTAGTCTCTACCTCGGCCTTGTGTTGTCACCGTGGGTGATTTTGGCTACGACCCTGGGCCTTCCCTACGGGCCGAACGGTGTTGCGTTCAGCTACTCGGCTGCGATGGTCCTATGGCTGTTTCCAAGCATCGTCTGGGGCCTACACGGCACACCTATTTCGATTAGAGCCTTAGTTAATGCCAGCTGTGGGCCGTTCATAGCTAGTATTGCGGCGGTGGTCTGTGCGTTCGCCATCACTCATTACCTCGGCCCGGACCTTTCTAGTTTAGCGCGACTCTTGCTGGGAGGAACCGCTATGACAGTGACCTACGGATGGATCTCGCTCTTCCTGATCGAGGAACGATCGCTCTACCGAAGTGTCCTCGCTTCGCTGCGAATGCCTTTCAAACTCAGCGCTTGATATCTATCGCAGCAATAGCGCAACGCGCTTGGTGCTAGCTCGAGGGATAAGTGAAATGCAACATAAATGGATGCCGATCGCAAGCGACCCACGTGCTTGGATCCGGCCTGGGAGCGGAGGAGCGTGAGATGTACGCGCGAAATGGTCCATTGGTCAGCGTATTGACACCTGTATACAACGGCGATGAGTTCTTAAGAGAATGCATTGAGAGCGTTTTGTCTCAGACCTACCAAAACTGGGAATACACGATCGCAAACAATGCTAGCACAGATGGGACCCTCGATATTGCTGAGGAGTATTGCCGACGGGACAGCCGCATTCGCGTCATCAGTAGTGATACGTGGGTGCCGATTGTCGCCAGCCACAACAGAGCTTTTGGCCTTATTTCCAAGGATAGCAAATATTGCAAAGTGGTTTCGGCCGATGATTGGATCTACCCTGAGTGTCTTGAAAAGATGGTCGGCCTTGCCGAACCGAGGCCGTCTGTGGGTATTGTTGGGGCGTATCAACTCACTGGAGGTGGAGATAGATGGTTCGTTCGGAATGTTGGGCTGCCGTATTGGCAAACCGTCGTTTCGGGGCGAGATATTTGTCGCGCTCACCTGCTCGGCACGGTGAAAGTGTTGGGAAATCCGACCTCGGTTCTGTATCGGTCAGATCTAGTGCGGAAAACTGACGAGTTCTTTCCAAATCCAACTCAGGAATCGGATATCAGCGCGTGCTTGAAACACTTGCAATGCTCAGATTTTGGCTTTGTGCACCAGATATTGGCCCACGAACGAATTCATAACCAAAGAGCAACGAGAGTTTCGCTTGCAAAGAATGCGTATGTGTCGGCAGATATCAGTGATCTTCAGGAGTATGGCGAGTGGTATCTGACCGAGCGCGAGCGTGATGCGCGCATTGGTGAACTGTTAGACCGGTACTATGCGTACCTATCCCGCAATGCGTTCAAATTTAGAGGCAGGACGTTCTGGAGTTATCATGCGGGGCGGCTGCGCGATCTTGGATATCGGTTCAATGGGCGGAAGCTATGCATGGGCATCGCCGCGGAAGCACTCGATTTAGTCTTGAATCCGAAGGGAACTGTTGAGACGCTAAGTGACCGACTTCGTTCTTATTATATGTTCTGAGGGGGCGTGCACGACCGCACAGTGAGGATCGCTGACTCTATCGGCATCCGGCAAAGCCTTCGAGCGGAGCGCCCATCGCGCTCAGACGTTCAGCGTGCTTCCACCAGCCGCCGAGAGCAGTCGAGGTCACGTACATTATGATGTGGCCGATGTGAGTATAACGGAACCGATTATGCTTTAAGCCAAAAAGCCAGATTTTCGCCTGCTGTTAAGAAGAGAGATATACGGCTCCGCACATGATCGATTTAGCTATGGCAGAAGAAGTTGCTGGACGCGGCGCGATTACAGACGAGAAGTCCAAATTGACAAACGTGGACGTTGTGAGGAAGCGTGCGGGAAAACTCCGTGATTAGCTTCATTCAATGTCGGCTGCTGCCCATCGGCCGACTTGCGGGCTAGAGAGCGAGCGGTGCCCGATTCCAAGCCGACGCGCCTGGCGCGTTGAGATGGTGCCGCGGACTGGAAAAATGAACGATTGGAGCTCAACAAAATGCCTTCGCCCACTTTTTCGGTCGTGATCCCTGCCTACAACGCTGCGGGCACAATAGCTGAAACAATAGATTCCCTCCTTGGGCAGAATTGTACTTTCCCTGGGGAAATCATTGTCGTGAATGACGGATCGACAGACTCGACCGTTGCGGTAGTCGAGAAATATGGACAAAGGGTAAGCCTGTTGACCAAACCCCACGGAGGCGGGCCTGGGGCAGCCAGAAATACTGGAGTCCTTGCTGCAAATGCCGATCTTATCCTGTTCTTGGATGCGGATGATATAGCGCTTCCCGGCCGGCTGCAAAGGCAAGTTCAATACATGCTTGCTAACAGAAACGGTGTCGACGTGAGCTTTGGAAACTGGATCGTTGAAGGCGAACAAGACAACTATCTAGCGCGTTACGGCTTGCTGTCTAACTCCGACACGTTTGTGGGCATAGATGACGCCTTCGCTCGATTGTTGTTGTGCGGCAGTTTCATTCCAACTTCCACTTCCGCCGTCTGGCGCGCACTCTACATTTCGATTGGTATGCAGCCTGAAGATCGTTTTTACGCGGAAGACTATATGCTTTGGTGCAAGATTGCGGCGGCTGGTGGTCGTTTCGCTTACAGCGGTCAGCCCCTGTCGTGGTATCGGACCCAAAGGGCAGGGCGGCTGACGCTTTCAAAGCACACTTATGCGGGCGATGTGTGGGTTCTCCATGATATGCTTCTTCAGCACGGCGCACTCATCTCATCGGAAGACTATCGTCTCGCATCAGGTCGGTTCGCGAAAGCAGTTGATACCTTGCTTCGCCATGAGTGGGCCAGCGAAGGTAGGAATAAGGTACTCGCGCGGTTGGACAGCCTCGCGGCACTCGTTTCACCCCGTTCGCGCCTGAAATGGGAGATGCTTACGCTGATTCCCAGCACTGTACCAAGAGCAGCGCGCTGGGTGATGCACAGTCTTCCTAGCAATGTCACCAGAACGTCGTTCGGCCGCCGTGAAAATTAGCCTCTGCGCCACGAAGCCGTCGCAGCCGCGACGACTGGTCGATCATGGCGGCGCGGCCGCTTTTGGGGTCGTTTGACCCAGCGGGCGGCGATCCTAGTAGCAGCCTGCACCGTCGTTACGAGCAGCCTGCCCCGCTGTCGCGTAGAAAGGAGTTCACGCAACAGACTTTAGCCTATTTCGTTCGTGCAAGTCGCCGCCGCAACGTTCGTTGGGCAGTTTTGTGCGACATGCGTCAGCCGAAGACACGGCGGGAGGTCGTATCCACATGCTTCGTGTGGTAACCGGCGTCGAACTCTACGCCGATGTCTTCTTCTGAAAGCGCCGCGGCACGATGTATGGCGGATCTCAGCGGGCGGTCTGGCGTCGTTATCCAGATCAATAGAGGAGTAGATGCGTTCCATTGCGTCTTCCTTCGCGAGTGATAACCCATTGGTATCATTCGCAAGTCGCACTTCATCCTTCAACCCACCCACCTAGTTTTCGGTTCCGCTTTGGCTCGCGATGGCCTGCACCGCGGGAACAAGTTCAACGCGAATAATGTCGCCTGCGCCGACTGCTGCGTGTTCATCGATCGGTATTTCCTTGTAACCGCCATCAACCGTGCGAACGACGGAGAACTTCATTCTCACGGTTTCCTCGAGCCTGCTGACACGCTGTGCGGCGGCGCCTATTTCGGCCATCGTCTGAACGATAGCGGTCATCTTCTTTTTCAGGCGAAGCGTATCGACGGTGATTTTTACCAATTCACCCGCGGCGTCATTCTTACGCCTGTCGTCGAGTTCTCGAATCCTGCGCTCGACTTCATTCTTGTTCTGCCGAGCGCGCGCAAGAAACGATCCCGCTTCGAGGACTTGTTGATTCATTGCCAGCAGATCCCGCTTTTTCTCGCGCAAGGCAGCTTCAGGGGCCGCTCCCCTGCTGACCAGGCCTTGTGATGCCTCCACGTCGAGCTGCGTCAGATTGAACTGTTCGTTTCTCAAACCCGAGCTCTTTTCAAGCATCGTGATTTCTTCTTCATAGTTGTGGCCCTGTGCTTCGAGATTTCTCCTGTCGTTTTCCAGAGTGGAAAGTCGCAGCTCAAAAAGGTTGCGTTCGGCAGCGATAACGCTTTGGATCGTAGCGGCATCGCGCACGCCGGTACTGGCCGCATCTGCCGCGTATTCAAACGGTTTACCGTCAATTTCTGCTTCCAGCCTCACGCGCCTGACATCCTGCGACAGTAGTTGAAGCGCAGTATCGTCATAGTCTTGCTGCGCAGCCACCAGTTGAACCCCGGATGCGTCGAGCGCCCGTTCGGACTGACGTAAACCACCGCCAAGGGCGAAAACCTCCAACGCGATCATTCCCGGTCGGAACTCGTACTTGCCGGGGTTCTTAACGTCGCCAAGAATAAAAACCGGCGCGTATTCCTTGACCGACACCGCAACGGAGAGATTGGCAACATGCTCTCGCAGCGATGCATTGATCGCGGCCCCAATCTCCTCCGTCGTTTTGTTCGTAACCTCTATATTGCCGAGAATCGGATATCCGATCGTGCCGTCCGGGCTTACGGGAAAGAGGCCAGTCAATTGCGGGTCGCCATAGGCGACAACAGACAAGACGTCGCCGGAAGTGACCTTGTATTGCTGTGGTTGCGCTATCACCGAGGTGGATGACAGAAGCATTGCCAGCATCGGGATGATGCATATCGCCGACTTGAGCGGCCTGGACTGGATTTGATTTTGAGCTGCAAGAAACACTTTCCGCTCCCGTGTCATACCCTGGCTGCGAGGGGCTTCACTTGATTGCCACTCCGCTTTTGCTTGACGCCGCTGAGATCCTGTTGGTGAGGAGACATCCCTAGTTGCGACACTGTGGCCGCTTTTGAACGGAAGGCACTGTCGAACACGATCCCGGCTATGTTGCGATTTGCTGCCCGCAGTTTCTTGATGCATGCTTCCAGATCCAGGATCTTCGTAAATTTCGGACGAACGACGAGAATGACGTCTTCGCAGAAGGAAGCGACGCGCATCAGGTCGAAGCCATTGGAAGCACAAGGCATATCGATGAGCACCAGGTCGTAGCGTCGCTTCATCTCCTGGATCAACTGAGCAAATCGTTGATTGGCCAGAATCGGCTCTGGCGCCTTGCTTTGCTCGGCCAGGATGAAATCGACCATCGATTTCGGATCGCGTTGGATGGCGTCGCCGAAAGGAAGCTCCTGGGTAACGATTTGATTGAGATGGGCAGCGTTGGACGCCTCAAACTGGTCTGCAAGGGTTGGATTTCGCAGGTTTGCCTCGATGACGATGGTCTTCAATCCTGTCGCGGCGACCAGCCGAGCAAGATTGGCGACGATATGAGACTTTCCCTTACTGCTTGAAACCGGCGTTATCGCGATTGCACGCGTCATCCTTTCCGACGCCGCTTCGGCATCGGCGAACAACCGCAGCTCCGATTGAATCTCGGCCATGGCTTGGCCGAGGGACGAGTTGTGATCGTGAACAAGAGCAGAAGCATCCGCATTGTGCCCCAGCCTGATCCGCGGCACCTTCGCGATAACGGCAAGGCCGGTCTTTGTCTCCACCGACTCCACCGAACGCACCTTCCTGTCCGTAAAATGTCGGACAAAGGCGGCTGCAATGCCCCCGGTGAGACCGAAGGCGACGCCAGCCAACGCCCACAGGAAAGGATTTGGGGCAGTCGGCTTCGGTGATGGCGTCGCTCGTGAAATCATCCGTGCTTCAGCGGTCGCGATGCCATCCTGTTCGATCGTCTGCTTGTACCTGGCCAGATAGCTCTCATATATCGCGCGATTGGCGCTGGCTTCGCGATCAAGCTGATCGGCATGGACGAGACTCTGACTGTTGGTCGTCATTGCGGCGCGCATCTCTTTGATGCTTTCCTGCAGACCTGCCTGCTGCCGTCGGTTGACCTCAATTTCATTGCGCAGACTTTCGATCACCCGCGATATTTCTGTCTTGATTTGTCCCTGCAGGGAAATCAGCTGCGAGTTCAATTGCACAAGCTGAACGTTCTTTATCGCGCCACTTTGATCGATTTCGGTAATTGCGCGTTTGACACGAGCCTCCTCCGTCCTGAGTTGCTGGATCATCGACGAGGAGAGCACTTCAGAAAGTTCGAGATCGCTGCCGTTGCGCAGCCCGTCTACGGCTGTCGACAGTCGTGCCTCTGCGGCTGCTGCCTTGCTGCGGAGTGCCGTCAGCTCGTTGTTCAACCCCGCGATTTGTTGTGATTGAAGCGTCGTGCCGTTAGTGCTGACGATGCCGGCGGTCTCACGAAAATCTGTTGCCAGCCGCTCGGATTCTTCCAGCTTGGTTCTAAGGTCGACGAGCTTCTCGCCGAGCCACTCGCTAACGCGCCGGGTTGCTGATGTCTGGACGTCGATCTGATAATCTATGTACGCTTCGCCATAGGCATTCGCAGCCACCGCTGCAAAATTGGGATCGGGAGCAATGAAGGAGATATAGATCGTGTATGAGCGGCCGTCATTTGCGACGCGAACGTTCGAAATCAGCTCATCGACTAATGCCTCGTTTTCCGGAGATGTGTCGTCGGCTTGTACGGAAGCGCTTGGGCCCTGCCTGGGGCTGTCGTTACTCTTCAACCCGATGCCAGAGGCCTTAAACCGGTTTGCGACACGCTCTGCCATGGTGCGCGAGCCGATGATATCGAGTTCCGTACGAAGGACGGGGCTTTCCTGAGGAAGCGCAGAGACGACGGCCTCGATGGGAAGAGCCTGAAGTTTTCTTCCGTCCAAGGCCAGGATCGCTTCTGACCTATACAGCGGCTTTGTCCTGAAATAGCCGATAGCGCAGATAGCCAGACTGAAGATTACGCAGGCCAGTACGGTTTGTCTTCGATCCCTCAATATCGAAAGGACGCGATACATACTCATTTCGCCGCCATCTGGCGGATCATGGGACAAGATCATGGACGTACACCGATGCGACTAATTGAATTGTGGTTTTCCGCGAGGATTCAAGTCGGTCGGCCGCCATCTGCGACACCACCTATCTTGCAAGCAACCTCTGTCCGGTTGCTCGCTCCCAGCTTCTTCATGATATTTCGGATGTGAACCTTCACAGTACTTTCGGACAGATCGAGTTCCAAAGCGATGTCCTTGTTCGCCATGCCACGCTGGATGGCTTTCGCGACCGCCCATTGACGCTCGGTTAATCTAGAATTGGTGGCGACGGTTGAATTGACGTCCAGCAAAGCGCGCATATGCATGACGCTGCTTGCCGGGACGAATGTTCCGCCCACCATTGCCAGCCCGATTGCCTGTACGCATACGCCGATGCCGACGGAACTGGGGATGTATCCCTGAACTCCGAGTGCGATGGTATTGAGGACATCCGAAAGGTTTTGGTTGTCAGACACAACGACAACCGGCGTAGGTCTCGTTGCTGCCACCAGCTCGCGGATTTCGGTTTCCAGCCAATTGTCTTCCAGCCTGCCATTCCCGACATTGAATAGGATCGCCCGCGGCATTCCCGCGCCGCCTTGGGCCTCCTGCAATGCCGTGAGATCGGCAAATGTCATGACTTTCATCCCCAGGCGATACACATTCAGCGCGTGAGCCAGGCACTCCCGCTCCAGCATGCGTTGATCGATAAGAGCAAGGTAATCTCCGCCGGCAGATGTCGTCCGAGGCAAAGGAACCTTTTCCTCGGCGGAAGTGGAAAGCATCTTCGATGCCCTCCGCTTGTTCTGCCTATAATCAATGATTTCTTCGCCCATCTTGCTCCAAACCCCTCGATTTGCCGTAGTGACCGATGACTCGCTGCTACTGCATTTCGCGCGACCGCGATCCCCTCAGGCCAGGAGAACTTTTCGGATCGTGAATGCCTCCGCAAACCGTGCCGGAGCACGGCATTCCATTCCCCTCAGTCGCGCAAGGCTTCGAAATGTGTCACCGTCGAACCAATCTTTCGATCTTTGCGTGGCGAAGTGCCGGAGAAGCAAAGCGACCTTCCTTTCCATGATGTCTGCGGTGAGCGGAACGTAGGCGTTTCGCTGGATCAGATCGCCATCCCACTTTGGGATCTCGTATTCGAGAATGAAATGATTTCGAAACACGTTGGTCGTCAGCCGGTTGATCTCGCGGTGGTCCTGATGCTCGTCGTCGCGGCTATGTGTAAAAATGACATCCGGAACGACCTTGTCACGGATGGCCAGCAACCAGTTCTTGATTTCGCGGGTCTGGCTGGGAAAGAAGCTGTCCTCGAAGCTGGCCAGTTCTATCGACTGCGACTCTGCCGGCTCAAGGAATGCGCGCGCCGAACTCAGTGCTTCCTCGCCTCGATGTCCCGCGGCACTCAGGACGCACCAATGCACATCCAGCTTGACGCCTTCCGCCAGCAGCCGCAGGATCGTACCGCCCACGCCAATTTCGATATCGTCGGAGTGGGCACCAATGCACAGGACGGATAACCGTTCTCCGGATTTGGCGAATGACAGGTTTTTCATGACAGCTTCGCTATCCTGCTTCGATCGATCGACCTCCCGTGATGTGTCCAGGGCATGTCTCCCCTCTCGACCATTTCCTCGAGGGATTGCCAATCACGAAGCGTGTCCATCGACCGCCAGAAGCCTTCATGCTTGTAGGCTATCAATTGATCGTCCTCGATCAGGCGCGAGAAAGGCTCCACAACCAGTTCTTCGCCTTCGCGCATGTAATCGAAGATCTCGGGGCGCAGCAGGAAATAGCCGCCGTTGATCCAGATCTCGGATCTGTTCGATGAGCGAAATTCGCGGACTCGTCCGCTATCCTCAATGTCCGCAAGATGATAGGTCAGCGGTGGCCGCACGGCCAGGAAGCAAGCGATCTTCCCGCTGGCCTCGAAGCGAGCGATCATGTCGTCGAGATCGACATTGGTCAGGCCGTCGCTGTAGTTTGCCAGGAACATCCGTTCATTTTTAACGTAATCACGCACGGCCCAAAGCCGCTCCCCGATGTTGCGCCAGATGCCGGTATCGATCAGCGAAATGCGCCAACTCTTCTGAATATCGCCGAGCAATTCGACTTCGCCGCCCGACACGACGCAATCGGAATAGTTCTGAGGCTTACTATTGAGGAAGAAATCCTTGATCGTGTTAGCCTTGTAGCCGAGGCAAAGAACGAAGTCGTCATGTCCGTAGTCTGCGTAATATTGCATTACATGGCGCATGATCGGCTGCGAGCCCAGCGGGATAAGAGGCTTCGGCACGCTCTCCGAATACTCGCGGATCCGGGTTCCCATGCCACCGCAAAAAAGGACGACTTTCATTGCTGGCTCTCCGTTGGATCGATGACGGCCACGTGGGGGATTGGAACGATGAACTTCCCGCCCCAGTCGCCGATGTGTCTCATCTGCTTGACGATCTCATCCTTGAGGTTCCACGGCAGGATGAGGACGTAATCTGGCTTGTGCGCGTCGATTTCATTGACTGGTCTGATCGGTATGTGCATGCCAGGCGTGAAACGACCGTGCTTGTAGGGATTGCGGTCGACCGTGAAGTCGAGGAAATCGGTGCCTATTGCGCAATAGTTGAGAAGCGTATTGCCCTTGCCGGGCGCGCCGTAGCCGCAAATGGTTCTGCCCGCGTCCTTCAACTGGATAAGGTAGGAAAGCAGATTGCGTTTCTTCATGCGCACCGCTTCGCCAAAAGACGTATAGGTCTCGACCATGTCCAAACCTGCCTTGAACTCGGACCTTCGCAGCGCATCGACCCGTGCTTCCCGACGCATGTTTTCTTCACTGTGGCATAGGTAAATGCGCAGCGAGCCGCCGTGTGTCGGCAACTCCTCGACATCGAACACCTTGAGCTCGTGACGTCGCGCCATCTTCTCGATTGTAATCAAGGAGAAGTACGAGAAGTGCTCGTGGTAGATCGTATCGAATTGGCTTTCCGCAATTAGCGTCGAAATATGGGGGAATTCGAGAGTGATCACGCCCTGGTGTTTCAGGAGAATTTTCATCCCGGCAACGAAGTCATTGAGATCCGGGACCTGTGCCAGGACATTGTTGCCGACAATGAGATCTGCCATTTTGCCTTCGGCAACCATTTCGCGGGCGAGCGATGTTCCGAAGAAGCGTGCTACCGTGGGTACGCCCTTTTCGATGGCAACCTTAGCGACGTTGATTGCAGGCTCTATTCCGATCACCGGTATCGCTTTGCGCACAAAGTGCTGCAGGAGATAGCCATCATTGCTGGCAAGCTCGACGATAAGGCTTCCCGAGTTGAGACCGAAACGATCGGTTGCCATGTCGCAGTAGCGACGGGCATGGTCTACCCAACTGTCCGAATAGGAGGAAAAATATGCATACTCCTCGAATATGTTTTGCGGGCTGATGTGCTCCTCGAGTTGGACCAGTAGGCACTCGCGGCAGACAAAGGCATGGAGGGGATAGTAGGCTTCCATGTTGCCTATTTCCGCCGCCGGTACGAAACTTTCGCACGGTGGCGACATTCCGAGATCTACGAAAGTATCGTGCAGAGCCGCGCCGCAGAGCCGGCAAAGCCGGGCGCTGCGAATGGCAGCCGTCGTCGATGAACTCTGGCTGGCCTGAAGATTCATGCCTCGTCCCCTATTTGATCCAAGATGAATCGCGGACCTGGAGAGCCCGTCATCGTTGGCAAAGTATCTGCGGGGAATAATTAAAACGATACCGCAATACGGATATCGTCCAAAAGCCGTATGAATTATTATCTTGTTTTTCTCAATTTATACTATTGTTTCTTTAATATAGCCTCAAATAATTGTTCTCATTTGATTGATATTGAAGTACTGTCCGGTTGATATCCTGCAGTGTTGGGATATTGCCAATGATCGGTTGCGTTTCAGCAATTGGCGAAGGATCGGATGCGTTTTAACAAGATGAGAATCGAGGGCCTTTGGATCGTCGAGCCCATTCCATCGACGGACAGTCGTGGTTCGTTTGCGCGAACCTTCTGCAAGCAGGAGTTCGCTCAACACGGGCTCATCGAGGACTTTGTCCAGCACAGCTATTCGCATTCGCGCCAGAAGCATACGATCCGCGGCCTTCATTTCCAGAAGAGGCCGCATGAAGAAGACAAGCTTGTCTCCTGCACGCAGGGCGCAATATGGGATGTCGCAGTGGATCTAAGGCCAGGGTCTCCAACCTACCTCGAGTGGGCAGGTGCAGTGCTTTCCAGCGAAAACCGCGCGCAGTTCTATATTCCGAAGGGTTTTGCCCACGGCTTCCAATCACTCACCGATGATGCCGTTGTGTCTTATCTGATATCGACGCCATATGAGCCCACTGCCGCCAGCGGCATACGCTTCGACGACCCGGCCGTGGGCGTCAGTTGGCCTGCAGATCCCACCGTCATGTCTGACAAGGATAAAAGCTGGCCGCTCCTGCCTATAGGCGATCCGGTCTAATTTTCGGCGGGACCGAGGTCAGCAAGCAACCCCGCATCCCTCAGCCTCACAGCTGCCTCCGAAATCTTCGAAAACGCCATGCTCGCACGCTCGGCGATATGCAACAGCGAATGCTTGCCATCGGCGAGGTTCAGAACCCATAGGTAAGCCATTGTTTGCGCAGTGTTGGTCTTGTGGCCGCCAACCGTCGCAAAGAGCCCGCGCTTGCCAAGCTGTGGTTCGCCTTTGGGGGACAGATTGAGAGGAATCCAATTGCCCTCGAGCGCATCGATTACATCGATCAGCATCTGGAATGATGAGGCAAGATGTTCAGGGCGAATGAAATCAAGATTGTCCGCTGATGTATGGTATTCCGCAAAGGTTCCGAAAGCGCTTCTTTGCAAAAGCCCGACCGGCATATTGAAGCCGGGCGAACAAAACTGTCTCTCATCGTAGCCGTAAGGGCTAAAGTCCTGAACGGTCATCGGCTTTTCAGCACAGGATATCCGTGCCATCAGGCGATCTATGATTGCGTTTCCCCGTCGGCTTTTCTTGTAGATCGGTCCGCCTCCGTCGCCAATGCAGGATACAACCAGGCCATGGTCGATGCTGCCGAGGCGATCTTCGTTCCGGGAAAGCCAGGTGAGCGATCCGATCGTGCCTGGAGCAAAGAGAAAGCGGTAGCTGTAGCGCGTGTTCCTGCCCCGCAGCAGCTGAGCCAAGTGGGTCAATACCGCCAGCCCCGAGCAATTGTCGTTGGCAAGCGATGGATGGCAAACATGGGCGGATAGCAGAACCTCCCTGCCACTCGTTCCTCGATGGAGATACTCCCCATAAGACAGATGCCCATCGGCTTTCGTCGACTCGATGGCGACTTCGTAATCGCCATCAGCCAATTCAAGGAACTGGTTGTGCGACATGCAAAACGCCCAGTCGTCGATATAGTAGGCCGTCTTGTAGGGAACGAGGTCAGGTTGCGCCGGCAGCGTGTAGATATGGTCCTTCAGCTCACCGAGTGGCATAACCTTCCGAACATTCCGGCTGTAGCTCATGACGTGAAGGTTTGAACGAGCGAAATCGACGACTTTTCGGCCGGCTGCATCCTTTATATATGCATCCCTGATGTTCCATTCGGGTGGAACGACCCAGTCAAACACTTGGGTGCCTGTCGCGACCTCGTGGAGTTCGATATCGACATATTCGCGCAGAATGTTGATGGTCTCACGAACACCACTGCCGGTAATGCTGCGGCAGATCGGAAAAAGGCGGCTGGCGAGAGCGTAGATCGCCGGACCTATGCTCTCGTTGCTGTCTGCTGGGTAGTTGGGTCGGGGTGGCAGAGCAGAGTCCATTCCGCAGACCTATTCTGCCGCAGCGGCGGAAACAGATGGGCGCAGATTTTCATCCAATTCGTGATTGGCAAGGAGCTGTTTGAGCTGGGCGATCCGCTGATAACGGGGGCCTTCAAATTCAGCAAGTGTCAGGCCGGCGCTGGTGTAGGCGTTGTAAAGTTGAGCGGCACCGGCAGCCGCATCCCAGGTCGGCTTGAAGGCCGGAAGAAGGCGGTTGATCTTGCTGAAATCGACCCGGTAGGAGCGTGTATCCGGACTGGCGTCGGCGGCGAGCGCCAAATGGCAGTCAGGGACGGTCTTGGCGACGATTTCTGCAATCTCCCGGATCTGGTAATTGTGCGCTGCCTGGCCGACGTTGAAAGCCTGATTGTGAACGACAGCAGTAGGTGCCTCCAGGGCGGCCAGGAAAGCCCGCGAAATGTCCTCGATATGAATGATGGGCCGCCAGGGTGTGCCGTCAGATTTGAGCAAGATCTGGCCTTCGGTTACGGCCCAGGCCACCAGATTGTTCAGTACGATGTCGAAGCGCAGCATCGGCGAAAGGCCATAGGCGGTTGCGGGGCGCATATAGGTCGGACAGAAATCATTGTCGGCGAGATGCGCAATGTCGCGTTCGGCAAAAACCTTCGATGTTCCATAGGCGGAAACGGGTTTGAGTTCCGTGGTTTCGTCGACGAGACCTTCTCCTGCAGCACCGTAGTTGCTGCAGGACGAAGCGAAGAGAAAGCGCTTCACTCCTGCCTGCTTGGCCGCTTTGGCAACGCTCACGCTGCCGCGGTGATTGATTTCATAGGTGATCTCCGGATTGAGGTCGCTCAACGGATCATTCGAAAGGGCGGCAAGATGGATGACGGCGTCGAAGCCCCTCAGATCCGACGCCTTTATGTCCCGCACATCCTTTTTCACACCGGGCACGGCGGGCAGATCGCCGCCGGGTGCATAGTGGCAGCGATGGTACAATTCGCAATCGTAACCATGAACCTCATGGCCTGCCTTGCGCAGGATTGTGACCATGACAGATCCGATGTAGCCTCGATGTCCGGTGACCAATACCTTCATTGTCTTTGCCTTTCTGAGTTCGAGCCCTGTGCCCGGGCACATAGCCGTTTCGTCTTGGTGGCGCTCATCGCGCGGATTGGTATCGACCGCAGTATGAATGGGCTAAATGCGGCGTCACCCAAACCTGCAGCATCAGCCGCTCCGACCGTCCTTTGCAAATTTAATCATGTCCGCGGTTGCGACGGTTTGAAGGGACGCCGTCGCGCATTCGACCTCTATCTTCGACGGGCGTGTGAAATTGCAGCCGAATTCAAGTTCGCGTCGTACCGTGTCCAGCACCGGCGTATAGGCATACCCGAGCCCTACAGCGCGATTGCCCATGCCATATTCGATGTATTCGTTGTCATCGACGTCCCATACATGGCAGCCGCTGCCGCCGGCCATAATGCCAGGGGAGAGGATGGTATATTGATCGTAGCCTTTCGCAGAGGTATGGGCGGCGTCGGGGATAGGCGCTTTGGCGCGTTTGCGAAGATGGTCGGATATTTCGAAATTACGAATGAAGCAGTTCACCTGCGCCCTCGGTCCGCTCAATTGACGTCGGGCTAGTATGGCAAGATTGGCGCATCGGATCATTCCCGCCGTTCGGGGGCTAGCCGAAAGGCTTAGAAAGGCGAAAGCAAATGCCCCGAAAATCGCAGATCGTATCATTTGCGGGGGGCTGAGCTTTGCCCCTCGGCCATCCTTTCACTCACAGAGCACAAGTGTAAGGGCAAGCCCGTCCGGGGCCGCCATGCTAGGCGGACAATCAATCCTCAGCAATCAGTTGAAAAGGTCGCCCAGTTTGAACATGACCTCGGTCCGGTTGCTGGCATTAAGCTTCTTCATAATGTTGCGGACATGAACCTTCACTGTGCTTTCGCGCAGATTGAGTTCATAGGCGATGATCTTATTGGGCCTGCCTCGGCGAAGTGCATCGATCACCTCCTCTTCGCGAGGTGTGAAGAGTTGGGCGCGTTGACGCTCCTTGTGCTCAACGTTCGCAACAAGTTTATGCAGATCCGTCAGACTTTCCGCCGAGATAAAGACCCCTCCCGCCAAAGCTAGTCCGATCGCCTCGACGTAAACGGGCAGCGCGACTGTCGACGGTATATAGCCTTTGACGCCGGCTTCAAGGGCCAGCAGCACCTGTCTCAAATCGTGATTTTTCGAAAGGATGACGACCGGGATATTCGGAAACCGGTCGGCCAGTTGCCGGATCTCGTCGACCATCTTCCGCTCAGATAATTCGCTGTGGCCAATGTTGATCAAGATGCCTGCGAAGTCGTGCTCCGGCAATTTGACCCAGTCATTGATCGAGGCGAAGAGCCTTACATCCAAATCGAGCCCGTGGGCAATCAGACTCTTGGCCAAACATTCGCGGTCCAGGGGGCGATCGTCGATTATCGCGAGCGTATTCGCGTGGGTCTCCGCCGAAAGCGATTCTTTGATTGTGCGCGATATAACATGGTATCGACCCGTTTTGTGAAGTTGCAATGGGTTATTTCCGTTAACCACCACAGACACTAGCGTCTCCTCTACTTTTACGCCGCCACCCTTGATGCGATTGGCAACACACTTCCCATTTTCCCGACACGCAGTTGCAAATGCGATCGGTCAGGCACTAACGGGTTCCGTCGACCCGCATCCGTATGGTTTCATCATGAAGCCGGTTTCGGATCTCCCTTGCGATGCCTACATTATCCGCGTTTTTGGAACTTCTGAGGGTGTATTACAGTGAGATCGTATCCCTATAACACCATTCTGCGTGATTATTTAATATAATATTTAATATACGTGAAATATATTTCGCAAATTCAGTCAAAAATCTGGAAATTTGCCCCATTATATTTGAGTTAAGCTCGTTTGTGCCATGTATTATACTAGTACTGACGCGAATTAAAACGATTGTAAATGAGCGTGAATCGTACGCCTCCGAGGAGGGCCGCCTTGCTGAGAAGTGAGGCGAACTGGATGTTCTGTCTATATGGACGTCAATATAGACAGTGTGAGAATCGTGGATTTAACGATAGAGAAGCGGCCACAAGTCAGCCGTATGGAGATTGTCGATAGCGGTCGGCGTCGCCGTTTCAGCAACGAGGCCAAACTTGCGATCGTAGCGGAGAGCTATTCCGCCCCGCGTCAGGTCGCGGCAACAGCTCGCCGACATGGGATCACACGCTTTCAGTTGAACGGTTGGCGTAAAGCAGCTCGCGAGGGACGGCTCGGCAATGGCCGGGGGAGTGAAGGGTTTGTTCCTGCACTGTTGGTCCCGGGGCCAGGCATGCCGGTCGCTGCAAGGGCGACCAAGCCTTCAATGGCACAAGGTGGGCTTATGGAGGTTGTCAGCGCCAATGGCCGCCGTGTGATCGTGGACTGCGATGTCGACGTTGAAGCGCTGCTCCGGATTGTCCAAGGCCTGGAGACATTGCGGTGAACCCGTTTCCGATGGGAACAGGCGTCAAGGTCTGGCTTTCGACGGGGTATACGGACATGCGCTGTGGCTTTCCCTCCCTGGCGCTTCGGGTGCAGGAGGTTCTGAAACATGATCCCTTGTCAGGGCATCTCTTCGTCTTCAGGGGTCGCAGATCGGATATTTTGAAGATCATCTGGCATGATGGTCTGGGCGCCTGCCTTTTTACCCGGCGGCTGGAGAAGGGCCGGTTTATCTGGCCGAATATGGAGGGCGGCGCGGTAGCGATCTCACCGGCGCAATTGTCTTATTTGTTGTCCGGGATCGACTGGCGCAATCCGCAGGAAACCTGGCGTCCGACGCGGGTCGGATAGCATTATTGCATTGAAAATATTGAGTGAATCTGATCGAATAGCTTCATGACTTCGAAGCCTGTGGATCTTCCTGCGGACCTTGCGAGCGCCTATCTAGCGCTGCTTTCCGAGCGTGAGATGTTACAGGCTGAACGTGATGTCGTTGTCGGCGAGCGGGACGTTGCGGTGGCGCAAGCCGCCAATGCGCAGGCCATGCTGTCGGACAGTGAGGCCTTGATTGCCAGTCTGGAACTGGCGATCGAAAAGCTGAGGCGTGAACTGCGCGGAAAGCGTTCCGAGCGCACGTCGCGCCTGATCGACCAGATGGAATTGCAGCTCGAAGAGCTGGTGATGGCGGCGACGGAGGATGAGCTTGCGGCGCAGGCGGCTGCCGCCAAGACCGCGAACGTGCGTTCGTTCACGCGCAAACGGCCGGTCCGAAAGCCGTGGCCGGAGGATATCGAGCGTGAGCGCGTGGTGATCGATTCGCCAGTCGCCTGCGCATGCTGCGGCGGGTCGCGCCTGTCGAAACTGGGCGAGGACGTCACGGAGACGCTCGAGGAGGTTCCGCGCCGGTTCAAGGTGATCGAGACGGTGCGGGAGAAATTTACCTGCCGTGACTGCGAGGCGATCAGCCAGTCGCCGGCGCCGTTCCATGCCACGCCGCGCGGCTTCATCGGTCCTCATCTGCTGGCGACGATCCTCTTCGACAAGTTCGGCATGCATAGCCCTCTCAACCGCCAGAGCACCCCGGTTCATGTGAGGGCATCGAGCTTTCGACCTCGACGCTGGCCGACCAGGTCGGGTATGGAACGGCCGCGCTCCTGCCGATCTTTGATCTGATCGAGGCGCATGTCTTCGCGGCCGGGCGCCTTTTTGGCGATGACACCACCATTCCCATCCAGGCCAAAGACAAATGCACGACCGGGCGAATATGGACCTACGTGTGCGATGACCGGCCCTACGGCGGCGCGGCAGCGCCGGCGGCCATATACTATGCGTCGAGCGACCGCCGCGGCGAGCACCCGCAGAAGCACCTGGCCGGGTATGGCGGCATTCTGCAGAGTGATTGCTACAATGGCTTCGAGCCGCTCAGTGTCGCCGAAAAGAAAGCGGTACCGATCACCTTCGCCTTTTGTCACGCGCACGCGCGGCGCAAATTCTTTGAGCTTGCCGACATCCAGAAAAATGCCCGCGAGCGCAAACGCAAAGGCAAGCCGATCTCGCCGATCGCCCTGGAGGCCGTCCAGCGGTACGAGGCGAGTTTGAGATCGAACGCGAGATCAATGGATTGAGCGCCGCAGAACGGTTGGCCGCGCGGCAGGAAAAGAGTAAGCCGCTGTTTGATGACATGCACGAGTGGCTGAAACGGGAGCGCGCCACGCTCAGCAAATCGTCCGAGGTGATCGAGCCGATCGATTACATGCTGAAGCGTTGGGATGGGTTTGCCCGTTTCCTCGACGATGGCCGGATTTGTCTCACGAACAATGCGGCGGAGCGCGCGCTGAGAGGAATTGCACTCGGGCGGCGAAACTGGACCTTCGCCGGTTCCCAGCGTGGGGCCGATCGTGCCGCCATCATGCTCTCCGTCATCACGACTTGCCGTCTCAACGACGTCGACCCAAAGGCATGGCTCGCCGATGTGTTCGCCCGCATCGCCGATCTTCCCATCTCTCGCCTGCACGAACTACTGCCTTGGCAATGGAAGGCACACAAAGCGACGGCTATCGCGGCGGCCGCGTAAACAGCTCCCGGAACAATGCTTCCGAACGCTCCAAGCCTTCATCGGTCAGGATCAATGACTTCGACTTGTTGACCGGGTCGCCGATCATGCCCTTCTTGTGAAGCCGATCCGTCGTTGCCCAGTCGAAGCCCTTCCAGGCACAACGCTCGTTATGCAGCGTCAGCCATAACAGCGCCAAAACGGCGTCGTCGATCTTGTCCTCATCGATCTCCATGAACCGACGTTACCACGCGCAGCGCCCAAAATCCCGCGGCCCTGCTCGGATGGATACCGTGAATCCCTCATTTCACAAAGAGCAAAACGCTCAGTATTGATCTGCATTTTGGATAGGTTTTTGCGCAAACTTCGTCGTTCAAGACTGTCAAATCCACTTCCGCAGGTTCTGTGGCGTCCATTCTACGCAGCGCCAGACCATAATCGTTCCGTCATCGCCTCGTTCGCAAAAATGGGGTTCGCTCAAAACTCAGGCAACTCGGGGATAATCAAGTGATCGTAGAGGGCCGGTATAGACTGCTCGTGCAAGACACAGGACATCAATCTTGCCCCGGCAGGCGCAGGACCTAGGCCGGCAGCCCCTCTTCACGACATGGAAATGCGATCGAAGACAAGATGGGGAAGGTCGCCTTTCGTATAGTTGTCTAGCCCGTATGGACGGCATCTGCATTCTGCTTCCCTCAAAGGGGGGAAGCTCTTCGCCGACGATCCAGCTGTCGCCCAAAGATAATGCGGCTATTGTTTCTGACATCGCAATCGATTGCGCGGTGAATGATAGCGCGATTTTCGAAAGAGAATGCAGTGAGGTTTGCATATTTCGCTCTGCCACACATCGGCGGCACATACACTGTCTTCAAGCAACTGAGGCATGGCCTGGCCGGATTTGGCATCGATGTCTGTTGGCTGGCGCAGAGCAACGGGCAACAGACGCTGACGTCTGACTTGCGCGACGAGATGGCGTTTGGGACACTTCTCAATATGCCCGATACGCTTGACGAGCGGACCCGCGCTCGATGCCTTGCTGCGGCGATTGAAAGCCGGGGCTATGACGGCGTTTTCATTAATGTACTCGGCGATCGCATGGAGATGAATATCGCGCGCTATCTTCGCGAGGACATTCTGCGCGTCATGATCGTACACAACATTACCCCCGGCACCTATGCCGCTGCCACTTCCATCCGCAATTATGTCCACGCGACCGTCGGCGTGTCGGAGCGTTGTCGCAGTGATCTCATTGCCCGCCACGGCTTTTCGCCCAAGTCCACGTTCACAATTCCGAACGCGCTCGACAGGTCGAAGTTTGCCCGCGTCAAGAGCAAGCTGTCAGCGCAATCTCCTTTGCGCTTGCTCTTCCTCGGCAGGATCGAAGACGCTTCCAAAGGAGTGCTGTGGCTCCCATCCATCCTCCAGGGCTTGCCCAATACTGTTACGCTGACCATAGCTGGCGACGGGCCGGACCTTGCAAAATTGAAGGCGAGATTCAGCACCGCACACAATGCGCGCGTCTTCTATGAGGGGGCCGTCAGCCCACACAAGGTTCCCGAACTGGCCGCGCACCACGACGTGCTCATTATGCCCTCGCGTTTCGAGGGGTTTGGGATGACCATTATCGAAGCGATGGCCGCGGGATGCGTCCCGGTCGTATCGAATATTCGTGGCGTTACGGATACGATCGTCGATGACGGTCAGGATGGCCTGCTTTTCCCGGTCGGCAGTTATGGGCAGGCGATTCGGCTCATTGCCGCTCTCGAGCGCGATCGCAGCGTGCTGGCTCGGATGTCGGCCGCGGCGAGCCGAAAAGTTGCCGAGAGGTTTTCATCTGATGAGATGGCACGTCGATATTACGAGGTCATCGGATCGATCAGGGCCGATAACCTCAGCCTTTCACCCCCCCTTGATCTTGATGGCTGGTCTTTGCCACCAGGTATGCGCCCTGGACTGAGGACCTATATTCCGGGTCCATTGAAGAATTGGCTGCGCGTCATGCGGGAGAGGCTGTAGACCGTCTTGCTGCGGTCCTGTTCGGCAAGATGCGCTCATCGAAACCGGTGACATCCAACTGCGTTATCGCGGCTTATCTGCTCGCCGAGTATCGATGCGACTTTTATCACAGCCGCATGCCACCGATTGTCGCAGAATAGCGAAAAGTGCGACCGACGAAGACGAACTCGGCTCCGAGTGCAAGTGCTTTCAAGACGTAAATTCCGCGGCGGATTCTACCGTCGACCATAACAGTCATCCTGCCGCCGACCGGCTCGGCAATCCTTTGGCAGCACGCGCAGGGGCGATATCGTACCATCCGGCTGCCGGCTCCCATATTCGGAATCGATGATGCTATCGCCGCCGGCAAGCGCCGCCGGTGCAGCATCGTCACCACGCACGATGCTTTTGCCAGTAAGCGGGTCCCTTCCAGCGGCTTGATCTGCTTAAGATGCTCCCAGTTGTGTTGGTCACGCTTCTCTGAGATCGCGCGTGACGGCGCTTGAGAACAATTGGCACACGTGTCGCGTGTGGGTGCCCGCGTTTTAGGATTGTTTGCCCCAATGTTCCGATCGACCGTGGGATGGCTGATGCCCTGCCATGCAAGGCGCATATTCGGGCGGGCAGCTCCCTTCTCCTTATGCATGAGCCAGCTAAGCCCAAACCTAACTCCTCACCCATAAGGTGAAGGCTGGAGACCGATTTTGCGAATATGCCGGTGCAGGGTCCCTCTTATATCGTCGTCAAAACATTGTGCACCGTCCAAGTGCCTTGGGCGTGTGTTCGGCGTGGTTGAGGGATCTGATATGGAAGTAGTGATAAGCAATATCTCAATCTTCGTATTATGCGTTTCCCTTATCGTCGTCTTGCGTAGAGCTTCAGTCGTCTTCGCTCTGGTGGATCTTCCCGATGCCCGCAAACGGCACATCGGTGCGGTTCCGTTGTGCGGCGGTATCGCGGTCTTTACGACGTTTGCTTTGGTCAACTTTCTAGGCGGTCATCTGCATGCATTCGGTCTGAATTTCTGGGTCGGACTGTTTGTCGTCGTCGTGGTTGGTGCTCTTGACGATCGTCACCCGCTACCGGCCTCGCTGCGCCTCATTATGCAGTTTGTCGTCGCGGCGATTTTGATCGGAGGACTGAATATCGGGCAGATTTCGTCTGCCGAATTTGCACCGGGCGTGGCAGCCTCGGCCGGGGTTCTCATCGTTGTCGTCGGGCTTTGCTTCATCGCCGGTCTCATGAATTCGTGGAATATGATAGACGGCGTCGATGGACTGGCGGGCGGAGCGGCGGTTGTCGCATTGATATGGCTCATGCTGGTCGCTGAAGTGAAGGATATGGGCGAGCTGATACTGCCATTCGAGCTCTTGCTAACTGGCCTTTGTGGTTTTCTGATCTTCAATATGCGCAGCCCGTGGCGCGCGCGCGCGAGCATCTTTCTCGGTGACGCTGGCAGCATGGCACTTGGGGCGACAATCGCTTACGGTATTCTCTTGCTCGCATCCGACAAATCTCCGGCTCCTTTTATGGCGCTCTTGTGGATCGTTATCGTTCCGGTGACAGATACGCTAAGCTTGATGATCCGGCGTGTCCTGGCAGGTCGCAGCCCAATGTCAGCCGATCGCTGGCACCTGCACCATCTCCTTCTCGATGCCGGCTATACGCCGATGGCGACCACCAATATCATACTGGTGGCATCTGCTGTTTGCGGAGGCATCGGCTATCTCGGCGTTCGCACCGATGTGCCGGAAATCGTCATGATGGCCGGTCTTGTGATCCCGGTTGGAGTTCATGTGCTTTTCGTTGCGGTCACCAGTCGCTCGATTGCCAGACCGCGAATTGCCCTGTCGAAAAGCCATGGTTCAGTCGGAGATGCTGCCGCGAGCGACAAGCCACAAGCCGTCATTATGCCACGCAAGACGAATGTGAAGGTTTGAGCTTGCGGGTGTTCGATGGATTGGTTCGTCGCATTGGCGCGAGAGGGTTACGCTGTCGGTGTACCCATTGCCGAGCTGCCGCTCTTCAATGATGCTTTGAAGATATAAGCGCTTCAGCCTTTTGGGGTGCGCATTGGCTAGGTAGCGCCTCACGCTTGTGAACCGAACGCAAGCGACTTTGCGCCTCTCCCGCACAGGGAAAATGTGCCAGCTCGCCGGAGGGATGATAATGAAAGCGTTGACGCCTGTTGTGCTTGCGGCGCTTGTCGCCGCTTCGACGCTGATCGGGGTGGCAGTTGCCCAACGTGGAACCGGCGATACGATCGCTTTGCACGACGCGGCGTTACGCGGCGCCTCCTCGGCGGAAGAAGCCGAGGGGCCGGGTGACTTCGGCATGCCTGTTCCAACTCCTGAACCACCCTTGCCCGAGGGAGCAGATCCTTTCAATCCTCCATTGTTTCGCCTCAGCAGACCGTCGCCCGCGATTGCAGAGTTCTCGAGGACCGCAGACCGCAATGAGATCGTTTCGATGACCGGCGTGGAGTTGGATCGTTCGTCGAATTTTGAGATCTTCTCCCAGGCGCCGTCCGAGGTTAAAGGGGAAATCACCGCCGTCAGCTCGCTGCGCGCCGATGAGACTGCCGCGACAGTTCTTTTGCCCGTCTCTCTGCCAGAATGGTCGATGTATCTCATCTGGCCCAACAGGAATGGGTACCGCGGCCAGCCTATTGCCATCAATCGCACTGAGGCGTGGTGGCTTGGGCCGAACAAGGGAACGCCTGGGACTCTCATTTCCGTCTATGGGCGCAACCTTACCCGCGGCAACGGAACGTCGCTATCCTATCTATATATCAAGCCGCCGGGTGGCAGCGGCAGCTATGTCAAGCCGGTCGCGGTCAACCCCTTTAAGGTCGACTTCCCGATTCCGAACATGCCGCCCGGCTCCTATGAGATTTGGATACACAATAGCCATGGCGGTCGCTTCGGCTGGAGCGGTCCACTGAAGCTTGATATTCTCACGCGATCGCCGTGGGCGGACCAGAAAAGCAATTTGCTCAACGTGAAAAATTTCGGCGCTGCCGGCGACGGGACCACTGACGATACGGCGGCATTGCAGCGCGCTCTGGAGGCGGCAAAGACTGCTGCGCCCGCGACCGTTTATTTTCCCGCAGGAACCTACGTTGTAACCTCTTTCCTGACGGTACCCGGTAATGTTGGATGGGCTGGCAATGGCATGAACATGACGGAGATCCGTCTTGATCATAGCATTGACCACAGCATGATTGAGATCGCCGGCGAAAACGTACAATTCGACGGGCTAACACTTAACGCAAATCGCAAGACCGGTAACCACGTCTTGATGCAGGTATATTCGGCCAAGGATCTTCGGATCGCCTCCGTCAGGCTCAATGCGTGGGGTGTGGCGGCGCTGGAGGCCAACGGCGCCTCAGGTCTTTACATAAGCGACTCCGAGTTGGTGGAAAATGGCTCGTTCTACGGAAGCAGCAGGCAGGTCTTCTTGTCCGGCAATAAGTTCCGGATGACGGGCTATGGTGAATCCGTGGCGGCTTTGTGGGGAGGGCGCGATTTTTCCATGGTTGGCAACGAGCTTTCAAATGCCGATGAGAGCCAGGACGACGGCCACGGGATTGGCCGCTTTTTTGTCGGCCAAGCGCATTTTGGAAGTATGCGCAATCTCTACTGGGGCAACAACACGTCGCGAAACGCCGCGCCGCATGATTGCGACAAGGTCGATTGCAACAAGGGTGAACAGATCTGCTTTGAAATGGTCGGCAGCAAGATCAAAAGCGATTTTGTGACGGCAACAGCAGATACCGTATTCTTCAGATCGCTCTCGGATTTGGGTGAGGTAATGCCAGGCGGCCAGGACCTCGTCGTGGTCGGGGGCAGGGGCGCCGGTCAGCATCGGCATATCGTTGCCTCCGCCGATTCAACCGTAACGCTCGATGCTCCGTGGAATGTCATTCCTGATGGGACAAGCCGCTTTGCACTGGCGGCAACCGCGTCAAGGGTCGCAATCTACGACAACAATTTTGACGGGCGCTCGACCTACAACGAACATGATTCCGATTCCACGAGCGTTCTGCTTTATGGGAACGTTTATGACGCAATCGTCGATAACAATCGCATTTCCAGGATGCGGCATGGGATGATGACGATCGCACTCGACTCGATGCGCGGTCTTGCCCCGTATTTCCTGCAATATTCAAACAATACTGTCAGCGACAGCAACAGCGGTCTCTATGTGGGGACGACGTTCGCGGAAACAGGTCAGTCAGGTATTTGGGGTGGCCTTGGCAATGTCTATCGCAACAACCGATTTGAAAACCTCACCCATATCGGCGTCGAGTACGAGACCTGGGCGCACGACGGTTCTGACTACAACGGCACCGTATTCGAACGAAACAGCTTCAAGAGCGTCCCTTATGGCTTCGTGGACGCCTACCAGCTGATATGGACCTATGATGGTCGGTTCAAATCTGCACCGGGCAGTCATTCAATGAAGGTGAACACCATTCTCCATGGGAACGATTTTGATCGAGGCTCTGCCGCTGTTGACGGGAGTATCGGCTTTGTCACCCTCCACCCTTCGAATAGTTGGCTGAATATCGGCTCGACATGGAAGGATTTCGCGTCAGGCAATGACGGACCAATAGTTACCAAGTCTCTTCCCAATTGATCGTGTGGAAGCTTTGCCGGACCCTCAGCCTCCGGCATGTCGTGGACCTGCTGCACTGAGGTCTCATTCCAAACCGTCTCGGAGCGGGCCGCCAAGTTTGGTCGCAAATATGCCGGTCAAATTCGGTGACGATGGCGAGTCAGCTTTGCCGACAATTGGCATCTCGACTGGATGGTCGGTTCCATCTAAGGCAAGAAATACTGGCGAGCCGTGGACGCCCAGGGCCATGTTCGAGATGCCCTCTACAAAGGCGCCGAAATAAGAAGGCGGCGGTTCTTCAGCTGATCCGTAAGCTGTTGAAAGCTCAAACTGTCACGCCGTGCCGCTGCCATAACAATCTGGCGCGACATCACCCTATCGGCTGCCGATTAACGATCGCTGCCCGTCCACACCGTACCATGTTCAGATTAAGGCGACACCACCATCGCAACCGATAAACGATCCGCGCACGAAATCTGTTCCCGGTAGCTGGTTGACATGTTCGGGATTGAGCCTGACTTAGTTCCTTTGAGCGGCTCGGAGCAGCCTGAGCGGCCACGGGTCTCGACCAGGCGACAAGCGGCGACCTTTGTGCTTAGTTTTCCTTGTACGTGGTCACTCGACAAAAATGCCGACACTTGTGGCCCGGCCTATGGCGTCAATCACGGTGAGTTTCGAGTAGCCGCCGCCATCCGGCATCCACTGGTTGGTGCGACGCCGAGATATGTCGGGCAATGGCTTGCCATTGGCAAGCCAGCGGAAGGGGGCGCGTCCGCCCTGCAGTTTCAGCGTCAACGGCGAAAGATCGCCGCTCTTGGCGCCAAGATCGACATGCGCGCCCTCGGGGGGATAGACGATCTGCGGCGCCGGTTCGCGGCCGGAGGTCGCCAAAAGGCCACTTGAATTGACGGCAAAACGACGTTGACTGATTGGTAGCGCGGCCTGGGCGATCCGTATTGCTCCCGATGGCGGAGGGGGTAGCGGCGTCGTCGCGATCCCTGATTTTGCAAACCCTTCAAAAAGGATAGGTGCCGCGGTGCCATAACCCGTCAGTCCCGGCACAGCGCCGTTGTCGGGACGCCCTACCCAGACGCCGAGCACATGGCGCCCATCGTAGCCGACGGACCAGGCATCACGATAGCCGTAGCTCGTGCCGGTCTTGTAGGCGATCCCTTGCCTGGGAGCGCCGGCGGGTGGCATGACGCCCGAGAGGATATCGGCGACATTCCAGACAGCCACTGGATCAAGCATGCCCTCGCCATCGATCTTGCCAGGCTGGTCGTTGACGCCATCACCGATGCGCACCGGCTGGCCCCGATTGGCGAGCGCTGTGTAGAGTTGCACCAGATCCCTCAGCGTAACGCCGAGGCCACCCAAGCCGATTGCCAGCCCCGGTGTTTCGTTCGGGGGCAAAAGTGGACGCACTTGCGCACGGCGAAAGCGGATGAGCAGCTTGGCCGGATTGACGGCATCGAGCAGCTTGACGGCCGGCACGTTCAGGGACAGTTGCAGAGCTTCCCGCACGGTAACGTCGCCCTGATAGCTCATGTCGAAATTTCGTGGCCGGTATCCGAAGAAATCGGCCGGACGATCTTCGATGATCGTCTCCTGGCTCACCAGGCCTTCCTCAAATGCAAGGCCATAAATGAACGGCTTCAGCGTCGAGCCAGGCGAACGCCTGGCACGCGTCATGTCGATCCAGCCTGAACGGCTGGCGTCGAAGTAGTCGGCCGAGCCAACTTCGCCGACGATCTCACCGGTCTGTGCATCGGCCATGACCATGGCGATCGACAGCTTCGGGCCGAGTTTCAGGGCGGAGGCGCGGGCAACGGCTTCCAACCCTTCCTGCACCTGCTTCTTTAAGGTCGTCTGGGATTGCAGCGCTTTTAAATCCTTGCGTCGCGCCGCTTCGGCCACGTGCGCGGCGAGCGCCGGAAGCTGCATGCGCCGAGACGGCACCGGCACGATTTCGGCACGTGCCGCCTCACCCTCACCGACAGTCTCGGCGACGGCTGCGCGTTCCAGCACACGTTTGCGCGCTGCCTCGGCCGTCGCGAGATTGCGGTCCGGGCGCCGCTTTTCCGGTAGCTGCGGTAGCGCCACAAGGAGAGCGGCCTCAGCGACAGTCAACCGCCGCGGCTCTTTTCCGAAATAGGCAAGGCTTGCAGCCCGCACACCTTCGAGATTGCCGCCATAGGGCGCGTGCGTCAGGTATAGATCAAGGATTTGCTCCTTGGAGAGCCGTCGTTCAATCTGGAGGGCGCGCGCCATCTGCAGGAGCTTGGCCGACAGCGAGCGGCCCTGGCGCGGTTCGATCAGCCGCGCGACCTGCATCGACAGCGTCGATGCGCCAGAAACGATGTGGCCGTTGGTGACGAGTTGGATGGCGGCACGGCCTATCGCCTGCAGATCGACGCCGGCATGGGTGTAGAACCGCCGGTCCTCGTAAGCGACAAGCATCCTGAGGAATTGTGGATCGACATCGGCCGCTGTGGTCTTCAGACGCCAGAGACCCTCAGGCGTTGCAAAGGCGCGCAGCAACTGGCCGTCCGTGTCGCGCACCTCCGCAGAGACGGTGTCCGCCCTGTCGAGTGGCGGCGGATAGGCCCGGTCGGCAGCGTCGACCAAGACAAGCCCGACGCCGGCAATGAGGATGCCGGCGAGGCCTGCGATCGCGAGCGTCTTCTTGGCTGTCATTTCGGCGCTGCGGTGACCTCCATCTTGCCGGTCGCCGTGCGCGCAGAAAGCTGCGGTCGATACATGTCCTCGACGACGGCTGCCGGATGATCATAGGTGCCCGGTGTGACGGCGCGTACGACATAGGCGACGTTGATTTCGCGATTGTCGTCCGCCGAGCGGTTGAATGCGGCCACGAAGCGGTCATTGCGAAATTCGGTGTGGGCGGCGGTCACCTCGCCGATCCAATCGAAGTTGGTCAGCTGCGCGCTGTCGACCAGACTTGGATTGTCGATCTGGAAGCCGGCCGGCAGCAGATCCGTCACAACGATGCGCGATGGCCAGTTGTTGCTTTCGGTGATGTGCAGGACGACGACATAGCGTTCGTTCTGCATGGCCTCGGTCACATTCGCCTCTTCGCCATCCAGGGTGTAGTAGGTGCGCTCGATGGCAAAGCCGTCCCCACCGGCGGGCAGTGGCACGACGGGGGCGGCAACCGTCGTGACGACTGCCGAGACGGGCTCGCTCGTCTGGTTGGTGAGCGTCAGCGCATTGCCCATCAAGGCATCCCCGGTCATCTTGGCCATATAAGCACCGTTGTGCAGCGCGCCGTTGATGTCGATCTTGATCGAATCGTCGCCGCCCTGGATGGCTCGCGCAGCAAGCAGCATCCAGGCCTGTTCCTGCGTACTCGTGTATTTGCTGTGGTTCCATTCCTTGGCGACAGCTTTTGCGAGTTCAGAAACCACGGGCGGGACGGGGCGGCTTTCTGCGGCAAGAGCAAGGATTGCGGCACCGTCGCGCAGGATCGAGCCGTAGTCCGTTCTCGAAAGATTGACGCGCGTCACCATCGACTGTTCCGACATCTGCAAGGCATCGACGAAGATGTTCTTCGACCGCGTCGCATCGCCGTAAAGCGCCAGTGCCGCCGCGATATGGGCCTTGGCAAGCGGCGTCGGGAAGTCGTTGATCATCGTATCGGCATAGTAGCGAAGGTCGCTGATCGCCGCTTTCTTGTTGCGGGCGAGAACGTAGAGCGCATAGGCGATCTGGTCGCCCTGATCCTTGACATTGACGTCGTAGCTCAGCGCATTTTGAAGGTTTTCCAACGCCTGCGCAAAAGCGCGATCCGGTACGTCATATTTCTGTTCGCGGGCACGCGTCAGGAAATCGGTGACATAGGAATCGAGCCAGAGATCTCCGCTATCAGGCCCCCAGAGGCCAAAACTTCCCGCCGAGGCCTGATAGGAGAGCACCCGGTAGATTGCGTCCTGAATGCGTTTCTTGACGTCGGCGTCATCTTCCAGGCCAGCCTGCCTGGCAAGCTCGCTCAGATAGAGCAGAGGCAGGGCACGGCTCGTCGTCTGCTCGGCGCAGCCAAACGGGTAGCGATCAAGTGACATCAGCAGAGCTGGAATGTCGAAGGCGGCCGAACGCGTGACGCTGACGCTGACGGAGGCGCCTGGCAGTATGCTGTCTGCCAGCAATGCCTTGTCGACAGTAAGCTTGGTTGCTGGATTGAGAGCCAGCACGCGGCGTTCGGTCATCGGCAAAACCGCCGGTCGGACAGGGACGTCGACCGTCTGATCGAGCGACAGGCCAGCCGCATCAGAAAGCTTGATCGAAACGCTGCCATTGCCCGGCTGCTTGCCGGTGACGGCGAGCCTCAGGGCAGTTTTCGCGCCGGCCTCAAGACGGATCGTCTGCGACGTGTGGTTGACCCCCACCGCCTCGTTGCCGGCAACGGTCAGCATAAAGTCGCCAGCTGGCGCGTCGGTATTGGCGATATCGAGGCGAAGCTCGGACCTGTCTCCAGGTGTGAGGAAGCGCGGCAGGCTCGCCGTCACGACGACCGGATCGCGTATGATGACATCCTTCGTCGCATGGCCAACTCCGGCCTTCGACCAGGCGAACGCCATGACGCGGGCTGTCCCGTTGAACTGCGGGATGTCGAAGCTGACGTTTGCCTTGCCCTCAGCGTCAAGTTTCACGGGGCCGGAGAAGAAGGCGACGAGCTTTTGCGTCGGCGGGCTTGCCTGAAGCGCCACGGCACCGCCGTCACCGCCGGTCCTAAGCTTGCCGGTGGCGCCGAGCGAACCGTCGATCAGCCGTCCGTAAAGGTCTCGAATTTCGAGACCGAGCTGGCGCTGGCCGAAATACCAGTCTTCCGGGCTTGGCGTTTCATAGCGGGTCAGGTTGAGAATGCCGACGTCGACCGCAGCAACGGTCACAAAAGCGTCCTCGTTGGCGCCCGCACCGGCAACGGCAAGCGTTATCGGCAGCGGTGCGCGCGGCAGCATCTTCTCCGGCGCGTTGATCGCAACGCGCAATGCACGCTCTGCCGGGTCGACTTTCAGCCATTTCACGCCGATGGCACGCATCGGCATGTGGCTGTCCTGCGCGTCACCGGGGCGAAACAAGGTGGCAGTAACGTAGGCACCGGCACCCCAGTCGGAGGTGACGGGAATTTCGACTTCACCGCCGTTCTCGCCAATGGACGCGTTCTGGACGGCGACGAGATTTTCCGTGCCGGCTGCGATCATCAATTCACCTGCATAGCGCGACGAGACCTTCAGCTTGGCTGTCTCGCCGATCTTGTAGCTGTCCTTGTCCAGCGCGACCTCAAGCCCGTCAGGGGTCTCGGTCGATTTTGCCTGGACGAACCAACCCGCATCGAATTCCACGCTCGAAGCAGGGCCGTCGGTCTCCGTGCTTTCGACTTCGAGGCGGTAGCGTCCCCACGCGACGGGAGATGATATCTTCGCTCCATCGAGGGACGCGTCGACATTGCCATTGGCAACCTGCTTGGCGGTGTAGATCGGCTCGTATTTCCAGGCGGTGCCGTCGCGATACCATTGGTAATCGCGGTCCAGTTTAGAGAGCTTCCAGCGAAGGCCGCCCATCACCTGCTTTTCCCCGCCAGCATCAACGCCGATGACAGTGAAGTTG
Source organism: Rhizobium sp. R693 (assembly GCF_002211315.1). Taxonomy (NCBI): domain Bacteria; kingdom Pseudomonadati; phylum Pseudomonadota; class Alphaproteobacteria; order Hyphomicrobiales; family Rhizobiaceae; genus Rhizobium; species Rhizobium sp. R693. The sequence continues at coordinate 107,487 of NZ_LOKY01000046.1, read as the reverse complement.
GCGATCGAATTCTCGCCAAGGTCGCCAGAGAATTCCGGCTTGATACCGATCATCGGACCCTGGTTCTTGACGGGAAGGACGAGCGAACGCTCGATGGCGCGACCGCCGGCTTCCTGCATGCGGATATAGACGGTGGCATTGAGAAGCTGCGTCGTCGCCGGCAGATCACCGACAGTCAACTCCGTGACAGCTTCGCCATTCTCGTCAAGTTCGGGGAGGCCTTCGATCGTCTGGCGTGTGTCTTCGCTTGCTTCCTCGTCGGCGAGGCCGAAAACATAGCCGGGGAAGGCGTCTGCCTGGCGCGTCGGCTTGATGACGACATCGCCCTCAAGTGACAGTCCGGCCGCCGGCGCCCCATAAAGATACTTGCCGCTGATGTTGATTGTCGCGGCCGTTTCAGGGCCGATGACCTTGGCTTCCGTCTTGATCTCCATGTCGGTGCGATCGGGCACGAAGTCATCGACGAGGAAGGTCTTGGTCGCGATTGGCGAACCCTTAGGATCTGTGTGGATGTTCATCGTCCAGGTGCCGCGCATGGCGTTTTCCTGAACGGGCAGGTCGATGGCATAGCCCCCGACATTGCTGGTCTGACTGACGATCCGACGGTCCTCGACACCATCGGGACGCAGGAAGATGAAGGTCAGCGGCAGGTTCTCGATGGCCTTGCCATCGCTATCGCGGGCAAGGGCAGCCGCATGAACCGTTTCGCCGGCGCGGTAGATGCCACGCTCCGTCCAGCTCAAAACATCGATGGCACCAGGCGAGGCACGACCGGTGACGCCGCGATCGGACAGATCAAAGCCAGCGCGCGTCATATCGAGGAACACGTAGTCAGCATCGCCTTTCCTGGCGGTCATTACAGCGGGCGCCAGGGCAGCCGTTGCACGCATCAGGCCGGCGGTGAACGTCGCCCGCCCGTTCTCATCCGTCGTTGCAGTTGCAAGCACTTCATTGTTTTTCGCCAGAAGCTGCAGCTCAATGCCAGCAATCGGCTTTGCCGAGGCAAGCGAGCGGGTGAACACGTTGAGGCCATCGGTACCCGCATACGTCGTAATCCCGATATCAGAAACGACAAACCATTGCGTTGCCTGGGCGTTCCAGTCCTGGTCCGGGGCGTTCTGTGCCGTTGCCGTCAATACATAGACGCCCGGTTTACGCTCTGGCAGTGCCTCGTCCACCGGGAAGCTCGTGACGACGTCCTTGTTCAGATCGTTGGCGATATCGATTGCGCCTTGCCAGACCAGTTCGCCACTCTCGTCTTCAATCCGCTGTGCGCTGTAGCCATCGAGCTGGGTCAGGAACTGCGAGCTCGTCAAAAGCGGTGCGATGCCACGGTCACCGATACGGTAAAGCTTGAGGTTGGCCGATGTCATGTTGACGGAAACGATCGGGATCCCGCGTCGCGCGGTCGAAGGCAACACGAAGCTGTCGCCGGTGAAGCGCACGCTGGCCGTACGATCCTTGACGTAGATGTCAAGGTTGACCGGAGCCTCGAGGACCTCGTCGACCGAGGAGGGCAGGCCGGTGCGGAAGCTGATCTTGTAATTTTCGCCGTGGGTCAGTCCTTCGATGCAGACCTGCTTGTCCTTGGTTTCGAGCGCTTTGGGCGCAGCACCGTTCAGCGTCACGAAAGGCGTATAGTCCAGGGTCTTGATGAGAGGTTCGGAGAACGTCGCGCAGGCGCGCGGACTTGCATTGTCAGCGTCGACAGTATGCTCGGTGACGCGAAACCCTTGCGTCGATTTCAGCTGCAGGAAGGCCGCCTGGACCTCCTTGGAATTCACCAGCGCCAGGCTTGCCTTGTAGGCGTTGAGGGCAGCGCGATAGTTGGTGTTCTTGTCGAGTGCGGCGGCAAGTACGGAAAGCGCCTCGGCACGGGCAGAGGTTGTCCGTGTCAAGTCATAGCCATTGACGGCGGCCAGTACCGCCTGTCCGTAGATCTCGCTGCCATTATTGTCGTCGGTCTTGGCGAAGCTGTCGCCGGCGCGCGCCGTTTCCAGCCAAAGGTCGGCATTGTCGGGGGAAAGCGCCAGTGCACTGCGCAAAGACTTCACCGCGTCGATCGCATTGCCTGCCGTCAGGTCGAGGCGGCCGTTGGCAATCAGGCTGTCGGCGCTCTGGCCCTGCTGATCGTCGGCCACTTCGAGATTGGCTTTGTCGTCGCGCGCCTGTTGGATCACATCGCCCGACAGGAAGCTCAAGCGGGGAGCGGCGCCGATATCCGGCTCCTGCTTTTGGGCGGCGGTCTCGACGATCTTTCCAGCGATGGCGCCCGGGAATGCGTTCATCGTCCTGAAGTCGGACTTCAGGAAGCACCACTTCACCTTCGGATTGTAGGTGAAGGCCTTGCAGGACCTGTCGCCGATGCAGGAAGCTTTGCACTGATCCAACGTAAGGTTCTGTTCGGTCCGCAAATCGAAGCCGAAGTAGTCCGCGTCCTGGATTGTCTGGATTTCGCGTTTCGTGTCCGCCGCAAATGCCGGAAGGCTTGCGGTGATCGACGCGAGAGCAACTGCAGCGATGGCAAAAAACGCGCGTACAGACATTAAGTCCCCCAAAGGTGCTGGCGCTGGTCCGGGGGTGCACTCTCCGCACTCCACAACCGGTTGTCAACTCGACCAAAGCGCTGTTTCGGAATGAGCCAAAGGGCGGCCGCGGCGGGCCTACATGGGCGTGAGGTGCCGGCTTTTGATTTGTTTGGTGGAGGAGCGTGTACAATCGTTACCATGATCAATCCGGGAGACCTCGACATGGCCACCGGCTTTCCCTGAAAAAGCCGGTCTGCCCGGCCCCCTGTCCTCGCATTGCTGTCAAAAACCGCCGAAAATAGAGAGCCTGAGGTTGGTATTTCTGCGCAATTTTCGCAGAAAATCCGTTCTCGCCTTCAAGGCAACCGGTTGATATTCCGGCAAGATCAGCTGGGATCTTACGTGAAGTGCGCTTTGCCATTAACGATTTGTCAATGTTAACAGTGATTTGCCCCCGAGCTATTTTGCTCCAACCCGGAACATATCGACCCAAACGCCGTTATCCCTCGGTCAACATGCAGTTGAGTGTAATCAGTGTTGTGAAAAGAGTAGAACAAGGGACGATTTATGGGCAGCGATGTCGAAAGCAAACCACGGACAAACGGGGTTGCCAGTCAACGCGTCTTGATCGTTGAGGACGAGTTCCTCATTGCCATTGACCTTGAATCGACTGTCAAGGAGATGGGGCTCGACGTGATCGGTTTTGCAACCGACAAGGAGCAAGCGTTGACGCTTGCCCCCATGGCCGATATCGCGTTTGTCGATGTCAACCTTGCTGACGGGGCGACGGGCCCCGAAATCGGGCGGCGTCTCGTTGAGGAATTCGGTGTAACGGTGGTTTTCATGACCGGCAACCCGGAGGCGGTCGTCGGACGAGTTCAAGGGGCGATGGGCGTTGTCAGCAAGCCGACAACGCCCTCGATCGTACAGCGTTCGCTCAGGCATGCACTCGCGGCGCGCTCCGCAGCGGGGCGGTAGTTGTGATCGCTCGATGCGGTGGCGCGGCGCTTACGCCGCCTGAACGTCCAACTGATCCCGCGCGGCAATCACGCCTGTAAGCTCCGCCAGTCCTTTGAGCCACCCGATGCAGGAATAGCCTGGATTCACCTTCTTCGTCCGGTCGCTGAGGGCCGGCGCCCGGTGCTTGACCGGCAGCCAGAAGACTAGATTAAGCCGGTGAGGAGGCCCACGCCAGCCAGTGCAGCAATGCCGCCGGCCGAGCGCATGACAATTGCGCCATGCTGGTCGCTCGCCTTGCCGGTCAGATAACCGAGCGCAATGCCGGCAATGTGCAGCGCCGCCGTCGCCAGCATGAAGCCCGCCGCATAGGCAATGCCGCCGGCCGCTTCAGGCATTTCGGAGCCGTGCGTGTGTCCATGGAAGATTGCAAAGAGGCCGACGCTCCCTGCGGCGATGGCAACGGGAGCACGGATACCGAGCGCGACAATGGCTCCGAGAATGATGACGGAGAAAGCGATACCGGCTTCGACAAAGGGTAACGAAATTCCCACCATACCCAGCGCGCCGCCGACAGCCATCACCAAGACAAAAGTCGTCGGAACGAGCCAGAGCGCACGGCCGCCAAGCTGCCAGGCGAGAACGCCGACAAGAACCATCGCGAGGACGTGATCGAGCCCTGAGACAGGGTGAGTGAAACCGTGAACGAAACCAACCGTTTGTACAATGCTGGTGTGGGCGAAGGCGAGTGACGGAGCAAGGACGCAAGCCGCGAGGGCGGCGTTAAATTTTGAGAGTTTTGAGAACATGGGCGGCTCCTACTTTGTGCGGTCGGCATCGAAAATGGCACGCCGGATCAAGAGGATAAAGAAAAAAAGCGGCGACACCGTCATTTGACGTAGGTCACGTTCCAAACGTCGAGTCGGTTCAAGTTGGCTGCAGCACGCCGAACACAGAAACCAGGCCAAGGACGGCGAACCCCAGCACGATTTCGGTGCCAGTCGCCCACATGAGCGGCTGCAATGACGGGTTGCGGGCAAGCCTCGGAACAAGAACGTAGCGATTGCCTATCGCAAGCGCGACCAAAACGAACACGATCAGGATCTTGATGCTGAGCAGAAACTGATACTCGAGCTGCCAATCCAGCGGAGCGGATCCGACGATCAGGGCCGTATTGATGACGCCGGTTGTGATGACGAGTGTCACCGCGAAATGGCCCACAGTGGAAAACCGCATGAGCGCGGTTCGTGCATCGTTCTGCCATCGCACGTCTGTCAGCATCGGCAAGGTGACGACGATAGGCGCCAAAGCCCCGAGCCAGGCGCCTCCTGACAGGAGATGAAGGCCATCGTTGACGTGGTGTATCACGCGTAACCAGCCGCTGTTCATCGCCGCATGGCCGGCGATCGCCAGGCTGATGAGGAGTAATCCGGCGCCGACCGCGCTGGCGCGATATCTAAACCGGCCTGTTGTCAGGTACGATGCGATGAGGAGACTGGTGGCACCAGCTTGGGCAATCCAGGCCTGCCCCACACTGGTTCCTGTAAGGACGGAGAGCAGCATTTGTGGTGCAAACGCGTCGGTCCAGCCCTCGCCGATCATTGCCGTTTGCACCGGGAGTAGTGATACGGTCGCACCGATGATCAGAAGCGTTGCGAGGGCATAGCAATGGCGGAGCCGCAGGCTCACCCGTGCCGCCAGGTCTGCAGGCGCAATCCAGCAGATATAGGCTGATGCGCCCCACAGAAACACGGCTGAGCCGTAGCTCAGGAAGCGGCACAGGATGAGCGCAGCGTCTGGGGTCACGGATTGACCGTGAAGTCGTAAGCACCCGTGCTCTTATGACCGTCCGTCGACAGGACGTGCCATTGCACTTTGTAAGCGCCGGGGGCGAGCTTTACCGGAAGGGGAACCGTCAGGGTCTGGCCTTCATCCGTCAGCATAGCATCACCTGTCTTCACCAAAGCCTTGTCCGGCCCGATGATTTTCACGCCGGAGAACTTGACATCGAGCCCTTCGGAAAAGTGCAGATCGAGTTCGTCTGGGGAGGTTGCGACCGTTGCCTTATCGGCAGGCACGCTCTCAGTAAGATGAGCGTGTGCGAAAGCCTGCCCGGCAAAGCCGACGAGTGCAAGGGCGGACAGAGCGGTAAAGCGTGAACGTAGGGACATGTTCCTATCTCATATTTTTGTCATGGTTCCGATGCGATAGTGCGCGCCAGCCTGCTGGTCGCGGCATCTACTGCGGTTTGGACATATCCATCCCGCCCATGTCGGAGTGGTGATCCTTGGAGCCGGCGCCACCGGCGCTTTCCACATCAAACTCTATATCGACGGAGCCCGCCTTTTCGAATGTCAGGGTTGCCTTGATCATCTCGCCCTCCTTGAAGGGCTTTTTCACGCCCATGAACATGACGTGGAAGCCGCCAGGTTTCAGCTCGACGGTCTGACCGGCTGGAATGACGAGCCCGCCGGCAACGGGGCGCATGGTCATCACGCCATTATTGACGCTCATCTGATGGACTTCGGTTGTCGCGGCCCGATCCGACGTGATGCTGACCAGCTTGTCGTCGACAGAACCCGTGTTGGTCAGCTTCAGGTAGCCGCCGCCGACCTTAGCGCCTGGCACCATGGCCCGCGCGTGTGGGTGGCCGATGTCGATGTCGCCGACCTTGATGTCATTGGCCGCGGCAAATGTAACAAAAAGACCGGCAAACAGGAGGCTCGCGATGAAGGTTCTAAGGTTTTTCATGAGGCTATTCTCGGTTTTGGCCGTCGCGTGGGTGAGCGGATCATGCCAACCTCTTTGACGGCCTGTGTGAATGAAAACGAAACGACGGGATCCGCCACGCGGTCGACCGGCGCACCGGCGAATGACGATTGGCAATGGACTGATGTCACGGTGTCGACCGCGGCTCAGGTCTACCCGAAAACCGGGATCTGTGGTGGAGCTCTCGGCCCTCTGTTGGGCGGAAACGGCTCCTCGTTCCTCGCCTCCCTCATCGAGGGTAGAGTGACGTCGGTGTCGATCCGAAGCCTTACGACGTCGGCCAAATCGGGCAACGGCAGGAGCGTCGAGGCAGCAATGCGGCATGCCTCACAGCCATGGCCATGCACTTTTCCATGGTGGTCGACAGTGCGCTTGCTGCCGTCAGTGCAGATGACAGGCAATGTGCCATCCGGCAGAACGTACTCGGTCAACTCTGCGGAAGCTAATGCGCCACGCGCGACGCCTGGGACTTGATGGGAGAAGCCCAGCGACAGAAGTGCTATCGCGCAGATGACCCGCACGAACCACCCTGTAAATCTCGGATTCACGACCGACCTCAGCCTTTGCTCCTCCAGTTGGCAAGAAGCTCTACGGCAGATTCTTGCAAACCTCAATGCGGCAATTGCCGCGCCACCCATCTTATTGGCTACAGACTGACCGCGCCTCGCGCAGCCTGGTCGTATTGACCGGATAGAAGCCGCATAAGGGCCGCAAACTGGCTCATAGCCTCTTCATCAATTGCCAGCGACTTCATTCCGGAGACCAGAAGAGCTTCGCGCACCTCATGATAGTGACGGCAGACCTTCTCGCCCTCGCTGGTAACCCGTATCGTCTTTTCCTTGCCGCGTCTGCCGCTTTCGACCAGGCCAAGTGATTGCAGCTTCTTCACTGCATAGGTCACGATATGCGTGTCCTCGATGTTGAACATGACAGCGATGTCAGCGAGGGTTTTTTCGCGGCTGCGATGATTGGCAGCATGCAGGATGAGCACGTCTGTGGGCTGAAGGCCAGGCGCGCCTGCTGCCGCCATGCATCGGATGATCCATCGCTGAAATGCATTGCCAGCAACCGTCAATGCAAATTCCATCTCTGATAGCGCCGGCATCGCGCCTTCTGCGAGGTGAGACGCCGACACGACCGGCCCGATGGAATGCTCGCCACTTTTCATATTTGCGTCACTCACAATTTGTCGATATTTTATCGGCAAATTACAGCAATTGAAGCTTTTTAGGAAGGGCTACCAAGGGTGGGCGGCAAATGACGGATGGTGCTTGGGATTTCTGGATCGATCGTGGCGGTACCTTTACGGATGTGATCGGGCGCGCTCCTGACGGCAGCCTCCACCCACGCAAGCTTCTGTCGGAAAATCCCGAAGCTTATCGCGACGCCGCCATCCAAGGTATCCGTGACCTTCTCGGTGTCCCAGATGGAGAAGCCATCTCGTTCCGGCTGATAGGCGATGTCCGCATGGGGACGACGGTAGCCACCAACGCGCTTCTCGAACGTAAAGGTGACAGGGTCCTGCTTCTCATCACCAAGGGCTTTCGGGACGCTCTGCGTATCGCCTATCAGGCGCGGCCGGATATTTTCGCGAAGGAGATCGTTCTTCCGGAGCAGCTCTATGAACGTGTTATCGAAGTGGATGAACGCGTTCGCGCGGACGGCTCGATCGAAGTCCAGCTCGACCTTTTGGCAGTGAAGGATAAGATCGAGGCGGCCAAATCCGACGGTATCGATGCCGTGGCCATCGTCTTCATGCATTCCTGGACGTATCCGCAACACGAGGATGCGGTTGCCGAACTTTGCAGGTCAATTGGATTTCGGCAGGTCTCCGTCAGCCATCAAGTTTCGCCTTTGATCAAACTCGTGGGACGGGGAGATACGACGGTTGTTGATGCGTACCTCTCTCCGATTCTATCGCGCTACGTACAGCAGGTCGCTGCGGAGCTCGGCATCGACAAATCCACGGACCGTGCGCCGCGACTGAAGTTCATGATGTCATCCGGCGGATTGACTGCTGCTGACCTGTTTCAGGGCAAAGACGCGCTTTTGTCTGGTCCAGCGGGCGGCGTGGTCGGCATGGTGGAAACCGCAAAACTTGCCGGTTTCCACAAAGTAATCGGTTTCGATATGGGCGGCACGTCAACTGACGTAGCCCACTACGATGGCGAATACGAGCGCGCGTTTGACACCGAAGTTGCGGGCGTGCGGGTGCGCGCGCCGATGATGCGGATCCACACGGTTGCAGCCGGCGGCGGCTCGATCCTCCACTTCGACGCCGGTCGCTTTCGCGTCGGCCCGGACTCTGCTGGCGCCAATCCGGGGCCGGCCTGCTATCGCCGGGGCGGCGGATTGGCGGTGACCGACGCAAATGTCATGTTAGGCAAGCTGCAGCCGGATCTATTTCCGCCAATTTTTGGTCCGAACCAGGATCAGCCGCTCGACGCCGCTGTCGTCCACGAGAAATTTCAGACACTTGCCGCCGAGGCCGGCGGCGGACATACCCCTGAAAGCGTGGCTGCAGGCTTCATCAGGATCGCCGTCGAGAACATGGCCAATGCAATCAAGAAGATCTCCGTGCAGCGTGGCTATGACGTCACCGGCTACTTGCTGAATTGTTTCGGCGGTGCCGGTGGCCAACATGCCTGCCTCGTTGCCGATGCGCTTGGCATGTCGGCCGTCCTCATCCATCCATACTCGGGGTTATTGTCGGCTTATGGCATGGGTCTGTCATCGGTCTTTGCCTCCCGCCAGCAGGCGCTGCTGAAGCCCGTATCCGATCAGGCCAAGCCGGCGATTGATGAACTGATCGCTTCGCTGAGCAGTGAAGTCGCTGGGGACCTCGCGGCCCAAGGGATCGCGAGAGATGCAATCGATTTCAGGCCTGTTTTGCACATCCGCTATGACGGAACGGATACGACGCTGCCGGTGAATTTCGAAGATGGATCCATCGATGGCGCAAGAAGCAATTTCGAACGCGCGCATAAGGCGCAATTCGGATTCATCTATGATGGAAAGACAATCATCGTCGATTCTGTGGGTGTTGAAGGCACGGATGGAAGCAGCGCCACGCATGAGGAAAGCGACCAAGTGATGGATCGCAGGCTTGTAGTTGCAGACGAGAGCCGTCGTATCTTCGTCGATGGCTCATGGCAGGATGCGGGCGTCTTCCGGCGCGCCAATCAGGCGCCAGGAGCTATGATTGCCGGCCCAGCGCTGATCATTGAAGCCAATCAGACGATTGTCGTGGAGCCAGGCTGGCAAGCGGCGATCACCGCCAAAGACCATGTGTTGCTGCGCAGGACCGAGAAGAAGCGAAATCCCGCAGCGTTGGGAACGGAGGCGGATCCAATCATGCTGGAGGTCTTCAACAATCTTTTCATGTCAATTGCAGAGCAGATGGGCGTGACGCTCCAAAACACCGCCTACTCCGTTAACATAAAGGAGCGTCTCGATTTTTCCTGTGCAGTTTTTGATCGTACCGGGGCTTTGGTTGCCAATGCTCCACACATGCCGGTGCATCTTGGGTCAATGGACCGATCGGTGGAAGCCATCATCCACTTGAACCAAGGCACTATTCGACCCGGCGACGTTTTCGCATTGAACGCACCTTACAATGGTGGCACGCACTTGCCCGACATTACCGTTGTGACGCCTGTCTTCGATGATATAGGGCACGACATATTGTTTTATGTCGCGTCTCGCGGTCATCATGCCGATATCGGGGGAACCGCGCCTGGGTCCATGACGCCACTTGCGACGACGGTCGACGAGGAGGGAATTCTCTTCGACAACTTCAAGCTCGTCGATCGCGGTGAGTTTCGCGAGAGGCAGTTACACGATCTCTTGACCAGACATCCCTATCCTGCCCGCAATCCGCAACAGAACATCGGTGATATCAAGGCGCAGATCGCCTCGAACGAGAAGGGTGTGGCAGAACTGCGCAAGATGGTCGCTCATTTCGGGCTTTCCGTCGTTGAGGCATATATGGGCCATGTCCAGGATAATGCGGCAGAGAGTGTGCGCCGCGTCCTCGAACGCCTTCCTGATGCTTCTGAATACAGCTATCCGACCGACAGCGGCCAGACTATCAAGGTGAGGATTACGATCGACCGAGATAAGCGCGAGGCGACGGTCGATTTCACCGGCACATCGAAAGTTGAGAAGAATAATTTCAATGCTCCGGAACCCGTAACACGAGCTGCTGTGCTTTACGCTTTTCGCGTGATGGTCGAGGATAATATCCCGATGAACGCCGGCTGCCTCAGGCCGATCAGGATCGTCATTCCGGACGGCTGCATGTTGAAGCCCGCTTATCCCGCCGCTGTCGTGGCCGGCAACGTGGAGACCTCGCAGCACGTTACGAACGCGCTTTTCGGGGCGATGGGAGCGATGGCCAACGCCCAGGGGACAATGAACAATCTGACCTTCGGCAATGATCTCTATCAATATTACGAAACGATCTGCTCTGGATCGCCGGCGGGCCATATGAACAGCGGTCGAGCCTTTGCCGGGACGTCCGGCGTTCATACCCACATGACCAATTCCCGGCTAACGGATCCCGAAGTACTTGAGCTTCGCTTTCCGGTCCTGCTCGAAGACTTTCATATTCGGGAAGGCTCTGGGGGCAGGGGAAACTGGAACGCTGGCGACGGCACAAAACGGACGATCCGTTTTCTCGAACGGATGGAATGCGCAATCCTGTCGTCCCACCGCAACCGGCCGCCCAAGGGCTGCAATGGTGGTCACGACGGGGAAGCCGGATCCACGACGGTTCGACGTCTGGATGGTCGTGTTGATACATTGAGGGCGAGCGATCAGACAGTCTTGGAAGCGGGCGAAGCCGTAACCGTTACGACGCCGACCGCCGGTGGCTTCGGCACGTTGTTGCCATGATAGGCCAACGGACTCAAGCGTGTCCTTGCCTTCATGGCAATAGTTCACCAGCCGTCTGAAAACCGGCCGGGCTCATACATCTTAAAGGCGGTCAGCCGGAAAGCTTGTGCTTCGTTGCAAGAGGTGCACTTCTCAACGGAACTTGCCTGCTGCATCCTGTCGCTATCAAGAAAGGGCTTCAATGCAAACGGGGATATTGCGCTAAGGAAAGCATATCAACGCGCTGGGCATTAAATTAGTCCCTGGACACGAATCGACCACCTTCTGCGCTCCGGCGCAGCAGATCAGACGGCGGTTCGGCGAGGTCTTCGGCGGCCAATGTTTCAAGTGCGGCAACAACGCCAGCAAGTCCGCGCTCTTCAGCGTAATGCATGAGACCACCACGCCAGCGCGGGAAGCCATATCCATGGATTTCCACGAGGTCGATGTCCCCAGCTCTTAGCGCGACCTTTTCGTGCAGGATCTTCGCGGCCTCGTTGACCATCGGTAAGGCGATGCAGTCGATGATGCGGGCTTCATCCCACTCTTGCTGCGACGTTTCCCGGGCTTCCTCGGCAATAATGCTGGCGACGATTTCCGAGGGCTGAGGAGTGCGCTCGCCTTTCGCGTAGTCGTACCAGCCGCCGCCGCTTTTCTGCCCGAAGCGTTCCAGCGTGCAAAGCCGGTCCGCGATCGGCGCGAAGGGGGTCTCGCCGCGGGCGCGCGCCGCCCTGCGTTGGAAAGCGGCAATGTCAAGGCCGCCGAGGTCCTGCGCCTCGAATGGGCCCATCGGAAGGCCAAAGGCACGCATGGCCGTATCGACCGCCTGTGGTGTCGCGCCTGATAGCAACAGGCGCTCGGCCTGGGCGCGGGTGACTTTCAGGATCCTGTTCCCGATAAAGCCATTGCAGATGCCGGCTCGCACCGGGATCTTCTTCAGCATGCGGGCGAGCGCGAAACCCGTCGCAAGTGTTGCGGGAGTGGTTTGAGCTGTCGGCACGATCTCCAGCAGCTTCATGACGTGTGCCGGGCTGAAGAAATGCAGCCCGACAAAGCGCTCGGGGTGCTTGATGCCGGCCGCTATCTGCTCGGGATCGAGGTAGGAGGTGTTCGTTGCGAGCACGGCATCGCAATGGCAGGCTGTCGAAAGCTTGCCGAAGACCTCACGCTTCACGTCGAGATCTTCAAACACCGCTTCGATGACGATGTCGGTCCGAGCAAGGAGCCCGTAGTCGGTCGTACCGATGATACCGGAGAGACGTTCAGCCGCCGTTTCAAACGTGATTCTGCCGCGCTTGACGGAGCTTTCAAAAATCGAGCGTAGGTTAGATAGCCCCCGCTCGACCGCCACTTCGTCGCGTTCTACGAGCGTGACGGGCAGACCCGCATCGCGAAGGGCCGCGGCAATCCCTGCTCCCATGGTGCCGCCGCCGATGACCGCGGCAGAACGGATCGGGCGCGGTTCAATACCAGCAAGCTCTGGGGGACGTGGCGCGCTGCGCTCTGCGAAGAAAACATGGCGCAGGGCGGCAGCCTGGGGCGAGCCGCGCAGTTCGAGAAACGTCTGGCGCTCGAAGGCCATGGCGGTGTCAAAATCGGCCTCTGCCGCCTTGCGCACGCAGGCAAGAGCACGAAGCGGCGCATCTTCGCGCTTGGCGCGGCTGGCGACAGCTTTTGAGGTTGTTTCCCAGAAGCTTGGGTCAACGACTGGCACGCTTCGTTGGCGCAGTGGAAGTGGAAGCGATTGATCCGCAGCCGCGCGCGCAAAATCGATCGCGCCCTTTTCCAGATCACCCTCAACGACGGCGTCGATCAACCCCTGTGATCTGGCCTTCGGCGCTGCCACCGATGTGCCTGTTGTGACCATCTCCGTTGCGAGCGCCGGTCCAATCAGCCGCGGCAGGCGCACGCTACCCCCAGCACCCGGAACGATGCCGAGCAGGACTTCGGGTAGACCGACGCTTGCCGATGGCACGGCTACGCGAAAACGGCAGCCGAGCGCCACCTCGAGCCCGCCACCGAGCGCACTGCCATGAATTGCAGCTATCCATGGTTTTGTCGCTGTTTCGATACGAGCGACGAGATCAGGAAGGTGAGGGGGCATCGGCGGCTTGCCGAATTCGTTGACATCAGCACCGGCAATGAACGTTCTGCCCTCGCAGATCAGCACCACTGCTCGCACCGAGGGATCGGTATCCAGCGTCTCGGCAGCATTCCACAGATCCTGCCGCACCGCATGCGACAGAGCGTTGACGGGCGGGTTGTCAATGGCGATGACGGCAATGTCGCTGTTGCGTTCGATGGTGACGGTCATGATGTCATCTCCCCAGGTAAGCTACGCGAATGCCTTAGTCGGCGATCAGGTCCTGCGCTGGCCCCTACATTGTAATCCGGCCAGCCGCCTTTGGGCGGCGCCACATGACGGTGCGGAATCGGTTCGCCACGAAGGCGGTATCGGTCAGGCTGGCATTGCCTGCCGGGTTGGCGCCGGTGACGTGAAAATCGCTAAACGCAGCACTCTGGTTGACAAAGATGCCGCCGGTCAGATTGATCGAAAGGTTGACGCCGGCTTTGGCAAAGGCGTCCACGGCAGTATCGATTCGGCCTTCGTCGGTGTCGTAGAGCGCCGCCGTGATGGCACCCTTGCGACGGGCAAGGCTTGCCGCCTTTTCGATGCCATCGGTGGCATCCGCAACGCCGACGATAAAGGCGATCGGGCCGAACCGCTCTTCCTCGTGCACATCCGTCCTGTCGGCATCGACCGCAAGGATCAGGGGCGTTGCCGTGTGCTGATCTCCTGCGTTGATCGAGGCAGAATCGCGAACGATCCTTCCGAGGCCACGAGCGGCCTCGATCCGGGCCATGGTTGCCGGATTGGCGATCGCGCCGCAGATGCCGGCGGCGCGCGCCGTATCGACAAGCAACTTGTCGATCGCCGCAACCATGCCCACCAAAACCTCGTCAAAGCTCTTGTGACCGTCGTTCGTCTCGATGCCGTTCCTGGGGACGTAGATGTTCTGCGGCGCGGTGCACATCTGGCCGCTGTAGAGCGAGAGCGAGAAGGCGATGTTGGCGCACATGCCTGTGAAATCGTCGGTGGCAGCGACGACGATCGAATTGACGCCCGCCTCTTCCGTGTAGACCTGAGCTTTTCCAGCATGTCGGCGCACCCAATCGCCGAAGCTGTTCGAGCCCGTGTAATCAATGATCGACACCGCATCGTTCTCAACGAGATCGCGGGTGATTTCGGCCCCCGGCGCATCGGCTGCAAGAAGCGCGATATTGGCGTCAAATCGCTCTTCGGCAAGCACCTGCCGGATAACCGAAACGGTGATCGCCAGCGGCAGGATCGCGCCCGGATGTGGTTTGACGATGACCGTATTGCCCGTTGCCAGGCTGGCAAACAGGCCGGGATAGCTGTTCCATGTCGGAAAAGTCTGGCAGCCGATCACCAGCGACACGCCGCGCGGCACGATCCGCCAGTGCTTTTCGAGAACGATCGGCTCGGCTTTTCCCTGTGGTTTGGTCCAGATGGCCTGCGTCGGCGTGCGGGTCATTTCCGAAAAGGCATAGGCAACGGCCTCAAGGCCACGGTCCTGAGCATGCGGTCCGCCAGCCTGAAAAGCCATGGCAAAAGCCTGTCCCGTCGTGTGCATCACGGCATTGGCGATTTCGAAGCTGATGCGATTAAGGCGGGCCAGAACTTCAAGGCAGATACCGACGCGTGTCTTAACCGAGGTATCCGCCCATGCGGGTGCCGCAGCCTGCGAGGCGGCAATCAGGGTTTCGACATCGGTAGCCGGATAGGTGATGCAGAGCGGCGGGCCGAATGGCGAAACCTCCGCGCCGATCTGCGCCGTCTCAGGATGACCCGACAAAGCAAAAGGCTTGCCGAGCCGAGCATTGTAGGATGCGAGGCCATCGTCCTTAGCGGCTTCGCCATAAATCTTGCCGCTTGGGGTTTCAGGATAGGCCGACCAGTAGCCGCGGTCTTGCGTCGCCTGCAAAGCTGCGGCAAGTGTCGGCTGGTGGCGGTCGAAAAGGGCATCCATCACATGTTCCTCTCATGCTGTGGATTTATAATTGACCGGCCGGTCGGTTTATGCAAGAGTTTTTTCATGAGCCGCCCGATCCTGGCGGAACTGGAGGAAACATGTCCGAATCCGACACCGTCCTATCGGCGTTTGCCGATGGCGTCCTTACGCTGACGCTCAACCGGCCCGACAAGCTCAATGCGTTCAACGAGGGGATGCATCTGGCGCTGCGGGCAGGCTTCGAACGCGCGCATCAGGATGCGTCCGTGCGGGCTGTGCTTCTGACCGGTGCCGGTCGCGGCTTCTGCGCAGGGCAGGATCTTGGCGATCGCGATCCGCGCAAGGGTGGGGCGGCACCGGACCTTGGACGCACGATCGAGCTTTTCTACAACCCGCTGATCCGTCTGATCAGGACGCTGGAAAAGCCGGTCATCTGTGCCGTGAACGGCGTTGCCGCAGGTGCCGGCGCCAATATCGCGCTTGCTTGCGACATCACATTGGCCGCCCGCTCGGCGCGTTTCATTCAGGCCTTTGCCAAGATCGGTCTGGTGCCGGATTCCGGCGGCACCTGGAGCCTGCCCAGGCTGCTTGGTGAAGCGCGCGCCAAGGCGCTGGCACTAACAGCTGAACCTCTGGACGCGGAAACGGCGGCGAGCTGGGGCATGATCTGGAAGGCGGTCGACGATGCGGCACTTCTTGCCGAGGCCGAGGCTCTTGCGACGAAACTCGCGGCTGGACCGACACTCGGCCTCGGCATGACCAAGCGTGCCATTCAGGCCGCGGCAAAGAATTCGCTGGATGAGCAGCTCGAGCTCGAACGCGACCTGCAGCGCGAGGCCGGACGCAGCGCGGACTACGCCGAGGGCGTGGCCGCGTTCCTGGAAAAGCGCAAGCCGGAGTACAAGGGACAATGACCGACAGGATCGTCGCGACGGCGCAGGAGCTTGCCGATGCTTGCGCGGATGCCATGTGGCGCGAGGATAACGCCACCCGTCATCTCGGCATGGTCATGGAACGCGTGGCGCCCGGGATGGCTGTGATCTCCATGGTCATCAAGCCGGAGATGACCAACGGCCACGGAATTTGCCATGGCGGCTATATCTTTACGCTGGCCGATTCCGCCTTCGCCTTTGCCTGCAACACCTACAACCAGCGGACGGTCGGGCAGCACTGCTCGGTTACCTATATCGCGCCGGCCCTTGCCGGCGACCGGTTGACAGCTTGTGCGCGTGAGGTTTCGCGGCGCGGCCGTGGCGGCATTTACGACATCAACGTGACCAATCAGAACGGCGAGAACATAGCCGAATTTCGCGGCCACTCGCGCACCGTCAAGGGCACCCTTTTGCCGGAAAAGGCGTGAAGCCGCCGGCCGCTCATCTCGGAGGAGACAGACATGGAAGACCTATCACCCCGCCCCGGCGATCTCGACGCAATCGAGACTGCCTCGCGCGACGAGATCGCTGCGCTTCAGCTTGAGCGGATGAAATGGTCGCTGAGCCATGCCTACGAGAACTCGTCCTTCTACCGTGCGCGATTTGACGAGGCAGGCGTCCGTCCCTCGGATTTGAAGTCGCTGGCCGATCTGGCGAAATTCCCCTTCACGACGAAGAAGGATCTTCGTGACACCTATCCATTCGGCATGTTTGCCGTGCCGCGGGAAAAACTGGTTCGCATTCATGGGTCTTCGGGCACGACAGGCAAGCCGACCGTCGTCGGTTACACCCAAAAGGATATCGACACCTGGGCCGATATGGTGGCGCGCTCGATCCGGGCCGCCGGCGGCCGTCCTGGCGATATGGTGCATGTTGCCTATGGCTATGGGCTCTTTACCGGTGGCCTTGGCGCTCATTACGGCGCCGAGCGGCTTGGCTGTACTGTCGTGCCGATGTCGGGTGGCATGACGGAGCGGCAGGTCACTTTGATTGAGGATTTCAGGCCGCGCATCATCATGGTGACCCCCTCCTACATGCTCTCGATCCTCGACGAGTTCCGCAGGCAGGGGATCGATCCGCGCGAAAGCTCGCTGGCGGTCGGTATCTTCGGCGCCGAGCCTTGGACAAATGCGATGCGCCAGGAAATCGAGCAGTCGTTCGACATGCATGCGGTCGATATCTATGGCCTCTCGGAAGTGATGGGCCCAGGCGTTGCCAGTGAGTGCGTCGAGACCAAGGACGGACTGCACATCTGGGAAGACCACTTTTATCCGGAGATCATCGATCCGGCGACGGGTGCGGTTCTTCCCGATGGCGAAATGGGCGAACTGGTCTTTACCACACTGACCAAGGAAGGCCTGCCGATCATCCGTTACCGGACCCGCGATCTGACGCGCCTGCTGCCTGGCACGGCGCGCTCCATGAGGCGCATCGAAAAGATCACCGGCCGCTGCGACGACATGATGATCCTTCGCGGCGTCAACGTCTTCCCAACGCAGATCGAAGAGCAGATCCTGAAGTGTCAGGGGCTCGCCCCGCATTTCCAGATCGAGCTCAGCCGGTCCGGCCGCATGGACCAGATGACCGTCCATGTCGAATGTACGCCTGAGGCCGCCGACGAAATTGCCCGCGCTTCCTCGGCAAAATCCCTTGCCCACTACATCAAGAGTGTCGTTGGTGTTACCACAAAGATCGAGATTCGCGACCCGGGTGGAGTCGCTCGGTCCGAGGGCAAGGCAAAACGGGTCGTCGACAACCGACCAAAGGAATAAAAGCGATCGCTTCCCGGCATGGCGATCATTCCGGGAAGCACGGATTCAAGAGCCGTCACGAGCTCGTCGCGTGGAGGGCGCGGAGGAAGAACAGGAACACAGGATCACATGGCACGAACGCGCGCGATCGACTTTGAAGAGAAACAACGCAGCCTCCTTAGCAGCGCCGCTGCCGTCTTTGCCGAGATGGGGATGGAGAAAGCCTCCATGGCTCATATCGCCTCGCGCAGCAACGTTTCCAAAGCCCTGCTTTACCATTATTATCCGAGCAAGGATGCGCTGATCTTCGATATCATTCGCAACCATCTCGAGGAACTGGAAGCTGCCGTTGCTGCAGCAGATAAACCCACAATCTCTCCTCAGGAGCGATTGCGGGTCCTCGTTCGCCAGGTGCTGGAAAACTATCGTGGCGCCGACAATGAGCACAAGGTGCAACTGAACGGCACCAGCGCGCTTTCCCCCGAACAGCTCGACGAGCTGCGGGCCATCGAACGCCGGATCGTCAAGCGCTTCTCCAATGCCATCATCGAGATCAACCCGGATCTCAATGCGAACAAGCCGCTGCTGATGCCAGTGACCATGTCGCTCTTCGGCATGATGAACTGGGTCTATATGTGGTTTCGTCCCGGCGGTCCGGTCAGCCGAGACGAATATGCCGACATCGCCACCACCCTGATCCTCGAGGGTGTCAAGGCGGTGCGCTGAGCGCATGGCGTTATCACACTTGGTGCCGAGGGGCGCTATCCGGCAGAATCACGAACGGGTCGAACCTAAACGATTGGCTATTTCGGTTTGGCGGACATGAGATTGCCGAGCTCCATCGGAAAGGGAAACAAGATCGTTGAGCTCTTCTCGCTGGCAATGACGTTTAAGGTGCTTAAGTAACGAAGTTGCATGGCCTCTGGCTGTTTGGCGAGTATTTCGGCCGCTTCAAGCAGCTTTGCAGCTGCCTGCTGCTCACCCTCGGCATTGATTACCTTGGCGCGGCGCTCGCGTTCGGCTTCCGCTTGGCGGGCAATGGCGCGGATCATCGATTCGTTGATGTCGACATGCTTGATCTCGACTGTGGCGACCTTGATGCCCCAGGCATCCGTTTGAGCGTCAAGGATTTCCTGAATGTCCAGGTTGAGCCTGTCACGTTCTGCCAGCATCTCGTCGAGGTCGTGCTTGCCGAGCACCGAGCGCAACGTCGTCTGCGCAAGCTGGCTCGTCGCCATCATGAAGTCCTCGACCTGTATCGTCGACTTCTCGGGATCGATGACCCTGAAGTAGATCACGGCGCTGACGCGGACCGAGACATTGTCATGAGAGATAACGTCCTGGCTGGGGACGTCGAGTACGCGCGTGCGCAAGTCGACCCGTATCATTTGCTGGACGTAGGGGACGAGAAGTATCAAGCCGGGTCCCTTGACGCCGGTGAAGCGGCCAAGCGTGAAAACAACGCCGCGTTCGTATTCCCGCAGGATCTTGACTGCGGATGCAATGATGACGAGCAAGATAAGGATCGCCACAAGATAAAAGGCAAGATCTGCAAACATGGCCATAACGTCTTCTCCTGCTTTCTAAAGGCCGCTAGGTCTCGTTGGGGCGCCTCTCGACCTCGAGCGTCAGCCCCTTGCGGGCTATCACGCTGACAGCGTCCCCGGTGGCAAGCGCATCGGTGGAAATCGCCTTCCAGCGCTCACCATGCGCGATGACGTAACCCGCGGCTCCAGCCCAACTCTCGACCTCGCCCGAAATACCGATCATCTGCTCAGCGCCAGTCGCGACGTTGCGCCACCGGGAGGTAAATGCGAGGCGAGCAACGAGAAGGCTGAAGGTGAGGCATGAAAGAGCGATGGCGCCCAATACGGGGCGCGAAACCTGAAGGCCTGGCATATCCGTATCAAACAGAATGGTTGCGCCCAGGATCACGGCGACCCCGCCGCCAATGCCCAGGGCGCCGAAGCTTGGCGAATGTATCTCTGCCACCGTCAATCCTACGCCGAGGACAATAAGCCCAATGCCGGCAAAACTCACCGGGAGCAATGCCAAGGCATAGAGACCAAGAAGGAGGCAGATGCCGCCGATCGTGCCGGGAAGCATCGTCCCAGGCGCAAGAAATTCGAAGATCAGACCATAGATGCCGACCATCATCAGGATGATTGCAATGTTCGGATCGGTAATCACCGAAAGCAGGCGTGTGCGCCAGTCCGGTTCGAATTCCTGCACGGCTAAACCGGTCGTAGCGAGCGGGATGTCCGTCTGACCGACCCGCACCACGCGCGCCTGTGTCTGCGCAAGTAAATCGTTGACATCAACTGCCGTGAAATCAATGACATGTTCACGCACGGCAGCAGTTGATGATAGGCTTGCGCCTTCCCGCACGGCCCGCTCTGCCCAGTCGGCGTTGCGATTGCGCAGTTCCGCAAGCCCGCGAATATAGGCCACCGCGTCGTTAATGATTTTTTTGTCGCTGGCGCTGCCTGGAGCCTCGGCTTGCTTGTCATCTTGCTTGCCCGGTTCCTTTTCGGGTTTCGTATCGCCGCCAAAAGGGTTTACGCCGAGCGCGATCGGTGTCGCCGCTCCCAGGTTGGTGCCTGGCGCCATCGCCGCAATGTGGCATGCGTAGACAATATAGGTGCCGGCGCTGGCAGCGCGTGCACCGCTCGGTGCGACGAAGCAGGCGACAGGCACGGGCGAGGCAAGGATCGCGCGAATGATGTTCCGCATGGAGGTGTCAAGGCCACCGGGTGTGTCGATCTCAAGGATAATCAGGCCCGCTCCATGTGCACCGGCACGCTGAAGGCCCCGCGTCACATAATCTGCTGTTGCAGGCCCGATGGCGCCGTTTACCTTGAGAACGACCGCTACGCGATTGGATTGCGCCGCCGCCGATAGTGTCAAGATGCCAAGAGCTGAGAGCAGCGAGAACAACAAGACCAGGATTGGCGGCAGCCACCGCCAACGCTTCAAACTCAGCGCTACCACCTGCGGAACGCTCATGATTTCTAATATATGGCAGAAATCACAAAGAGAAAGAAAAGCGTCGCAGGCGTGCGCCACAAGAATACGAACGCAAAGTGAACTTTCGCTCGTGCGGTCCGCTCAGCTTGCGAGAGCGACGCCTCAAGTCACAGATGGTCTCTTGAGCACAGTGTCTGATGTTGCCGCTATTCCTTCATCAGACAGCGTCGGACGTCGGAAAGCCGATCCTGGAACTGCGGTGACGACCGGGAAAAATCCAAAAAAAGCTGATGCAAACACTCTAAATAAAGCCTCTGATGTGGTAAAATTTGCAACTCGCTCGAGGATGAGATGCCGAGCGACGTTTCGACTTTTCGCAGAGTGGTTTGCTTGGGTTTCGAGGTCGCGTTTCCGCTGTGTCGGAAAGGGTGAAGCCCCCCGATAAAGAGTCCTCGGGATAACATCTCGGAATGGGAGGTGTACAATGCTCCGCAGATTGTTTCTCACCTTGGCTATTGCGACGTCCGCGCTGGCGATCAATGGCGTCGCGTGGGCCGACATCACGGTCCTGGTGCCGTCGGGCAGCGAAGGCAACGGCCTTACCGCCGCTGCCGGGGACTACTCGAAATTGAAAGGCTCGAAGGTTGAAATCGTCCAGGCGCCCTATGCCAATGTCTTCGAGAAGGCGGCGAATGCCGGCCAGACAAAATCGGGCGCTTTCGACATCGTACTGATGGACGACCCGTGGATTCCATTCTTTGCCGAAAATGGTCATCTCGAGGATCTGAGCCCCTATTTCGCCAAGCTTGGGGTCCCGGGCCCCGACAACGACTTCCTTGCAAAGTCGCTGGCGGTCTGCCGCAACCCATACAACACCGGTCCGTTTGTCTGTATCCCCTATGTCGGCAATGCGCAGATGTTCTTCTATGATGGTGCCAGGTTCGCCCAGGCTGGCGTTTCGGGCGCACCCGCGACGTGGGACGATGTCTACAAGGCGGCCAAGGTGATCACCGACGCAGGCAAAGGCCGCTTCTATGGCTACGTGTTCCGCGGTGGACAGGGTAACAACGTGGTCGCCGATTTCATGCCGCTTCTGTGGTCCTACGGCGGCAACCTTTTCAACGCCGACCGCACCAAGGTGACGCTTGACACCAAGGAGGCCAAAGACGCGATGACGATGTTCATGCAGCTGAAGGGCATCTCGCCGAAGGGTGTTGAGAGTTTTGCCCCCGAGGACGTCGGTCGCTCAATGACGTCGGGCATCGCTGCCTCGTCGATCAACTGGCCGAATTGGGTCGCGACGTTTGAGGACCCGAGCCAGAGCCAGGTGGTCGGCAAGATCTCCTATGCGCCGATGCCGGCAGGCACGCACGCCGGGTCATCGGAGATAGGCCATTGGACCATGGGCATCATGTCGGCGTCCAAGAACAAGCAGGAGGCCTTCGACTTCATGATCTGGGCGACGTCACCGGAACAGATCAAGATTTCCGCCACGCGCGGCAATCCGCCGGTCCGCTTCTCGGTTTTCACGGACCCCGAACTCACCTCGCAGGCGCAGTTCCGACACTACCCGACGCTGATGCAGGCGATTGACTTTTCGACCCCACGGCCGCGCCATCCGAAGTGGCCCGAGATCGAGAACGCACTTGGCATCGAGCTTTCCAAGGCAGTTGCTGGCAGTGAAGACGCGGACAAGGCGCTTGCCAATGCGCAGGTGGCCATCGAGAAGATTACCGGTATCGGCAAATAGCACGCCGGTTTTCCCATCGTCAGCGAAGCGGGGTTCGCCCCCGCTTCGCACTCTGATTGGCGAGGCGTCGGGCAATTCTCCGACGCGAGGGGCGTCCCGAGATGCAAGAGCGGATGAATGATCCAACGATGACCGGCACGGTTAGGGGCATCGGTTCAGCTTTCGAGCGCTGGCGCGAGCGGCACCTGCGCGTCCTCATGTTGGCGCCGACGCTCCTGATCCTTGCAGGGCTGACGCTGTTTCCGACCGTCTACATGTTCACTGCGGCCGTCCAGAAGGTCAGCCCAGACCCGGATGTGCCTCGTGAGTTCATCGGTCTCGGCAATTTCGCGCGGATATTCGCCGACCCGGAACTCCATGTCGCCGTCAAGAACACGGTGGTGTTCACCAGCATTGCGGTGACGCTTGAGTTCCTGCTTGGCCTCGGCCTTGCATTGCTTTTCGACAAGTACATTCGCCGGCTGAATTTCCTCAAGACGATCCTTTTGGTGCCGATGATGATCCCGCCGATCGCCGTCGCGCTGACGTGGAAGCTCATCTATCAACCCCAATTCGGCGTCCTCAACGAATTGATGTTTCGCCTCGGATTGCCATCGCAGGCCTGGGCCGGCGATGTCAACCTCGCCATGGGAACAATCATCGCCGCGGACGTTTGGGAGTGGACGCCATTCATCTTCCTCCTGATGCTGGCCGGGCTGGCGAGCCTGCCAAGCGAGCCCTACGAGGCGGCGCAGGTCGATGGCGCCTCTGCCTGGCGCCAGTTCTGGGACCTGACGGTCCCCTTCCTCAAGCCGGTGATCGCCATTGCCCTGATTCTCAGGATCATGGATGCGCTCAGATTGTTCGACCTGGTGTTTATCCTGACGGTGGGCGGTCCGGCGGGGGCAACCGAGACGCTCAGCCTTTATGTCTTCAAGGTCGCGTTCACATTCGTTGATATCGGCTATGCCGCCGCCATCTCGCTGGTGATCCTGTTCGTGACAGTCGGCTTTAGCACCTGGTTCATCAAGCGAATGCGGCTGGCGGATTGAGGAGGTTTGGATGACAACCCGCGTCCAGCATCGAGCTACAGAAGTGATCTCCCGTCTGCTGGCTTATCTGGTGATGGCCTTCGCCCTGTTCATCACCATCTTCCCGATCTATTGGCTCGCCGTGAATTCGTTCAAGCTCGACATCGACATCTTCGCGGTGCCCCCGGTGTGGTTCGAATTCTCGCCGACCCTCAAGCATTATGACGCCGCCTTCATTGGCCAGCCGTTCCTGATCTATGCCTTAAACAGCCTGATCATCGCAGTCACGACGACGATTGTGTCGCTAGTTTTTGGGACTATGGCCGGCTACGCCTTGGCCCGCTTCGACTATCCCGGTCGGTGGCGGTACCAGATCTCGTTTTGGATCCTGTCAACGCGCATGATGCCGCCGATCGTGACGATCATTCCGCTGTTCATATTCTTCAACTTCTTCGGCCTGCTGAATACGAAGCTTGCCGTCGTCGTTGCTTACACCGCCTTCAACCTTCCCTTCGTGACCTGGATGATGAAGAGCTACTTCCAGGATCTTCCCCCCGAGCTTGAGGAGGCGGCAATGGTCGACGGAGACACGCGGTGGGGCGCATTCTTGCATGTGGCATTGCCCTTGGCCCGGCCCGGTCTCGCCGCGACGGCGATCTTCAGCCTGATCCTTGCCTGGAACGAGTTCCTGCTGGCGCTGATCCTTACCCAGACGGAGCGGGCGATGACGCTGCCGGTCGGTATCTCCGGCCGGGTCACCCAATACACGACCCATTGGGGCGAGATCAGCGCGGCCGGCTTCCTTGCCAGTGTCCCGATCATAATCTTCGCGCTGATCGTGCAGCGCCATCTCGTGCGCGGCCTTTCGTTCGGCGCGGTGAAGGGGTGACGCATGGCTTCCGTGACCTTCAGGAACGTCGTCAAGAAATTCGGCAAGTTCACGGCCGTCATGAACCTCAACCTCGAGGTTCGCGACAACGAGTTTCTCGTTCTGCTCGGACCTTCCGGTTGTGGCAAGACAACGACGATGCGCATGGTCGCGGGTCTCGAGGAAGCCACGTCGGGCGATATCTACATCGACGCCGATCGGATCAATGGTGTCCTGCCCAAGTATCGCGACGTGGCGATGGTGTTCCAGTCCTATGCCTTGTATCCGCACCTCAGCGTCGCCGATAATATCGGTTACCCGCTGAAGATCCGCAAAGTGCCGCCCGCCGAATGCAAACGGCGAATAATGGAGGTCGCGCGTAGGGTCGAACTGGACACGCTGTTGTCCCGTCTGCCGAAGGAGCTATCGGGCGGGCAGCGTCAGCGCGTCGCACTCGCGCGCGCCATTGTCCGCACCCCCCGGGTCTTTCTCATGGACGAGCCGCTGTCCAACCTCGACGCCAAGCTTCGCACCCAAATGCGCGCGGAACTGAAGCACCTCCAGCATGAGCTTCAGGTGACGACGATCTACGTGACCCACGACCAGATCGAGGCGATGACGCTTGCGCACCGCGTCGCAGTGATGAACAACGGCGTGATCGAGCAGCTTGGCACGCCGCGGGAGATCTACAACGATCCACGCACGCTCTTCGTTGCCGGCTTTATTGGCTCGCCGCCAATGAACCTGATCCCCGGGGAAGTGAAGAACGGCGTGTTCGCCAGTGCCGGCCTCAGGGTAGGCGGCATCGGCCGGGCCGACGTCTCTCGCGCCGTACTCGGCGTCCGCCCGGAGGATGTCCACGTCGCGGGTGCCGGCGACGCCGACGTCAATCTGCTTGCCCCGATCTATTCGGTGGAACTCACGGGCGAGAGCACGCTGGTCAGCTTGCGGTTGGGCAATCAACTCATGACCTTGCGCGCTGACAAGAATTTCGCCGGTCAGATCGACCAGCAGATCGGCGTCAAGCTTGCGGCCGATCGCGTGTTTCTGTTCAACGAGGAGTCTCGAGATCGTGTGGACGTCTGACATCCGCGCAGCTGTGATGGTGATCGCCATGACATCCCGCGCCGTTGCTGCCGACGTCGGCCCCGTTGTTGGCAATCCGCTGATCGAGGTTCCCGCCGGGAGGTTCATCTTCGGGCGCGTCGACGGCCCTGAAAACGAACGCCCACGGCGCGAACTGGAGGGGCAGGCCTTCGCGATCAATCGGACCGAGATCACGAACCGGCAATATGGGCTCTTCGTCAAGGAGACCGGCCATCGTACTGCCTTTTACGCCAATCATCCAATCCTGGGATTGGACGACCATCCGGTCGTCGGGGTGAGTTGGGGAGACGCGGATGCCTTCTGTCGCAACTACGGGTTGGTTCTACCGACGGAACAGCAATACGAGAGGGCGGCGCGAGGAACTCAGGGCAGCGCGTTTCCATGGGGCGACGTCCCACCAGGCAATACGCGGGCAAATTCGGGAGCGGATGTCTGTTGTTCCGGCGACGCGCGCGATGGGTATCCGATGACCGCACCGGCGGCGTCCTTCGCCGATGGTGCAAGCAAAGAGGGCGTCCTCAATCTTGTCGGCAATGTCTGGGAGTGGACCCGTGATGTCTACGCGCCGTACGAAGGCGGGACCGCGGCGAGGAGCGCCGGGCTTTACCGCGTGCTTCGTGGTGGCTCCTGGAACAGCGACAAAAACCACCTGACGACGACCTATCGGCTCGCCTATGATCCGGAATTCCGGTTCTCAGCCAATGGTGGCTTCAGATGCGTCCGTTCTACACCTTGATTGTCATCACCGGTTTTCTGCTCCTAGCCGCCGGCGCCGGTGCTGAACCGACGGCGCCGCCCGGCTACAGGCTCGAGACCTTCAACACGCCGGGTGCCGCCTTCGCCGGCCTGTCTCGCGACGCAGGAGACTTGCTCGTCAGCGATCTCGCCAGCGGCCGGCTCTACCGGCGTGGCGCGGACGGCAAGCTTGTCGCATTCGGTCCGATATTTCCCCATGGCCTCGACGTGATCGGCGACCCGACCGGTCCATATCATGTCGTGCGCGCCGGTGATGGCCTTGTCATCGCTCAAGGTTGGACGCCAGTCGGCTCCAAGGAAGGGCCATTTGACCACGCGCTCGTTGCGCTCGACGCCGCCGGTCAGCTCCGTGTCATCAGCAGCGATTTCTGGAATCCATTCGACTTCATTGTGGAGCGCGGAAGCTACTACGTGGTCGACTCAGCACGAAACAGCGTCGAACGCGTGGAGCCCGACGGCCGGAAAAGCACGCTTTTGACATTCCAGCGCATGGGCCAGGCGGCCACGGCGCTCCGTAGCCTTTCGCCAACGGAGTTCGCCGAAGGCAACAGCTACGAAGCCGATGCGGTGCCGGTTGGTATCGCCCTTCATGGCGGGCGCCTGTATGTAGCGCTGTTTGGCGGCTTTCCCTTCCTTGCCGGAGCTGGAAAGATCGTTTCCATTCCAGAGGCTGGCGATCGGTCAGCGCCGCAGGTTGACGTGGAAGCGCTCAATGCGCCCGTGAGTATTGCTTTCGACAAGGGTGGAGAGATGCTCGTTCTCGAACATGGCACCTACGACCAGAAGGATGGTTTTCGCAAGGCGAGCGGAAGATTGCTCAAGCTCAATAAAGTGGGGCGGGAACGGAAGACTATTCTCGAGGGCCTGACCCGCCCAGTGTCTGTGCTTGTCTGGGATGAACGGCGGATCGTCGTTTCCGAGCTGGGCGGCAACCTTTATGTGTTGACCCGCGTATCTGCTCGCTGACCGTGGCTTTGCGGAATTGGTTGGATCCCATGAGGAGGGTATAGCGCTACCACACAGGTCGTCTCGCCAGCACCGGCGATGCAGCTCACCCTGCAAGGCGTCGAGTTTGCCGCCGTGCTCTGGTCGGAGGGGCCGTCGCGTCACTTCGACAATCGATGACAGGTTGGCGCCTATGCCGGCCTTCCGCCGACTTGGCAAAGTGGCTCGGTCGATCTCGCCCAAGGGGTCTCGGAAATCCGGCAATACGAGACTGAACGACGTTGATCCAGATGGCCTGACTATGGTGCGTCATCAACCGCACGGCGCTCACCGTAAAGGCGCAAAAGACTGCCTTGCCTCTTTCAGCATGTTAAAAATCGGCGGACGTTTCTTCCAGTCGATTGCTTATCTTGCAGGAAACGACTGGAAGATCGATGCCGGCAGGGCGAAAAGCTTGTCTCCAAACACCAAGATTTGGTCGCCCGTATAGATCACTAAGCCGATAATGTCCCAGTGTTTTCCTGGTCCATTCTTGAAACTGTGGAAATTTTTGAAATCGCTGAACGACACCGCCGATGAGGCCTTCATTTCGAAGCCTACCAGTAGATTTCCATTCTCCGCGAGAATGTCGATTTCTGGTCCGTTGCGATCTCGCCAATGGAATAGACGCCACTCTTGGCGCTGAAGCGGAAGAGATTTCAAGAGTTCCGCGAGGATGTAGTTTTCGAACAATGAACCCAATGATGTCTGGTCTTTTCCGAGCGTATAGTCGTTGGCGGTTATTCCACGCAAAGCCGCCGCAACCCCTGTATCGATAAGGTGGTATTTAGGGTGTCGGACGTCTCGGCCAGCTTCGCCCGATGTCCAAGCGGGCAATCGATACACAATCGACAGGCGCTCGAGAATATCGAGATACTCGCTGACTGTCTGTCGCTGAATTCGCACCTTCTCACCAAGTTCAACCGTGTTCAGCTCGTTGCTGGTCCTGGCGGCCAATTGATTGATCAGTCGCCGCATAGAATCCGGACGTCTGATCTTCGTGACATCAGCGACATCTTTGTCGACGATCGCATCGACATATTCCCTATAGCGCCGTTGCCGTGGTCTTTCGGCCAACGGCCGAATTTCCGGAAAGCCACCCCGAATGATCCGATCGATCGTTTCTTCCCTGGAAACCGAAACACACTCGGGCAGTGCTTTCACTTCGCCGCTCTCTTTCGCCCAATCAAGCAGACGACAAGGCCCTGACGAGCCGATTTCCGCAGAACTTAGTGGAAGCATTCTTAATGTTTGA
Source organism: Rhizobium sp. R693 (assembly GCF_002211315.1). Lineage (NCBI taxonomy): Bacteria > Pseudomonadati > Pseudomonadota > Alphaproteobacteria > Hyphomicrobiales > Rhizobiaceae > Rhizobium > Rhizobium sp. R693. Next base: position 78,944 of record NZ_LOKY01000046.1, on the reverse strand, counting down.
ACTCTTCCAGCAAGCGAATCCATAACGTCTGCCGACGCGAAGATATTCGAGGAGCCAGTCAAGATGAATTGTCCCATCTGCCGATTTGTGTCGACAATCCTCTTTATAGCGAGGGCGATCTGTTTCGATCGCTGAACGTCGTCAATGACAACCGGTTTTCCCGCGGCTTTGTCGAACAGGAGTTGGACTTGACCTTGTGCCTCGGTTTCGAATGCCTGAAGAACCTTGTCGTCGTCCAACGTTACGAATACGCCGTGCTCCAACATATCTCGCACCAGCGTCGTCTTGCCGACCTGCCTTGGTCCAATGAAGTTGACAACGCGGGCACTCTCCAATGCCTCATTCAGTTCTGACTTTAAATGGCGTTGATATAGGGTTTGAGGCATCGCATGATCGTGAACGATTCGAAAATAGTTAGTATGTACAATAGCTTAGTCCGTTGACAGGTCAGTCTAAATTCAGCGAAATGTCTGCTAAAGTTTAAGCGAAATGTCTGTTAAGATTGCCGCAAAATGTTCGTTTGAGGTAAAGCGTTTTGCTCGTTTGATATCTAGCGAAACGTATGTTGGTAATCATAGGAATGTTGGAAGCGCTGCAAAAAGTCCGTTACCACACCGCGGAGCCGATGGCCGGAAGTCAGAACGGCAGACGAACTCGGAATTTGGTAGATCCTATGAGGAGGCTATAGCGACCAGCCCTGTGGCAGGGCGAGGTGCTTAACCACCACAAACACCCCACCTCGGAGGCAAGCATGCCTATTTCAGCGCACCGATCCGGAACGCCGGCCGCTTCCACCCTCCTCATAGGATCTACCTAATTCCCGGTCTTTTGTCGTAAATTAATGCTATCGAAACATTGCCGGTAGCGACGCGCTCGGCACTAAATCGCGATCGATCAGATCTCGCTTGCTGGGTGGAACAGGCCCGGCTCAGTCACCGAATTTCAGCCGTTCCAGGATCAACGGATCATATTTCGGAGCTAGGATCGGCTGACGGTCTGCCTCCGGTTCGTTCAGCGGTTCAACGGGTCTAAGCTTATCTTTGGCCTCCAGGGCAAGGCGCTGATAGATGCCGGTTCCCTGGCGCTTCCAGGCGATCTCTTTTTCGCTGAGCTCGCGAATGACCCTGACTGGCGATCCGACCGCAAGTCTGTTTGGCGGGATATCGGCCCCGGCCTTGACGAAAGCCATGGCCGCAACGATCGAATTTTCGCCGATCACTGCTTCGTCCATAACGACCGCGTTCATCCCGACCATGGCATTGCGACCAATCCGGCAGCCGTGCAGAACCGCTCCGTGGCCGATATGGCCGTCTTCGCCAATCACCACCTCGATGTCAGGAAAGCTGTGAACGACGCAGGTCTCCTGGACGTTTGAGCCGCGTTCCATGACGATCCGTCCGAAATCGCCGCGCAGCACCGCACAGGCACCGACATAGCAGGCTGGGCCGATAATGACGTCGCCGATCACAACCGCCGCCGGATGGACGAAGGCTGTCGGATGGATGACGGGCACGACGCCGTCATAGGAGTAGACCTGCGCCATCTCGTTCAGTTCCTTGTCCTGGCGACCATCGTCAACACGTCGTATTGCGCGACCGTCGCCCCGTTCTGGTTGGTCACCCTGCAATCCCAGCGCACCTCGCCATGTTCGGCGCCGATGCGCGGATTGATTTCCTTGCAGGTCAGTTGCACCTGCAACGTATCGCCCGGATTGACGGGCGTGAGGAAGCGCAAATTGTCAATGCCGTAATTGGCGAGGACCGGACCGGGGGCCGGATCGACGAACAGACCGGCAGCGAAAGAGACGATCAAATAGCCATGGGCAACGCGCCCATCGAAGAAGGGATTGGCGCGGGCGGCTTCCTCGTCCATATGGGCGTAGAAGGTGTCACCGGTGAAGTTGGCGAAGTGCTCGATATCCTCAAGCGTGACCGTGCGGGTGCCGGTGACGAGCTGGTCGCCGATGCGCAATTCGGCCAGCGACTTGCGGAACGGATGTTCGCCATCCTTACGCACCTCGCCATCCGGAACCCAGCGGCCGGTGACAGCCGACAAAAGTGTGGGCGAACCCTGCACGGCGGTTCGCTGCATATAATGCTTTACCCCGCGCAGCCCACCGAGCTCCTCGCCGCCGCCGGCGCGTCCGGGACCGCCATGCACGAGACCCGGCAGTGGCGAGCCATGGCCGGTCGACGTCTTGGCGCTCACGCGGTTGCCGATCAGCACGCGGCCGTGGAACGGCGCTATGCCAAGGACGACCTCTTCGGCAAAGGCCGGGTCGTTCGTGAAGACCGAGGAGACCAGGCTTCCCTTGCCACGACGGGCAAGGTCGACGGCTTCTTCGGCGCTCTCATAGGGCATGACCGTGCTAACTGGGCCGAAGGCCTCGACGTCGTGAACGGCCTTGGCCTCCCATGGCTTGTCGCAAAAAAGGAGAACCGGATTGAGGAAGGCGCCGGCATCGGCGTCGCCCGACACGATACGCGGATTGTCAGGGTCGCCGGCGACGATCTCGGCGTCGGCCAGGAGATCGCGAATGCGGGAACGGACCTCGTCGCGCTGGGCAAGGCTTGCAAGCGGACCCATGCGGACGTTGTCATCGGCCGCGTTGCCAAGTGCTGTCTTGCCAAGGCGTTCCTTAAGTGCGGAGATCAGCGCATCGCAATAGGCACGGGGTGCGATAACACGGCGGATCGCGGTGCACTTCTGGCCGGCCTTTGCCGTCATTTCACGAGAGACTTCCTTGACGAAAAGGTCGAATTCCTCGGTGCCCGGTCCGGCGTCGAGGCCGAGGATTGAGGCATTGAGGCTGTCTGCCTCCATCGTGAAGCGCACGGAATTTTCGATGATCGCCGGATGCGTTTTCAGTTTGCGACCAGTCCGCGCCGAACCCGTGAATGTGACAACATCCTGTCCGTCGACGTGGTCCAGGAGGTCGCCGACAGAACCGCAGACGAGTTGCACGGCGCCTTCGGGTAGTAGACCGGTTTCGACCATACGGCGGACAACCAGCTCAGTAAGATATGCCGTCTGGCTTGCCGGCTTGACGATCGCCGGCATGCCGGCAAGCAGGGTCGGCGCCAGCTTCTCCAACATGCCCCAGACCGGAAAATTGAACGCATTGATGTGAATTGCGACGCCCTGAAGCGGCGACAGGATGTGCCGGGCCGAAAACGTACCGTCGCGCGACAGCGTTTCCACGTCGCCATCGACGAGCACGCGCGTATTGGGCAGCTCGCGCCGGCCCTTTGAGGCATAGGACAGCAACGTGGCGATGCCACCGTCGATATCGATCCAGCTGTCAGCCTTCGTCGCACCGGTTGCCGAGGAAAGGGCGTAGAACTCCTCCTTGCGCTCCATCAGCGCCTGGCCAAGTGCTTTCAGCGCGGCGGCACGTTCATGAAACGACATGCGGCGCAGGGCCGGGCCCGCCTTCTCGCGCCCGTAGGCCACAGACGCGGCGAAGTCGACGCCGGTGGAATCAATCCATGCCACCGGTACGCCCGTGGAGGCATCAAGCAACTGGGTGCCGTCCTTCGTGCCGGGAACCCAGCGGCCATAGACGTAGCTTTCGAGGCGATACGGCGGGTTTACCAGAACGTTCATCGTTTTATCCTTCAAGTCAGTTCAGATTACGCGCAGCAAGCTGCGCATCAACGGCCCCCTGCCATTCGCACAGCAGCGCCTCATTGGGTGTGTGGCGCAGGCCGAAGCGAGCCAGCGTTTCGTAACGGGCAGAGGCAGACAGACCGAAGCTTGCGGCAACGCGCGGGCGCCAATATGCGATCGCTACACGCGCCGCCCTCGCACCATTTTCGCCTTCGGCAATCCGTTTCAGCGCTTCGATGCCAAGGTCGGTGTGATGCGCCTCTCGCGGCAGGATTGCGCGGAACACGTCGGCAAGCGGTTGATAGGAAACGTGGGTGAGTTCGCGCAGCTGGATAGTGCTTGCGGTGCCCATCAGCACGTTCATGACGACCGCATCGATCCAGCCTTGCAGCGGATAGTGGAAAACGGAAAGGCGCATGTCACCGCCCTGACGCGCTGCACCGATGTCGGCCTCGCGTGACAGGCGCGCATCCCACGGATGATGAACGGCATAGCGGCCGGTATCGGCGCCGAAGCTTCCCATGATCTCAAGCACGCGACCCGCATGATCGGTCTTTTCGAGTACGATCTTCGCTGATGCGATGCGCTCCTTTATCCCGGGCGCATCGTTGATTGTGTCGGCAAAGCCGGCAGCGCCGGCAAGCTCGCTATCGACAAAGCTCGCCATCAGGCGCAGAAGCTCGCCGCGATAGCGCGGGGGGACATTGTCAGGCGACGTCAGCACGCCACCCTTGAGCAGGTATTCCTCGATCGGCATCGTATCGGACATCGGCAATTCCTCCCTCGCTTTGGCGCCTCACTGGTCGTAGCTGACCACGACACGGTCGCTCAGCGGATAGCACTGGCAAGTCAAGACGTAGCCCTGGCGGACCTCATAGTCCTCGAGTGCATGGTTGACCTCCATCTCGGTCTCGCCCTCGAGCACCTTGGCCCGGCAAGTCGAACAGACGCCTGCCTTACAGGCGTAGGGGGCGTCCATGCTGTTTTCGAGAGCCGCTTCGAGCAGCGTTTGCCTCTGCTTCGGCATCTTGAAGACGCGGGTGGCGCCGTCGAGGGTTACGCTCGCCTCGCATGCAGCCTCTCTGTCGGCGGCCGAAGCGCTTTCGTCCTTGCGGCGTGCGCGGCCGGGCTGCGAGGAGGCGAAGAGCTCGAATTTGATCTGCTCGTCGCGCATGCCGTGATCGCGAAGTTCAGTTGCGATCGTCAGCATCATGGGTTCTGGACCGCAGATAAAGGCGGTATCGACCGACGTCGGATCGATCCAGTGCTTGAAGAGCGCTTTGCACTTCTCGGCGTCGATCCGGCCGGTGAAAAGGTCGATATCCTGGGCTTCGCTTTCCAGCACATGCAGAATCGACAGGCGGCCAAGATAGGTATTCTTCAGGTCGTCCAGCTCCTCACGGAACATGATCGAACTGATCTGTCGGTTTGCGTAGACGAGCGTGAAGCGCGAACGGGGCTCGCGCGCAAGCGTGGTCTTGATGATGGAGAGCACCGGGGTGATGCCGCTGCCGCCGGCAAAGCCGAGATAGCTCTTGGAAATCTCAGGTTCGATCGCGGTGAAGAACGCGCCCATCGGCGGCATCGCTTCCAGCGTATCACCGATCCGCAACTCTTCATTTGCCCAGGTCGAAAAACAGCCGCCATCCACCCGCTTGATGCCGACCCTCAAAACACCTTCGTCGCGCCCGGCACAGATCGAATAAGATCGGCGCAGCTCCTCGCCGTCGAACTTGCGGCGGAACGTCAGGTACTGACCCTGCGTGAAATCGAAGGCACCACGGTCCTCGTCTTGCGGTGCGAGGGTGACGACCACGGCATCGCGCGTTTCGCGCCTGACGTCGGTGACCTGAAGGGAATGGAAACGCGCCATATTGCGGACCTCACTTAAGCAAAGGGTCAGATGCACTTGAAATAATCGAATGGTTCCAGACAGTCGGCACAGCGATAGCTCGCCTTGCAGGGCGTCGAGCCGAACTGGCTGATCTTTTCCGTGTTCGTCGATCCGCAGCGGGGACAGGCGATCCTCAGATTGGTGCGGCCGGACAGCCGGTCAGTGCGCTGGCGCAGAGCGCCGTCTGTCGCGCTGCCGTCGACCGGCGGGGCGATGCCGTAGGCGCGCAGCTTGTCGCGCCCGGTCGGGCTGATCCAGTCGGTCGTCCAGGCGGGCGAAAGCTGGCGCTGCAGCCGCAGCTTTTCGATCCCTTTCTCCTTGAGCGCCCGCTGGATATCGAGGCTGATGATTGCCGTTGCCGGACAGCCGGAATAGGTCGGCGTCACCGTCACAACCAGCGTGTCGCCCTCAAAGGCGACATCGCGGATGATGCCGAGATCGACAAGCGAGATCACCGGGATTTCCGGATCCGGGACCTCCTCAAGCCACTGCCAGACATCGGCCGTAGATGGCAAAGTTGCGGTCGTCATAACCGCCTCCTTCCGTTACCAGGTCGCGCCTGGATAGGCTCGCTGCAGAAACTGCAGGTCAGCCAGAATGAAGCCCATGTGCTCGGTGTGAACACCGCGCTTGCCGCCTTTATGCATAAAATCATCGGCTGGCTTTTTGAGCGTCGCTTCGTTAAGGGCCTCGCCAACAAGCTCGTCCCATTTTACCTTCATACTTTCAGGCTGCGGTGCAATGCCTGCTGAAGAAAGCTCGACATCGATCGCGTCGCCGATGAAGAGTTCGCCGGTATAGGCCCACAGCTCGTCAAGTGCCTCCTGCATTCGCCGGTGGCTTTCGGCGGTGCCATCGCCAAGACGGATGATCAGATCGCGGCTGCGATCAAGATGGTAGGCCACTTCCTTAAAAGCCTTTTCCGCGATGTCGGCGATGCGCTTGTCTGTCGATGACGACAGTGCCTTCAACATCAGGAAATGCCAGGCGTCAAACAGGAACTGACGCATCAGCGTCTTGCCGAAATCGCCGTTCGGACGTTCGACAAGCAGGACGTTGTGGAAGTCGCGGGTATCGCGCAGATAGGCGAGATTGTCGGCGCTGCGACCCCGACCTTCAATCTCGCCGGCAAGGCCGAGCCAGAGCTGGGTCTGGCCGATCAGGTCAAGGGCCGTGTTGGAAAGCGCAATGTCCTCTTCAAGTGCCGGCGAATGCCCGCACCATTCGGACACGCGATGGCCGAGGATCAGCGTATTGTCGCCGAGGCGGGTCAGGAACTCGAAAAGCGCCGTGTCGCTGACCGACACATTGGGGATCGCGCTCATCACATATGCCCCACTTCTTCGGGAATGTCGAAGAACGTCGGATGGCGATAGACCTTCGAATTTGACGGATCGAACAGCGGACCCTTTTCCGACGGTGCGCTGGCCGTGATGTCGCTGGAACGAACCACCCAGATGCTCACACCCTCGTTTCGACGGGTATAGACGTCGCGGGCGTTGTTGACGGCCATCTCGGCATCGGGTGCATGAAGGCTGCCAACATGTCGGTGATTGAGGCCGTGCTGGCCGCGGATGAAGACTTCCCAGAGGGGCCATTCACTGGACATCGGTGTTTCTCCCTGCTTGCGACTCCTCGGTCGAAGGCCGAAAAATCGCGTAGTTGTTACGATGGTAACTGCTCATGCGGCGCCTACCGGCGCCTTGACGCTATTCGGCAGCGATCCCAGCGGCGTCGCGTCGTGATTTCATCTTTTCGGCATGGGCAATGAGACCATCACGGAACCACGCACCGTCGTTCCACGCCTTCTGGCGGGCACCGAGGCGCTCGGCATTGCACGGGCCGTTGCCCGCGATGACGGCGAAGAACTCGGTCCAGTCGGGCTCGCCGAAGTCATAGCCGCCCTTTTCCTCGTTCCACTTCAAATCGGGATCGGGCACCGTCAGGCCAAGAAATTCAGCTTGTGGGACTGTCTGGTCGACGAACTTCTGGCGCAGCTCGTCGTTCGAGTTCTGCTTGATCTTCCAGGACATCGACTGGGCCGAGTGCACTGATGCATCGTCAGAGGGGCCAAACATCATCAGCGATGGCCACCACCAGCGGTTCAAGGCGTCCTGGACCATTTCCTTCTGGGCGGGCGTGCCCTTGACCATTTTCATCAGGATGTCGAAGCCCTGCCGCTGATGGAAACTTTCTTCCTTGCAGATGCGAACCATGGCGCGGGCGTAAGGCCCGTAGGAACAACGTTGCAGTGGCACCTGGTTCATGATCGCCGCACCATCGACCAGCCAGCCGATCGCGCCGATATCGGCCCAGCTGAGCGTCGGATAGTTGAAGATCGAGGAGTACTTCGCCTTGCCACTGTGCAGCTGTTCGTACATCTCGTCCCGGCTGATGCCGAGTGTCTCGGCGGCGCAATAAAGGTAGAGACCGTGACCGGCCTCATCCTGCACCTTGGCGAGCAATATTGCCTTGCGCTCGAGTGTTGGGGCGCGGGTGATCCAGTTGCCCTCCGGCAGTTGGCCGACGATCTCGGAATGCGCATGCTGGCTGATCTGGCGCATCAGCGTCTTGCGATAACCTTCCGGCATCCATTCCTTCGGCTCGATCTTCTGGCCGGCGTCGATGCGTTCCTGGAAGGCACGTTCGACCGGATCCATCTCATCGAGCGTCTTGACGCGGGCGCTGTCGGTCTTGACCATCTGTGCGTACATGGTTCGTCTCCTTTGCCGTCGCGCGTCAGACGCGCTCGAGGATGATTGCGATGCCTTGGCCGACACCAATGCACATGGTGCAAAGCGCATAGCGACCGCCCTGGCGGTGCAATTGATAGGTTGCCGTCGTCACCAGTCGGGCGCCGCTCATGCCCAGCGGATGGCCCATCGCAATGGCGCCACCATTCGGATTGACATGGGGCGCATCATCGGGGAGGTCCAGATCGCGCAGCACGGCGAGCGCCTGGGCGGAAAATGCCTCGTTCAGCTCGATCACGTCCATTTGGCCGAGCGAAAGACCAGCACGCTCTAGGACGCGTCGGGCAGCGGGTGCCGGAGCGACCCCCATGATGCGCGGTTCGACGCCGGCTGCCGCCATCGCGACGATGCGCGCCTTCGCCGTCAGGCCTTGTGCCTTTGCGGCCGCCTCGCTTGCAATGATAAGGGCGGCCGCACCGTCATTGACGCCCGACGCATTGCCGGCCGTGACGGTAAGATCAGGGCCATTGACGCCCTTCAATTTTGAAAGTTGGTCGATCGTCGTGCCCGGGCGCGGGTGTTCGTCGCGATCGACGACGACGGGATCTCCCTTTTTCTGCGCGACCTTGACGGCAACCAGTTCGTCCGCAAACAAGCCCGCTTCCTGGGCAGCCGCCCAACGCGCATGGCTGCGGGCCGCGAATGCATCCTGGTCGGCGCGACTGACGCCAAAATCGGCCGCCACATTGTCGGCTGTCTGAGGCATGGAATCGACACCGAACTCAGCCTTCATCTTCGGATTGACGAAGCGCCAGCCGATCGTGGTGTCGTAGACGGCGTTGGCGCGGGAAAAGGCGCTGTCTGCTTTCGGCATGACAAAGGGCGCTCGGCTCATGCTTTCAACGCCGCCGGCAATGACGAAGTCACAATCGCCGGCGCGGATGGCTCTTGCAGCCATTCCGACGGCATCCATGCCGGATCCGCACAGGCGGTTGACGGTGGTTGCTGGAACGGTGATCGGCATGCCCGATAGCAGCACCGCCATGCGGGCTACGTTGCGATTGTCTTCGCCCGCCTGATTGGCGCAGCCATAAATGAGATCATCGACCTTGTTCCAGTCGACATCAGGATTGCGTTCAATCAGCGCCGCAAGGGGCAGGGCTGCCAGATCGTCTGCGCGCACCGTCGCCAACGCCCCGCCATAGCGACCGATGGGTGTGCGAACGGCATCACAGATGAACGCTTCCGACATGCACGATTTCCTCCTGCTCCCAAAGGTGATCAATCTCATATTGATTAACCGACCGATCGGTCATGTATTTAGCATGTCATATGTCACAGATCAATGGCGTATTTGCGTAGATGTGTGATGTTTAATGTTGCTGGGAAAATTCTAGCACAAAAGCCGCGTACCGACCTGAAAAGCATTGGGAACGGAGCGTTAGCTGGTCTTGCTGGTAAGTGTCTCAACGCGACGACTGGTTGCAGGCGTTGAGGCCGGCAGGGGGCCGGAAGCCGTCAGGAATGTTCGGGCTACGAACGCATCCGCCGCGGGCGAGAGCCGTCGATAGACCCGTGAGAATAGCTGCCGCGCCGCTTTGCCCGGCCACTCGTCGGGCAGGGCACAGGCTGGCAGCCTTGGATCGTGAAGATGGACGGTGCGAAACCGATGCACCAGGAGAAGCCGAATGATAAGCGCCGTCGCCGGTGAAATCCCGGCAGTCTCGGCCGAATCGGACATCGAACCGAACTGCTCCAGGAATGTTTCATAAGCGCGGGCATGGGCCGGTAGGTCCCAATATTCCAAGGCAAAGGCCTGAAGGGCGTCGTGGTCCTGCGGGACGTCTGCGCGAAATACCAAGCCGGGAATTGCTTCGGCCGAAAGCCTTGCGGGTCCAACCGTCAGGCGGTTGGCAAGACGGGCATGGCCTGCACGCTTGAGCGTTTGCATGGCCTCTTCGACGGAGGGCCCCAAGACATGGACGAACTGCCAGCTGTCCTCCTCAGGAGTGCCAAACAGCACATGCGCTGCGGCAGCAAACTCGCTGCCCGCCGACCGCGACAGCCGGTAATAGCTGCGCCGGCCCTGTCGCTCACCGCAAAGCTGTCCTGCAGCAACAAGCCGCGAGACGGCAGTGCGCACGAGCGTCTCGCTGATGCCGACGTCTGCACAGGTCTCGATCAGGTTGCCAATCCATGCGATGCCGCCACGCGGTTCGACGACGTCGCCGTAGATCGTCACGATAAAACCCGCTGCCTTAAGTGGGTTTTCGGCAAGAATCCGTCGGATCAGTTCGCTAGCCCGGGCATCTGCCTGATTGGTCGCTGCCGTCACCGGTTCCTCCTTGGATGATGGCTGTGCGATCTATCATATCAAGCAGGCCTCCGCACCCCCACCACGAGATGCGGTGCCTTTGGCGAAATCGCGATGAACGGTTCTTGAGAGCCGCCGATAGTGGCTGCCGTCGTCTCCGAGGGCATTGTGGGCGGGCACCGAGCAGGAACATCTCCCGGTCAGCAAGCCGGGACAGCAGTGCATCTGGCGAGCCTGGTCGGGGCATGGTTCTTCGCCAAGCTGTTTGCGATCGGCGTCGATCGAAGATAGCGCCCAAAGCTCCCGGCCTGCCGTTCTTCGTTACCGCCCTGCTGATGCTCGGCGGGTTGGTCGTCGCTTCGAGGAAATCGATCGCAAACCTTCTCCGCGTTCCCGTTGCCAAGCGCGCAGGCCTGCGCGGATCAGAGCTTATGCAGTTTTCTGTTCCGTTGCTACTCAAACCCCGGATCTCGGCGGATACGGCCGCTTGTCCATAAATGTTTCATGCGTTCGGGGTGAAGCACATGCTTGCACGCTCTTGCAGCAATGTGCAGAGTCGTTGCAAACGGAGATTGAATCGCGTGTCTGAGAAGGTATTTGTGAGCGCCCAGGAGGTCGCCGACAGGGCGGGGGTTTCACGATCCGCCGTGTCGCGGACGTTCACGCCGGGCGCCAGCGTTTCAGCAGAGACGCGACGGCGCGTCCTCGAAGCTGCCGAAGAGCTTGGCTACCATGTCAACGAGCTTGCGCGCGGTCTCATGCGCAATGAGAGCGGCATCGTCTGTCTGATCGTGTCCGACGTCGCGACACCTTACCGGTCTGCGCTGCTGCGCGAACTGACGTTGCTGCTGCAAAACACCGGCAAGGTCGCGATGCTGATCAATACGGATCGCTCGGACGGCAGTATTGATCGTGCTCTTCGTCAAGCGATCCGCTACCGCGCCGATGCATCGATCATTCTTTCAGGCATGCCGGATAACTCGATCGTGCAACTCTGCCTGCGCAGCGGACAGCGGCTTGTTCTCATTAATCGCGACGACGAACAGCCCGGTCCTTTGCGGATTAACCTCGACGATTACGAGGCGGCCGGACGTGTGGTCACGGCCTTCGTCAGAGCAGGATGCCGAAAGCTGGCCTTTGCCAATTCGGAAGCAGGAACGCCGAGCCTGATGGCGAGAGAACGTGGTTTTGTTGCAGCGGCAGCAGCTCTCGGGACGGAAGTTACCGTCGATCGCTATGGCTGGACGGGCTATGAGGCGGGAAAAGTCTTGGCACAGCGAATGTTGACGCGCACCGAGCGCCCGGATGCCGTCTTCTGTGCAACCGATCTCTTGGCTTGCGGCTTCATGGACGCTGCCCGCCACCAGTTCTCGATCTCGGTGCCGGGCCAACTCTGCATTGCAGGTTTCGATGATATTGAGCAAGCCTCGTGGTCTTCGTATAACCTGACGACTTTCGCCCAGCCGGTTTCGGCGATCGCTGTCAAAGCGGTCGAGTGGCTTTCGCTTCCGCGGGCGGAGAACGATGGCACCACTCGCGGACAGTCGATCAGACTTCATGCCGAACTGGTTTGGCGTGGGTCGATTCGAGGTGGCTAGAACCTTTCCGCTTTTCTCGGAAGCTCTATCTGCTCTGCCGATGGATGCTCCGCACTTTTCCTAGAATCTCTTACCGGACAACGCCCCAAAAGTTTAGGCCGCTGGCTTATGCTAGCTGACTTTTCGGCTGAGCGGACCTGCGCCACTACCGCATTCGGCAGCGCCCGATCGGCCCGGTACGCCGTTTGTTCATATTATCCGCTGGATGTGCCCGTGATACGGATTTTGGGTACGCGCGGACAGGCCCGCCGGCCTCGGCAATAGCTGGCCGTGTACCGAGGCAATCCGGGGCATAGGCGAAAGATTTGCAGTTAGGGCCAGGTCTATGGAACATCGCCGGGAGATTGATGGGCTTCGCGCTATCGCCGTGGTGCCGGTCGTTCTGTGGCACGCGGGTTTTGCTCCTTTCAGCGGGGGGTTTGTCGGCGTCGACATCTTCTTCGTCATCTCGGGATTTCTTATCACGGGAATCATTATTCACGAACTTGACGAGGGACGCTTCTCGCTCACGCGGTTCTACGAACGCCGCGCCCGGCGCATCCTTCCGGCCCTTTTCGTCGTTGTCGTCGCGTGCGTCCCCTTCGCATGGTTCTGGATGCTGCCGGACATGTTGGAGAACTTTGGGCAAAGCGTCGTCGCAACCTTGCTCTTTGCCAACAACCTGCTGCTTGCCAAGACGAGCGGCTACTGGGATCTGGAAGCGGAGTTCAAGCCGCTGCTGCATACCTGGAGCCTCGGCGTCGAGGAGCAATATTATGTGCTTTTCCCATTGCTGTTGCTGATCCTGTGGCGTTGGGGGCGCAAATTCGCTGTGGTAGCCACGGCGGTCATCCTGCTGGCAAGTTTCGCCATGTGTGAGATCGGCGGTCATCTCTCTCCGCAAGTAAATTTCTACCTGACTACCTCGCGCGCATGGGAAATCCTCGTCGGCTCGATCTGCGCATTTGTCGGCTTGCGTCTATCGAGGACAAGCAACGAAGCGCTCTCCGCTGCCGGCCTGCTTCTGATAGCCGTCTCGATTTTCCTCTACGACAAGAACGTTCCCTTTCCCTCGCTATTCACGGTTGTGCCGGTCGTCGGCACTGCGCTGGTACTGCTGTTTGCGCGTCAAGGGACCATCGCTTGCAGCGTGCTTTCACTGCCGCCACTGGTTGGCATTGGGCTGATAAGCTACAGCGTCTATCTCTGGCACCAGCCGTTGTTTGCCTTTGCACGGACCTACAGCCTCGAACCCCTCACCCCCCTATCTTGACTGCCCTCGTAGCAGCAACCTTGATACTTGCCTGGTTAACATGGAAGTTTGTCGAGACTCCCTTTCGAGATCGCTCCGTTACGCCCATCCGGCTCGTTGGGACGACACTCGCTACGGCCGCGACAGTACTGCTTTCAGTCGGGCTAGGAGCGCACTTCAGCCATGGCTTTCCCGGTCGCGTCTTCAACGGCACCGACGAGCGTGGGATGGTCATCGCTTACAATGCGGCTGTGTTCCGCTTCAAGGAGGACGATTTTCCGAACAATGGAAGACGGAACGTACTGGTGATGGGCGACAGCACAGGGCGCGATTTCGTCAACATCATTGAGGAGGCCAGGCGCCAAAGGGACTACAACCTGATCTATCGGGACGACTATGAATGCCCAAGCAAGGCACCGCCCTCTGCCAAACTCACCCGGCTTTTCGACGAGGCCGATGTCTTCATCATCGTCTATATCGCCGCCCCTTGTGCCGGCCAACTGGTCGCGGATATCGGCGCAGAAAATGCAAAGAAGCTAATCGTCGTCGGGCCGAAACACTTCGGTTACAATCTCAATCCCTTCCTGCGAACGCCGTCTGATGAACGCGCGGCCGCGCGGGCCAAAGTGCTTCCGTCCGTCGTCGATGAAAATAACATCCAGCGCGCGACGCTTCCGCCGGGGGGCAAGTTCATCGATCTTCTGCACCTTGTCGGCAGGGACGGCACGACGCTGCCAGTGTTCGATGAAAACGGTCATTTCCTATCGCAGGACAGGGTCCACCTGACAAAGCCAGGGGCCATCTACTTCGCGCAACGCATATTCACGGATCCGGCGTTAGCGGCCCTTCATTAGATCTTTGCGCAACTGTGACGCACGCGAACCGACCTCGACTACTAGGCCCAACCCGTTACTTCCATTCCCAGAACACAGCAGATGAAAATGGCCGCTGCTGCACCACGCTGTCTGCTCGGATCGCCTTCCGCTCGTAGGCTGCTGCATCGGCCTCCCCGTTCAACCCGACAACGTGCATCCTGGTTGATGCCGTCTTTGGCTGACCTTTCTTGCGGTAGATGAAGTATATGGCGCACGTCGGATACTGCCAGTTGTCGGTCAAAAGCTCGGCAAACTGCTTCGCGTCCTTTTCGCGTCCCTGTCCGGTAAAGGCCAGAAACTGCCCGAGATTGAAAAATCCGCTGAACAGGGCATAGGCGTCTTGCTGCTGCATCTGGACCGCTCGGCCCGTCGTGAAGTCGCGACGGTAAGACAGGCCCTCTGCCTGCCCCTTCAGCTTCTTCTCGGAATAGCTGACGAGGTTCTTCTGTGCCAGCAGTTCCATCGTCAGCTCATAGGTCTGATAGCGCTCAGTGCTGGCGTGAAGGTCGTCGATCCTGGCTTTCAAATCAGCGATATAGTCTCGGCAAAATGCTGCGGCCATTCCCAATTGCTCCGGTCTTGATTGGAGCGCTAGCTAGCAGATAAAGCGGCGTGTCCAAACAGGTATCGTGCTTCCGGTGCCGATCATGCGCCAAAACGGCGTTCAGATGTGCAACGCGTGCCCCAGCGCCTTCAACGCTGCTTCCTGGATAGCCTCGCTACGCGTCGGATGCGCGTGGATGGTACCCGCGAGGTCTTCCAGCCGCGCGCCCATCTCGATTGCCAGCGCAAAGTCAGCCGAGAGTTCGGATACGCCGGCACCGACGGCCTGCAGGCCAAGGACAAGACCGGTATCGGCACGCGCGACGACCCGCACGAAGCCTTCCTCAGACAGCATCGTCATGGCGCGGCCATTTGCGCTGAACGGAAATTGTCCGACACGGATCGCGTAGCCTTGAGCACGAGCCTCATCCGGTGAAAGCCCCGCCGTTACGATTTCCGGATCGGTAAAGCAGATTGCCGGGATGCAGCGTTTGTCCCAGGCGCGCTTTTTTCCGGCAACAATCTCTGCGACCATTTCCCCCTGTGCCATGGCACGATGGGCGAGCATCGGTTCACCGGTGATATCGCCGATCGCGTAGACGCCCCGCATCGAGGTGCGGCAACGATCGTCGATGCGCAGATATGGTCCGGTGCGATCGAGATCGAGTTCGTCGATCCCCGATCCGGCGATCTTCGGACGGCGACCGACGGTCACCAGCACGCGATCGGCGGGAAGCAACTGTTGCTGGCCGTCCGGCATTCCGACGGCCAGCGCATCGCCGTCGTGCGACAGGCCCTTAGCTTGTGCGCCTGTCAGAACGCGAACACCGAGCTCGCCAAGGCGTCGTGCAACCGGCCGTACGAGATCGGCATCATATTGCGGCAGTATCTGCTGCATGGCTTCAACGACTGTTACGTCCGAGCCCAGCTTGGCGAATGCGGTGCCAAGCTCGAGGCCGATATAGCCTCCACCCACGACAACGAGTTGCTTTGGCAATTCGACGAGTGAAAGCGCTTCCGTCGACGAAATGACCCTCCCTGCGAAGGGCAGGGCAGCGAGTTCGACGGGTTCGGAACCTGTAGCAATCACCACCGTCTCGGCGCGAATGACCTGCACGCCCACTTCGGTGTCGACCTCCACCGTTTTGCCGTCACGGAAGGTCGCCCGGCCGTGAACGATCTTGACCCTTGCCTTCTGCAGGAGGGCAGAAACGCCTCCATTCAACCGCCCGACGATACCGTCCTTCCAGGCGATCGTCTTTGCAAGGTCGATCGATGCAGCCTCGACACGAATGCCCATGGCGTTCCTGCCGGCAAGCATTTGTCTCGTTACGCCAAACTCTCCGGCTGCGTGAATGAGGGCCTTTGAGGGAATGCAGCCGACATTCAGGCAGGTGCCGCCGGGTTTGTCGGCTTCAACGATGACGGTGTCGAGGCCGAGTTGTCCGGCCCGGATAGCGCAGACATAGCCCCCCGGTCCGGCGCCGATGACAAGAAGCTTGCAGACGATCTCTTTCATGGATCCTAGCTTTCGATGAAGATAAGGGCAGGGGTTTCAAGAAGGAGCCGGACACGTTGGACGAAGGTGGCTGCATCCCATCCGTCGATGATGCGATGGTCGAAACTCGAGGACAGGTTCATCATCTTGCGCGGGACAAACTGGGTTCCATCCCAGGCCGGTCGCACGGCGATCTTGTTGACCCCGACGATCGCGACTTCCGGATGGTTGATGACAGGCGTCGAGACGATGCCGCCGAGAGCACCGAGTGAACTGATGGTGATGGTCGAGCCACCAAGTTCGTCGCGGGTCGCAGTGCCGGCGCGTGCAGCTTCCGCAAGGCGCCCGATCTCACTGGCGCAATCCCAGATGCCGCGCGCCTCGGCGTTCTTGACCACCGGGACGACAAGCCCGGCCGGTGTCTGCGCGGCAATACCGATATTGACGGCGCCATGGCGGATCAGAATGCCCTTCTCGTCGTCGAAGGTCGCGTTGACGTTCGGTTGCTCGGCGACCGCCTTTACGATAGCCCGCATCAAGAACGGCAGCACCGTGAGTTTCGGCTGCTCGCGCTTGCGGTCGCGGTTCATCGTCGCCCGCAACTCCTCAAGCGCGGTCATGTCGACTTCCTCGACATAGGTGATGTGAGGAATGCGGGAGGTCGACAACGACATTTTCTCGGCGATCCGCCGCCTGAGGCCAGTAAGCTTGACCTCTTCGGTCGACGTCTTCTTCGCCATGGCCGGCTGGATGGAAGACGGCTCGCCACGGGCAATGAATTGTTCGACGTCCTCGCGAAGGACGCGCCCGGCGGGACCCGACCCCTTGAGTTGGCGCAGGTCGACGCCGCTTTCCCTGGCAAACAGCCGCACCGATGGTGATGCCAGGGGCTTTTCTGCCAGAGCCGCAGCCTCGGGGCGTGGCGCACTTGCGGCCTTCGGTTGAGGCGGCGGGGCTGGCGCAACAGCCGGGGGTGGGCTTGCGGTCGCTTTGGCGGGAACTTCGGCAGGACGCGCTTCGACGTGGTCGCTCGCCTCGCCGCCACTCGTCTCGATCCTGACGAGCGGAGCCTTGACGGCGATCTTGTCGCCGATTTCAGCGCCCAGCCATACGACGGTTCCGGTGACTGGCGATGGGATCTCGACCGTCGCCTTGTCGGTCATGACGGCAGCGATGACCATATCCTCCTTGACGGGGTCACCTGCCTTGACATGCCATTCCACAAGCTCGGCCTCGGCCACGCCTTCGCCGACATCGGGCATCTTGATGATAAACTCGCCCATGTGTCAGGCCTCCATGACTTCGGCAAGGGCGCGTCCGACGCGCCCGGGGCCGGGAAAGTAGTCCCATTCCTGGGCGTGTGGATAGGGCGTATCCCAACCGGCGACGCGCACGACCGGTGCTTCGAGGTGGTAGAAGCAATGCTCCTGCACGAGGGAGACGATCTCCGCGCCGAACCCCGAAGTCAGTGTCGCCTCGTGAACGACCACGCAACGTCCTGTCTTGTTGACCGATTGCACGATCGCATCGAGATCGAGCGGCAGCAGGCTGCGCAGGTCGATCACTTCGGCGTCGATGCCCGTGTCTTCGGCAGCGGCGAGCGCGACGTGCACCATCGTGCCGTAAGTGATCACCGTCACGGCCGAACCCGACCGGCGCACGTCCGCCTTGCCGATGGGAATAGAGTAGTGTCCCTCTGGCACTTCGCCGAGTTCATGCTTCGACCAGGGTGTCACAGGCCGCTCGTGATGGCCATCGAACGGCCCATTATAGAGCCGTTTCGGCTCCAGGAACATTACCGGATCCGGATCCTCGATCGCCGCGATCAGCAGTCCCTTCGCGTCATAGGGATTAGAGGGAACGACGACCTTCAAGCCGCAGACATGCGTAAACAACGCTTCCGGACTCTGACTGTGCGTCTGGCCGCCGAAGATGCCGCCGCCGGTCGGCATGCGCAGCACGATCGGGCATGTGAAGTCGCCGTTCGAGCGATAGCGGATGCGCGCTGCCTCCTGGGTGATCTGGTCATAGGCCGGATACATGTAATCGGCGAACTGGATCTCGACGCAGGGTTTCAGCCCGTAGGCGGCCATGCCGATGGCGGTCCCGACAATGCCGGATTCGCTGATCGGCGTGTCGAAACAGCGTGTCTTGCCATACTTCGCCTGCAGCCCTTGGGTACAGCGAAAGACGCCCCCGAAATATCCGACATCCTCGCCGAACACGACGACGTTGTCGTCGCGGCCCATTGAGACGTCCATGGCGCTGCGTACCGCTTCAATCATCGTCATTCTGGCCATGTCAGAAACCTGCCTTCTGCCGTTGGCGACGAATGTGCGGCGGCATTTCTGCATAAACGCCTTCGAAGATGTCGCGCACGGAAGGTTTGCCGCCAGCATGTAGCGTGCCGTGATGCTCGGCCTGCTTCTGGGCTTCGATGACCTCGTCCATGATTTCGGCTTCGGCCTGCACGTGGCGCTCTTGCGACCACACTCCCCTGACGATCAGATGCTTCTTCAGGCGCAGGACCGGGTCGCCAAGCGGCCAGGCTTCGGACTCCGTCTTCGGTCGATAGGCGCTCGGGTCATCCGATGTCGAATGCGCGCCGACGCGATAGGTGACATATTCGATCAATGTCGGGCCGAGATTCCGCCTGGCACGCTCGGCCGCCCAGCAGGCGACGGCGTAGACGGCGAGGTAATCGTTGCCGTCTACGCGCAACGCCGGAATGCCAAAGCCAAGTCCACGTGCGGCAAACGTCCCGGAGCCGCCACGCGCAATGCCCTGGAAAGTGGAAATTGCCCATTGATTGTTGACGATGTTGAGGATCACCGGTGCTTTGTAGGTGGAGGCAAAAACCAGTGCGGAGTGGAAGTCGGATTCGGCAGTGGAACCATCTCCGATCCAGCCCGCCGCAATCCTTCTGTCGTTCTTGATGGCAGACGCCATGGCCCAGCCGACAGCCTGTACGTATTGCGTCGCAAGGTTTCCGGAGATCGTGAAGAAACCGTGCTGCTTCGACGAATACATGATTGGCAGCTGGCGGCCGTGCAGCGGATCGCTCTCATTCGAGAAGATCTGGTTCATCATCTCGACCATCGGGTAGCCGTCGGCGATCAGGAGACCCGCCTGCCGGTAGGTCGGAAAATTCATGTCACCCTTTTGGAGTGCCTTGCGGAAGGCGCAGCTGACGGCCTCCTCGCCGAGATGCTGCATGTAGAAGGACGTCTTGCCCTGGCGTTGCGCCATCAGCATGCGGGCGTCAAAGGCGCGAAGCTTCATCATGTTGCGCAGGCCGGTCAGTAACTGGTCGTCGGAAAGCATGCCTGACCAGGGGCCGACTGCTTCGCCTTCGCGATTGAGCACGCGGATGATCGAATAGGCGAGATCGCGGATTTCCTCTGGCGCAACGTCTATCTCGGGGCGCGGCACAAGGCCGGCCTTGGCAATCTTCACGTTGGAAAAATCGGGTTGGCCGCCCGGTCGCACGGCAGGTTCCGGAACATGGAGGCTCAGTTGAGCAGCGTCCGTCATATCGTGTTTCCCTCCACTGCGCTTGTCCTTCTCGCCTCAGAAACGGCACAGCGCATTTTTGTTATAGATTGCGTGCGATCACCATTTTCTGCACGTCGCTCGTTCCTTCATAGATCTGGCAGATGCGGACATCCCGATAGATTCGCTCGACGGGATAATCGGACATATAGCCATAGCCCCCATGGATCTGGATCGCATCCGAGCAGACCCGCTCTGCCATCTCGGACGCGAAAAGCTTGGCCATCGATGCCTGCGAAAGGCAGGGCAGACCATTGTCGCGCAACGCCGCAGCGTGAAAGACGAGCTGGCGGGCTGCTTCGATCTGGGTCGCCATGTCGGCAAGCCGGAAGGCTACAGCCTGATGTTCGATAATCGCCTTGCCGAAGGCCGTGCGTTCACGCGCATAGTCGCGTGCCGATTCAAAAGCAGCACGCGCCATGCCAACGGCCTGAGCGCCAATGCCGATCCGTCCGCCTTCGAGGTTTGCCAATGCGATCCGATATCCCTCGCCGTCGGCGCCCAACCTCAAATCAGCGGGGATCCGCATGCCGTTGAAGGCAATCTGGCAGGTGTCAGTCGAATGCAGCCCAAGCTTTTCCTCGACGCGGATCACTTCATAGCCTGACGTATCGGTCGGCACGATGAAGGCGGTGATCCCCTTCTTGCCGGCGTCCGGATCGGTCACCGCAAAGACGATGACCATCTGGCCGTTCTTGCCCGAGGTGATGAACTGCTTGGCACCGTCGAGGACGTAGTGATCGCCATCGCGGCGCGCGCGGCTGCGCAGATTGGATGCGTCTGAACCCGCTTGAGGTTCCGTCAGCGCAAAGCCGCCAATCCATTCGCCACTGGCAAGCCTGGGAAGGAAACGCTGCTTCTGCTCGTCGGTGCCGAACTTCAGGATCGGCACGCAGGCGACGGAACTATGAACGCTCATGATGGTGGAGCACGGCCCGTCGCCCGCGGCGATCTCCTCCAGCGCGGCTGCGTAGGCAAGTGTGCCGGTGTCGGAGCCACCATACTGTTCCGGGACCAGCATGCCGAGCAGGCCGAGTTCGCCCATCTCATCAAGCTCCTCGCGCGGGAACCTGTGTTCCCTGTCACGGGCGGCCGCTCCGGGCCAAAGCCGCTCGCGGGCGAAATCTCTGGCGAGATCGCGGATTTGCTGCTGCAGTTCGGAAAGGATCATGCTGGTCTCCTCCCGGCCCTTCCTAGTGACGCTCGATCGCCAAGGCGGTTGCCTCGCCACCGCCAATGCACAAAGCTGCCATGCCGCGTTTCAGATCATAACGCTCGAGGGCGGCAAGCAGAGTGACGAGAATGCGTGCGCCCGACGCACCGATCGGGTGGCCAAGCGCGCAGGCCCCACCATGGACGTTTACCTTTTCGTCCGGCAACCGGAGGTCGCGCATTGCAGCCATGGCGACGACGGCAAATGCTTCGTTGATCTCGAAGAGATCGACGGTGTCAAGCGGCCAGCCGGTGCGATCGGACAGCGTCCGCAAGGCACCGATCGGCGCAGTGGCAAAGAGACTGGGCGCCTGCGAATGCGTGGCGTGGCCGGTGACCGTCGCAAGGGGTTGCAAACCCTTTCGTTCGGCTTCGGAACGACGCATCAGCACGAGAGCGGCAGCGCCGTCGGAGATCGAGCTGGAATTGGCGGCCGTTACTGTGCCACCGTCGCGAAAGGCTGGCTTGAGGAGGGGGATCTTGTCGATCTTCGCCTTGCCTGGCTGTTCATCCCGGCTGACCGTCTGCTCGGCCTTTCCCGCTGCGATTGTGACCGGCGTGATCTCGGCATCGAAGTAGCCCGCATCGATGGCCCTTTGAGCGCGGGTGAGCGACGTCACTGCGTAACGATCCTGCGCCTCGCGCGTGAACTGGTAAGCTTCAGCACAGTCCTCCGCGAAGGTGCCCATCAAACGTCCCTTGTCATAAGCATCCTCCAGCCCGTCGAGGAACATATGATCGATGACGCGTCCGTGGCCGAGCCTGTAACCGCCACGGGCACGATCAAGAAGATAGGGCGCATTGGTCATGCTTTCCATGCCGCCGGCGACGCCGACAGTGGCGCTTCCAGCCGCCAACAGGTCATGGGTCAACATGACTGCCTTCATGCCGGATCCACACATCTTGTTGACCGTCGTTGCACCGGTGGAAAAGGGCAGACCGGCGCCGATTGCCGCCTGCCGGGCCGGCGCTTGTCCCTGACCGGCCGGAAGCACGCAGCCGAAGACGACTTCGTCAATGGCATCCGGGTCCACCTTCGAACGCTGAAGTGCTGCGCGCATGGCAGCCGCTCCAAGATCGGGCGCCGTTGCCTCCCTGAGTTCACCTTGGAAACCGCCGATCGGCGTGCGCGCCGTTCCGACAATGACGACGGGGTCCTGCAAAGCCATGTTCAACCCTCCTGTGCCGAACGCACTAGCGCGCGCTCATGCGCAGTGCGCCATCGAGGCGTATAACCTCGCCGTTCAGCATGCTGTTTTCACATATATGGTGCACGAGTGCGGCAAATTCCGCCGGCCTGCCGAGGCGAGGTGGGAACGGCACGCTCTTGCCGAGCGCTTCCTGCACTTCGTGCGGCATACCCGCCATCATCGGCGTCTCGAAAATTCCAGGGGCAATTGACACGACGCGAATGCCGTGGCGGGCAAGTTCGCGCGCAATCGGAAGCGTCATGGAGGCGATGCCACCCTTGGAGGCGGCATAGGCGGCCTGTCCGACCTGCCCATCGAAGGCAGCGATCGAGGCGGTGTTGATGATGACACCACGCTCGCCTTCGGCATCGGGTTGCTGATGCTGGATGGCCGATGCCGCAAGGCGGATCATGTTGAATGTGCCAACGAGGTTGATGCTTACTGTGCGCACGAAACTGCCGAGACCGTGAGGGCCGTCGCGACCGATGATCTTCTCACCCGGTGCCACGCCGGCGCAATTTACCAGTCCACTCAAACTGCCAAACGATTCCAGCGCCGTTGCCACCACGGCGGCCCCATCCTCAGCGCTCGTCACATCGGCCCTGATATAACAGGCATCCGCGCCGAGGTCTGCGGCAACCGCCTCGCCGGCCGCCTCATTGAGGTCGGCGATGACCACGCGCGCGCCATTTTCAACCAGCATGCGCGCCGTTGCAGCACCGAGGCCCGACCCGCCGCCGGTGACGATAAAGGTTCCTCCATGGATCAGCATCGGTCTGCTCCCATCACCTTGCGATCGTCTCGTGGGAACGCGCCGTCCTCCCGGCACAACCCAACCCGGTAGATTCTATTCTGTCGCCATATTGCAAGCGATGACCAAAGTGCTGCATTGTTTCGGACAGTTTTGCCATAGGCGGAGGAACGGGTGACTGACATCGAAAGGCGCATGATCGCTCCGGCATTCGTTGAGGAGGCACTGGACAGTCTAAGGCGTATGGGACGACCGACTGCGCCGCTCCTGCATTCGGTCGGACTACCGGCCATCGTCGATCAACCTGTGTCGGCTGAGAGCTATGGCGCTCTCTGGCTTGCCATTGCCAGCGAACTCGACGACGAGTTTTTCGGGATGGGCGGGCGTGCGATGCGCAGCGGCAGCTTCACCCTGCTTTGCCATTGCGTCCTGCATGCGGCGACGCTCGGTCATGCGCTGCGCCGGGCTTTGCGTTTCCTCGATATCGTATTGGATGATCCGCGCGGCCAACTTGTCGTCAGGGACGGGCTTGCCCAAATCGAGTTGGCGGAGGCCGGCGAACCGCGTTCGGCTTTCGCCTACCGCACCTACTGGATCCTCATCCATGGAATAGCCTGCTGGCTGGTTGGCAGGCGCATTCCAATCCGGCTCGTCGATTTCCGCTGCATCGAGCCGAAGCAGGGGGCCGACTATAGGCTCTTCTTCGGTGCGCCAGTCAGATTCGCGCAGCCGGCAAGCCGCCTCGGCTTCGACAGCGCGATGCTTGATCTGCCGGTCATGCGTACGGAGCAGGCCTTGAAGCAGTTTTTAAGGGGGGCGCCGGCCAATATCCTTGTGCGCTACCGCTATGATGCGGGGCTCGCTTCCAACGTCAGGCGGCGGCTGGACAAGATGCCTCCTGCTGCATGGAAAACCTTCTCCGGTCTTGCCGCAGAGATGCGCATGCCGCCCTCGACCTTGCGTCACCGGCTGCGTGAAGAGGGGCAAAGCTACGCCGGAATCAAGGACGACATACGTCGTGATCTTGCCGTCGATCTGCTGCTCAACACATCGAAGACGACGGGCGATATCGCCGCCCAGCTTGGCTATTCGGAGCCCAGCGCCTTCTTCCGTGCATTTCGCAAATGGATGTCGAAGAGCCCCGACGCGTTCCGGCGTGAAGGCCGTGCGATCTCCGGGTAGGGTGGACATAATCCGCGCCGGCGGCATGGAAATGCAGTGGTGGCGATAGTATTCCATACGGCGCACGATTGTTCTGTCGAGTATAAGCCGCACTCAGGCTTCTTGACGAAGCCTGAGTGCGGCTGCACTTCGGCACGAAGAACGTCGTTCGGCCAAGAATATCCAGGTTCGTTTTGCGGAGTTGTCGGAAAAGGGCGGGGAGCCTGTTCGTTGGTCGAAGGCCGTCGGCATGGCACCGTTGACGCTCGCAATCTCGCGGATCGAGACAATCCCGATGGCGGATACGAGCGTTGCGGACTATCATGTTCTTCCTGCATCGGTCAGCCCGTCACGCCGGAGCGTGCGTCGATGGCCATTGAACGCATGCGTGTCGTTGAAAAGGAAAGGTTGAACCGTATGCCTGTCGCTCACGACGATTTGCGGGACTTTCTGCGCGAAGAGCGCGATTGCATCCTCGTCGAAGTGACGCGAGCAGTCGGCTCGACGCCGCGCGATACCGACGCGTGGATGCTGGTTTCCAAAAGCCGCGCCTTTTCAACCATCGGCGGCGGGCAATTGGAGTATATGGCGATTGACCAGGCACGACGGGCGCTTCGCCACTCCCAGCCGATCGAAGCAATGAGCATTCCTCTCGGACCGGAGATCGGTCAATGCTGCGGCGGTCGGGTCGGGCTTTCCTTCGCGGTGGTAACACGCGAATTGGCCGATGAATTGATTATGCGAGCCGACGGCGAGATTGCCCGGCGTCCGCATGTCTATGTCTTTGGTGCGGGCCATGTCGGTGACGCATTGGCCGCGGCGCTGTCGCTGGCGCCATTGCGCACGCTGCTGATCGATACCCGTGGAGACGAGCTTGCCGGGTCGCGAGTGTCAGGCATCGAAACGTGCCTGACCGCAATGCCCGAGGCGATCGTGCGCGATGCACCGGCTGGCAGCGCCTTCGTCATCCTCACTCACGACCACGCGCTCGACTTTTTGATTGCCGCAGAAGCGCTGCGTCGGGACGATGCCGCTTATGTCGGGATGATTGGCTCGAAAACGAAGCGTGCGACCTTCAAGAATTGGCTTTTACGCGAGGTCGGAAGGCCAGAGCTTCTCGATCGGCTCGTCTGCCCGATCGGCGGCACCGCAATCAAGGACAAGCGTCCCGCCGTCATCGCGACATTGGCCGCTGCCGAGATCACAGTGGCGGCGTTGTCCTTTGTTGCGGCGACCAAAACCGGAGGGCAGACGCTCAAGGCCAGCAGATGAAGCTGTGGCAGTAGTCTTGGACATGCGCCATCTGCATTGCGCAGGCAGTCGGCAACAGCTGCGGTGTCGCCAATTCGCCGCCTTGCGAAAAGATCCGCGCCCAGTCAGCGACCTCACTTGGCGGCGGATCATGCCAGTTGGCTACGCCGATTTCGGTCGACGTGTTGGGCGCAACATATGGCGTTCGACCTGACCGGCAACCGAAAAGATCAATACCTCGACATTAACGTCGATCTTGTCCCCGTCCATAAGCCTGACCACGTCGTCGATACCCGAAGTGGGCTGGCCGTCGATTGCCAGCAGATAGTCTCCTTCCTGAAGTCCGGCGCGCGCTGCCGGGCTTTCGGCTTCTACCCGGCGCAGGCGCACGGCCGTTGTCTGAACGAGCCCGGCCTCAAGTGCCACACGGCGATGCAGTTCCACCGTATCGGCTGAAATGCCGATATAGGCGCGCCGCACGTGGCCGAAGCGCAGAAGTTCCGACACGACATGCTTGGCTGTGTTGGACGCGACGGAAAAAGCGATGCTTTGCGCGCCTTGAATGACGGCCGTGTTGACGCCGATGACGTCACCTGCCGACGAGACAAGCGGGCCGCCGGAATTTCCGGGATTGAGCGCAGCATCGGTCTGGATGATGTCATCCATCAGGCGTCCGCTGGCGGCGCGCATCGATCGGCCAAGTGCTGATATGATGCCGGCCGTTACCGTCCACTCGAAACCGAGAGGATTGCCGATCGCGATGGCAATGTGCCCGCGCTTCAGCGCCTTGGAGTCTCCAAGCTTCGCCCAGGCGCCTGCCCAGTCGTTGGCACGAATGAGCGCAAGGTCGCTGTCCGGGTCGCGACCCAGCACTTTGCCTTCGATCACCGTGCCATCGGGCGTTTTGATACGAACGGTCCTGGCATCGTCGACGACGTGGTTGTTCGTAACAACCAGGCCATCCGGCGAAATTGCAAATCCGGAACCATGTCCGGCGCGACTGCCTGCCCGTTCAATACGGCTGACCGCGGGGCCAACGAGGTCAACCGCCTTCGATACGGAATGAGAATAGGCATCCAGCAGGCTGGTGTCTTGAGACGGCTGGATGTCGCGGTCTAGGTATCCCATGAGAACCCTTCCGACGCGCAAGCGTCGCATTGGGAAGCGGCAGCGGCTGCTAAGGCGAGAGGCTGTCGGTTCGACAGATTGAAACAGTTCTATTCAGATGAGATTGCGCGCAACTCAAATCAAGGACTGCCCCGCTGTCCGATTGGGTTCGTTCCACGATGCCGAACCGCGCCATATCCATCACCGAAAGTTGACCTAAAGCGTTGACGGCGACGTCGCCTGGAAACCAAGCTGTGCTACATTTTTTCACTCGTTGAATGAGGCGGGACGGGACGCCGATGCTTGTAGCAATTGCGATGATCTTAAGTCTCTCCGGTGCAACTCCGGTTGCTGCACAACTGGGGGCGAGTGACGTTGATGTGAAATTGGTCCTGGCTGTCGACACCTCCCGGTCAATGGATCAGGAAGAGGTTCGCATTCAGCGCCAGGGCTATGTCGAGGCGCTCAGGCACAGGGAATTCATCGAGGCGGTGACCGGCGGGCTCACCGGGCGCATTGCGATCAGCTACTTTGAATGGGCCGGTTACGTCGTGCCGGATTCCGTCATCGACTGGCATCTAATCGAGACGGAACAGGATGCAATTGCCTTTGCCGACAAGCTGGAACAGCGACCGATCATCACCCAGCGCCGCACGTCCATCTCTACCGCGATCACCCAGGGCGCTGCAATGATCGTCTCCAGCCCCTATTCCGGCTTGCGACAGGTGATCGATGTCTCAGGCGACGGTACGAACAATTCCGGCAATCCGGTCGCGCCGACCCGCGACAAGGCAGTGGAGGCCGGCATCGTCATCAATGGGCTGACGCTGATGTTGCGCCCCTCTGGCGCACCGGGAGGGCTCGACAAGTATTATGCCGATTGCGTCATCGGTGGCCAGGGTTCATTTGTCCTGCCTGTCTATAAGATCGAGGACTTTGCGGTGGCGGTGCGGCGAAAGCTTGTCCTTGAGGTCAGCGGGCTTGCCCCTGCGCCCACGGTTGGCAAAATTGCGGATCAGCCGGCAACCGACTGCATGATCGGCGAGCGGCAGTGGCAAGAGATGTTCGAGCGCTGAGGCGAGGGTAACCCGGCTGCGAGTTCAGCCCTTCAAGGTCTCGCGCAAGACATCGAAGACCCGTGGGTCAATCATCTGGGACACATTGAAGCGCATGAAATTCGTGGCCGTCTGGGACAGGCTGAACGCATTCCCGGGCGCGAGCACAATTTTTCTTTCCAATGCCGCGCGTGCGATGTCGGTGGCGCTGGTGTCTCCTGGCAAGCGGCACCAAAGAAACATGCCCGCCGAAGGTTCCAGCCAGGGCCTTATTCCAAGGTGCTTCAGCCTGACCGAAACCTCGAATCTCGCATTCGAGAGCCGGCTGCGCAGCGCCTCGATGTGCTTGCGATGGCCACCATCGCTAAGCACCCTGTAGACAAGTTCGGCCGAAAGCCTCCCGCCGCCGAACGAGGTCGCGATCTTGAGGTCGATCAGCCCATCGACCCATTCTCGCCTGGCGGCGATGAAGCCGCAGCGGGCGGCGGCCGACAGGGTTTTGGAAAAGCTTCCGATGTGGATGACCCGGTCCAGCCCGTCAAAGGCTGCAAGGCGCGGCGCTGGCGTGTGCTCGAAGTCGGCAAAGATATCGTCTTCGACGATCGTGATGTCGAACTGGTCGGCGATCTTCAAGACCCGGTGGGCGACGACGGGAGAAAGCGTGGCGCCGGTCGGATTGTGAATGGCCGAATTGGTGATGTAGAGGCGCGGCCGGTGCTCTGCAACGACCTGGGCGAACAGTTCGAGGTCCGGGCCCGATGGCGTATAGGGGACACTGACGATCCTGGCACGATGCGCCCGCAGCAGCGCCTGGAAATTGAAATAGCAGGGATCGTCGACCAGAACGACAGAGTCCGGTTCGAGGAGGAAGCGGCAGAGGAGATCGATCGCCTGCGTGCCGGATTCCGTCAGCAAAATCTGGTCCGGAGAGGCCTCCACGCCTCGCTCCGCCATGCGCCGCGTGATGAGCTGCCGCAGCGGTGGTAATCCAAGCGGCGAGCCGTAGTCGGCAAGCGCGGTACTGTCGGCGCGCGAAAGTGTTCGCAGGGCCCGTCGAATGCTGTCTTCCGCAAGCCAAGATGGCGGCAGCCAGCCGCAGCCTGGCTTCAGATCGCTTTCCCCGGCCTCTAGCGACTGTCGCGATACCCAGAACGGGTCGACGGCGCGGTCCAGTTTCGGGCCAAGGTCGGCAAGCGAAAATGGAGCAGCCTGGTTTGCGACGTAAAAACCGGAGCCCGGTCGAGACAGGATCACGCCTTCGGCGACCAGACGCTCATAGGCATCAACGACCGTCGACGTGGACACCCCCACCGTGGCGGCCATTGCCCGAACCGATGGCAGTTTCGCGCCTGGCGTCAATTTGCGGCCGGCAATCCGCTGCCGGATTGTCGCCATGACCATCGTCACCCGGCTAACGGTGTGTTCCGTGTTTTGGTCCATCCGTACTGCTACCTTAAGCATAACAGTTTTTCTAAACTGTATCAGACCGTCGCTGGCGTTGCCATGGCTTTTGTCCGACAACGACAGCAGTTGAGAAAGGAGTGTCTATGGACCGCACAGCATCTGGATGGCTTAACGGCCTAATCGGCGTCGTGATCTTCAGCGGCTCGCTGCCCGCCACGCGTTTGGCGGTAATGCAGTTTGATCCGGTGTTTTTGACCGTCGCGCGGGCGGGGATCGCGGGTGCGCTGGCGCTTCTGTTGCTACTCTTCTTCAAAGAAAAGCGACCAGCAGGACGCGATGTCTTGTCGTTGACGGTGGTCGCCGCTGGCGTGGTGGTGGGTTTCCCGCTTTTGACCGCGCTTGCGCTGCAGCGTGTTACGTCGGCGCACTCGATCGTTTTCGTCGGGCTGTTGCCCCTTGCGACGGCTGTCTTTGGCGTCATTCGCGGCGGAGAGCGCCCGAAGCTGATCTTCTGGCTGTTTGCCGTGGCGGGAAGTGCATTGGTCTGCGGTTTCGCCTTGTCGCAGGGGCTGAGTGCAGCGCCCCTCGGAGACGCACTGATGATGGCGGCGATCATCGCCTGTGGGCTCGGCTATGCCGAAGGCGCCAGGCTTTCGCGAAGGTTGGGGGGATGGCAGGTGATATCCTGGGCGCTTGTCCTGTCGCTGCCGTTAATGATCGTCTTGTCGATCTGCTTCATGCCGCCAAGCTTTGCAAACATCGATGCGTCAGCGCTTGCTGGCCTGGCCTACGTCTCGCTGTTCAGCATGCTGATAGGTTTTGTGTTCTGGTATCGTGGCCTTGCCCAGGGCGGCATTGCCAGCGTTGGACAGTTGCAGTTGCTGCAACCCTTCCTCGGTCTCATCCTGGCGGCCACGTTGCTGCGTGAAACGGTCACATGGACGATGTTTGCCGTGTCCGCCGCCGTCATTGCCTGCGTGGCGGCGGCCCGAAAATTTGCCCGATAGGAGACCCATCCGAACAATATTGCCGCCGTCTGAGGCGTTTCCGATCTGCGCCATAACGCGCGGGTTTTCAAAGATGCTAACGTGCGAGGCGTCCAGCCCGCCACGTGGCTCGCCTTAGCAGCCAACAGCACCAAGCGCTTAGGAAGGCTCAAAAGTGACAGGACGGTGATGCTTTTCACAAAGGCCGTCCTGACACGCTCTGTCCGACGGATCAGTTATTGTTGTCGGCGCAGGTGTTTTCGGTATTCTCGGTATTGCTGTTGCCGCCCTGGGTCTGCAGCGAACCCTTGCCCTTCAGCGACTTGCAGTTTTCCTTGTTGACGTTGTGGGCCGTGCTGCCGGTGGTCGTCTTGTCGATCTTTTTCATCTTCAAGCGATTGGTCGTGCTCGTGGCACTACCGTGGTTCTTGTCCATCGTGGAGCCTGCCGGAGCTGGGTTCGACTGTGCAAATGCGGAACTGGCAAGACCGATGGCAAGCAGCGAGGTCGCGACGATTTTCAGGGACATAACATCCTCCATGTCACGTTGCTTGATTGCAACTGGTCGTGAAACGATGCCGAATAGCCGATGTTCCGCTGGAATAAGCCAGATCGCTTCGATCAGAGCGCCCGCATCAGCCTGACGCTCGACATCGGGTTTGGCGATGCACCCGAGCCCCGGGCGGAGGTTTTGACCTATCCGTCGATGCTGGATTTCCCTGTGCCTGGGCTTCCGAGCTTATCTGCGGGAAACGGTCATTGCCGAGAACCTCGAGGCGATGGAGATGCTCTGGCCGTGCCAACAGCGGCATGAAGGAATATGGCGGCGGGAGTTCCTAAATCCCTGACCCGTCGAGTTCTTGGTCGTCGTCGCCTTCCCAAGGGGAGGGCATCGAGGCGCGATTGAGATTGGCCGAGGGCATCGGCATCCAGCACTTCAATTCCGGCTCGGCGTATGCGATGACGCGACCCGGCGAGGAATCAGAGGCGCGCCAGCCTTCTGCACCGAACTGATCCCCATTCGACCAATACGCCAGGTCAACCTCTGCCGGCCCCTGTTCGGATGGGTGGATCGTGACGAGAATCCGACTGCCGTCTTTCGGTGCGCTTGCCATGTGGCGCCAGCGGTCTGGCTCGTCCATCATTTTTCCTCCTGCTTTGTCGTTGCAAGTGTCGCCTCGCCGTCGAAAACGGTCAACTCAAAGTTTGCACAATCATCCCTCATCGATTGACTGTTCAATCAGGGAGCGGGCGGAGTTTCTTGAACTCGGCGGAACGATGCTACTGGCCACGACGCACATCCCTTGGAGGAGAGCGGAACATCAAGCTAGCCACAACAATCTTCGCCGTAGATCGGCACTCGGTGTTCCGCAGTGCGCCATCGGTGACGGCTTCTTCCGTCCAGATAGCGAACTAATGACCGAGAAAAGCGACCACAGATCTCAGGTCATCGACGAAGCGTGCGATTTCTTCCTCTCGCCTCGGCTGATTGAGCATTCGCAAGAGCGCGGACGGATGTATGGTGATGAAAACCGGAAGTCCGACAGGCGCGTGCAGCACAGAGCCTCGATCCCGGTTGACCCTGGCTTGTGGTCCGAGCAGTGTGTAAGTTGCCGTGGCACCAAGAGCGACGACGAGTTTTGGTTGGATCAGGCGCAGTTCGGCGCCAAGCCACCATGCGCAAATCTTGACCTCGCCTCTGTTGGGCTTTGCATGGATGCGGCGTTTGCCGCGAGCTTCGAACTTGAAGTGTTTGACCGCATTGGTGAGGTAACACTTGCTGCGCTCGATGCCGGCCTCGTCCAGGCAGTGATCAAGAAGGTTTCCCGCAGGACCGACGAATGGTCGTCCGGCAAGATCCTCCTTGTCGCCGGGTTGCTCCCCGACGAATACGAGCTCCGCAGTTTTCGGACCTTCTCCGAAGACGGTCTGCGTCGCGTTTCTGTAGAGAGCGCACCGCGTACAACCGGCTGCCCGATTGCGGACGTCGTCCAAGTGTACGCCAGCCGTTTCCTGCTGCAGCAGAGCCGGACCGAGGAATTCTGCCATATGTGATTTCTCCTTAGTCGACCCACAGGCCGGCCATACAAGGTATTTGACGGCGCAGGCTTGGCCCAGCGCTTGCTTCCTTGCAGATTGAAACAACCGAGGCAGTCTATTCGTTCCGGCAACGGGCAAAGCATGTGGCCAGGGATGCATTTCTTTCAGCAAAACCGTTGGACCGCGCTTCAATCTCGTCGAAATGCAGGCATTTGCGGACCTGATCTGCAACACGATGTGTTGTATGACCGCGAGTTGGAGGATCTGCCGCCGGAGCTGCGCTGGCTGCTGCGGGTCGAGGCGGTGATCTTCGCCTCGGCCGAGCCGGTCGGCCGCGAGACGCTGGCGCGGGTCGTCGGAAAAGACTGCAGTGTCGACCTGCTCATCGACGACCTGTGCGAGGAACTTCGTTCCCGCGACACAGTCGCGGCGCTCCGTGACGCCGGCTTTCTCGCGTCAGGTCCGCGCAGCCCGACGCCCGGAGCGCCTTAAACGCCTATGTGACCACGAAACATCTCCTCGCAGCCTTTGGCGTGGAGACCTTGCGCGACCTGCCCGATGTCGAGGCGCATCGAGGATGCTGGCCTGCTCCGTCGTCAAGATCTGTTGGCTGATCCGTCGCCAAGTCCAGCGAACGAGGATTGGGAGCCGATGGAGGAATAACGAGGCGCAATGCCGTGCCCCTCAGGCATTGTCTTTCCGCCACGACCGTGAGCTCGCATTTCTCCATCCGAGAGTTTCAGTTCACTCCAACACGGCGCAGAGGCCGGTGACGAACGTATCGAGATCGTTCTTCAGCGTGTAGATGTGGGGCGAGACCCGCAAGCCCTCGAACTGCGCGATCTTGCGGTATTTGACATGGACTTGATGCCTCTCACGGAGATCGCGCTCAAGCTGTTGCATGTCCCGATTGTCGATAGAGAACAGGCTTATGGCACCCAGGCTGTCGGAATCGATGTTCGTATGCAGTCTGAAACCTTTAATGTCGCGAGCAAGGCCGATCCAGTATCGGGTGAGGTCGCGCAGCCGCGCATGCATCCTCCGGGTTCCGATTTCTGTATGGAGCTGAATTGCCGGCACAATTCCAGTCTGGATCGCGGAATTGTAGGTGCCGAGGTTCCAGTGATCGAACTTGTCGATATCGACAGGCGGCTGGTCGAAGGGCGCAAGCAGCGGAAAGGTTCGGTCGATCTGACGCTGATTGACGACCAGCATCCCATTGCCGACCGGCGCTCCCAGCCATTTGTGAAGGCTGGTGACGAAGAAGTCGCAGTCGAGCTCGCGAAAGCTTACCGGCATTTGCGCGAACGTTTGCGCGCCATCGATGATGGTGATGATATTGCGCTCGCGCGCGATCGCGCAGAGCCGCTTGACGGGTAAAACACGCCCGTTCCAATGGTACATATGCGTCAGTTGCAGGACGCGGGTGTGCGGAGTCATCGCCTCAACGTAAGCGTCAACGACGTCGTCATCGCTGTCCATCAGGTCGAAAGCACAGTTCACGACCTTAATGCCTTCGCGCTGCTGACGTTGAAACCATCCGGCGCGGACGCTCGGATAGTCCCACGGCGAGATGAGGACTTCATCACCTTGTGTCAGCGCAATTCCAAAGATCGCCGTCGAAAGCCCTTCCGACGAATTCCGGTTCAACGCGATCTCTTCCGGTTTGCAGTCGATCAGCTCTGCCAAGTTGCGCTTTATGGCGGGCAGGGCCGTGTCGAGCTTACTCCACATGTTGAAGTCAGGATTGCGGCTGATGAAGCGATAGGCATCGATCATCGCCTGCTCGACCGCAATCGGCGGAGGACTGACTGCAGCATTGTTCAGGTTCAGGAGCGGTTCCTGCGCGACGTATTTGGCGCGAACGCCCTTCCAGGCTTCCTCGTCGGTGGTCGCCCCCATGTCCGCAACAAGATTCATTCCAAACCATCCTCCACATTCGTCTGATTCCCGGTCGGTGCGGCCGCTTGAGCGACGGCTATGCCAACTCGCGTCGAGCTGGTGAAGGCCAAGACGGGCAGTTTTAAACTCAAAAATCGGCGACTTTACCCCAAGCCGAATTGCTGAACCGTTCCGGGTGATAGGGCCCGGGATCGACGATCGGTGCATCGCCGCTGACGATATCGGCGATGAGGTGACCGGCGCCGGGGCCGATACCGAAGCCATGGCCGCTGAAGCCCGCGGCCAGAATGAAGCCTGGAATCGAAGTGATCTCGCCGATTCCGGGCACGCCGTCCGGGGTGCTGTCGACATAACCGCCCCAGGTGGCCGTGATCTCCGTATCGCGCAGGGGAGGCAGAAGTTCGAGCGCTCGCGAATGGGTGCGCTGGATCGTCGCCCGGTCCACCTTGGGATCGAGGATGCGCACCCGCTCCATCGGCGTGGGCGCGTCCAACCGCCAGCGCCGCAGGGTTTCGTGGCCCGATCTCACGCCCTCCAATCCGCCCGGCGCAAGGCTGCGCCAGCGCCGGATGAACATCGGCAGAAATTGCGGTGCGTAGCGGAATTGCTGCGGCGTTGGATCGACGCGCCCGCCGCCGCTGATTGCCAGCGTATAACCGCCGTCGCCTCGACGCGTGACGGAAATGGCCGATGTATGCAGCGTATCCGGCAGCGCAGCGGCAGGGGGCGACACCGAAAGGATCGAGGAACGGATCGAGGCCTGCGGGAAGCGGATGCCGAGCTGGTGGCAGAAGGAAGAAGCCCAGGCGCCGCCGGCAAGAACCGCAATCCTGGTGCGAATGGTGCCGTGCTCGGTCACGACGGCGGAAAGACGGCCACCTTCGGTCTCGATGCCGCGGGCGGCGCAGGATTGGCGGATCATGCCGCCGAGCTTCAGGATCGCACGCGCCACGGCCGGAGCCGCATTGGCCGGATCGGCCGTCCCGTCCGTCGGCGAAAATACCCCGCCCTTCCAGGACTTACCCGTCGCCTGTCCACGCGCGGTCGCTTGAGCGCCGTCGAGCATATGCGTGGTGACGCCAGCGGTATGGGCAAAATCGCGCCAGCGCGCCCAGCCGGCCAGTTCCTCGTCGCTGTTGCTCAGATAGAAAAGCCCGCAGCGGCGAAAGCCGGTATCCTCGCCGGACTCGGCTGCGAAACGCTCCCACAGATCGAGGCTCTTCGTCGCCATCGGCAGCTCCCGCGCATCGCGGTTTTGCTGACGGCACCAGCCCCAGTTCCGGCTCGATTGTTCCGCGCCGATCCGGCCCTTCTCGACCAGAACCACCTTCATACCGCGGAGCGCCAGATAATAGGCCGTAAACACACCGATGATGCCGCCTCCGATGATCACAGCATCGGCAGCCGCGGGAAGCTTCAGTGGTGACTCAACGAGTTTGAGTGGTGCCGGCATGAGGTATTCTCCGTTTGCGGCCTAATCTAGCGGGATTCGCGGATATGGCGCTGCTGGAGTTCGTTCGGCCGGCAGCAGAACATGCCGTCTTGTCGGAGGCGGGCAGATAGTTGTGCTTTGCCGGTACTCGCAAAACAAAATAGACAGGCAGGTGCAATGTGTTACCTTCGGAGAAGGGAAATCGCCAGCATAATCTGCCGCGTCCCGTATCGGCTGTAACCCGAAAAGGTGCTTCGTGAAACTCGATCGTATTGACGTCAAAATCCTCCACGAACTGCAGAAGAACGGGCGCATCACCAATGTGGAGCTGGCCGATCTCGTCGCCCTTTCTCCGAGCCCCTGCCTGATGCGCGTGAAGAAACTGCAGGCGGAGGGATATATCGAAGGTTACTCGGCCCAGATCAACGTGGGCAAGCTCGGCCAGACCCTGACTGTCTTCACGGAGATCACCCTAAAGAACCATCGCCAGATCGATTTCGCCCGCTTCCTGGCGGCGATCGAGAAGGTCGAGCAGGTCATCGAATGCCATCTCGTTTCCGGCGGCTATGATTACCTCGTCAAATTCGTCACATCAGGGATCGGCGAGTATCAGACGATCATGGAGCGCCTCACCGACATGGATGTCGGCATCGACAAATATTTCAGCTTCGTCGTCCTGAAATCGCCGATCGTCAGGATGCATATGCCGCTGACAAGCCTGTTTTCACTGTAGGAAATTGGCAGAGCTATAGATGCAGCGGCTTTGTAAAGCCGCTGCCCCCTGAGACTCTTCTAGGCTATAGACTAGCCTCTGCTGTAGGCGCGCACCAGCTCCGGATCCTGTGTCAGCCCGTCGAGCCAGGTCGGATCGAGCTTCGGCACCGAGGAGAAGAGCAGCTGCGAGTAGGGATGCTGCGCCGCCTTGATCTTCGTGGGCGTGATTTCCTCGACCTTCCTGCCGCCGTACATCACGACGATCTCGTCGCAGATCGCCTCCACCACCGAAAGATCGTGGCTGATGAAGATGTAGGAGAGGCCGAGCTCTCGCTGCAATTCCTTGAGAAGATCGATCACGGCAGCCGCGACCACCGTATCGAGAGCGGAGGTTATCTCGTCGCAGAGGATCAGTTTCGGGTCGGCGGCGAGCGCCCGGGCAAAGTTGACACGCTGCTTCTGCCCGCCTGAAAGCTCACCCGGCCGGCGGTGGCGAAGGCTGCGCGGCAGACGGACCATGTCGAGGAGTTCATCGATGCGGGCATTGCGGGTCTTCGGCTGCATGCCGTGGTAGAAGACGAGCGGCCGGTCGAGAATGTCTGCGACCGATTTTGCAGGGTTGAGTGCCGTATCGGCATATTGAAAGACGATCTGCATCTCGCGCAGCTGGTCGCGTGAGCGCTCGCGGGCGCTGTGGCCGAGTTCCTTGCCGTCGAAGACAATCTTGCCGAAAGCCGCCGGCAGGATGCCGGCGATGGTGCGGGCAAGGGTCGACTTGCCGCAACCGGATTCGCCGATGATGCCGAGATTGCGCCCTTTCTCGACCTTGAGGCTCACATTCTGGACCGCACGCACCAAAGGCAGACCATCGGCCTGGCGCTGGCCGTAGCCGGCGACGACGTCTTCGATCGTCAGCAGCGGTGCCGGCATTGCCTTACCATCGACCAGGGGGGTGCGCGCCTTCGGCTCGAAGGCGGCAAGCAATTCGCGCGTATAGGGGTGCTTTGCCGCGGACAGGATCTCTTCCGTCCTCCCGGTTTCCTGCACCTCGCCGCCCTTCAAAACCACAATCCGATCGGCGATCTGGGCGACGACGGCGAGATCGTGGGACACGTAAACGCCTGATATGCCGCCTTTCTTCATCGCCGACTTGAAGGCGCGCAGCACCTCGATCTGCGTCGTCACGTCGAGCGCCGTCGTCGGCTCGTCGAAGACCACCAGCTTCGGATTGCCGATCAGGGCCATCGCCGCCGAGAGGCGCTGCAGCTGGCCGCCGGAGACCTGATGGGGGTAACGCGTTCCTATGATCTCGGGCTCGGGCAGGGAGAGCGCCCGGAAGAGTTCCACCGCGCGGCTTTTCGCCTCGTCAGCCGTCATCAGCCCATGAATGCGAGTAATCTCGATCACCTGGTCCATGAGCGTGATGGCAGGATTGAAGGCGGCGGCCGCAGATTGCGGGACATAGGCAACCTCCGTGCCGCGCAATTTGGCGCGCTGCTTTTCGTTGAGCTTCATCAGGTCTTTGCCCGCCAGCGAAACACTGCCGCCGGAAATGCGGCAGCCCGGCCGGGCATGTCCCATCAGGCTCAGCGCGATCGTCGTCTTGCCCGAGCCGCTTTCGCCGATCAGCGCGACGATCTCGCCGTCGGCGATGTCGAGGCTGACGCCCCGGATGATGTCGACGCGGCGGCCGGAATCGGTGGTGGCTTCGACACGGAGGTCGCGGATTTCGACGAGATTGGTCATCACTCGCTCCGATCGCGGATTTTCTGCGGCAGGTTGTCGATCAGCAGGTTGACGCTGATCGTCAGGCTGGCGATCGCAAGCGACGGAAACATGACGGCGGGCGCCCCGAAAGGCAGGCCGCCGATATTTTCGCGCACGAGCGCACCCCAATCTGCATAGGGCGGCTGAACGCCGAGCCCGAGGAAGGAAAGGCCGGAGAGCAGCAGAACGATGAAGACGAAGCGAAGTCCGAGATCGGCAAGGACCGGTCCAACGATGTTGGGTAGGATCTCCGAACGGATGAGGTAAAGGGTGCTTTCGCCGCGGATACGGGCGACGATGATGAAATCCATGGAATTGACGTTAACGGCGAGTGCCCGCGCGAAACGATAAGAGCCTGGCACATAAACCACCGAAAGCGTCAGGATCAGCACCGGGATGGACGACCCCACGGCTGCGACCACCACAAGGCCGAAGAGCTTGCTCGGAATGGAGTTCAACGCATCGAGAAAACGGGAAAGGAGCGTGTCGAGCCAGCCGCCGGCGACGGCCGCGATCATCCCGAGCACGACGCCGCTGAAACAAGCAATCGTCACGGCGGCCAGGGAAATGCCGACCGTGTAGCGCGCGCCCATCAGAATGCGCGAGAAGACATCGCGGCCGAGATAATCCGAGCCCATCCAGAACTGCGAGGATATCGGACCGAAATAGTCGGTGTCGACAATTTCGCCGACGGGGTAGGGGACGAGAAAGTGCGCGAAGATCGCAATAAAGGCCCAGAAGAGGATGACGCCAAGCCCCAGGAGCCCGACGAGGTTGAAGCGGTAGCCCAGCCGGCGCGTCACGGCGGGCCGTTGTTCGATATGGGATGTCATCGCAGCCTCGGATTGGAAAGAATGGCAACAATGTCGGCGAGCGTGATGAGGATCAGGTAGCCGAGGCAGAAGATCATCGCGCAGCTCTGTATCAGCGGCAGGTCGCGGGTCGCGACCGCATCGACCATCAGTTTCGCGATGCCGGGGTAGTTGAAGATGGTTTCGACGATGATCACCCCGCCGAGGAGATAGGAGAGCGAAAGCGCAATCGCGTTGACGATCGGACCGAGGGCGTTGGGGAGGGCATGCCTCAGAACGATGCGGGTTTGCGATGCACCTTTCAAAAGAGCCATCTCGACATAAGGCGTGCTCAACGTCTCGACGACGGCAGCGCGCGTCATGCGGATCATCTGCGCGGAAACGACAAAGGTCAGCGTGATAACAGGCATGGCGTAGACGCGCAGCATGTCGGCGAACGAGTGGACTTCATTGGCAAGCGACAGCGCCGGTAGCCATTTGAGATAGACGGCAAAGAGCAGCACCGCCGAGGTGGCCACCATGAATTCCGGCACTGAAATCACGCCGATCGTCAGGACGGTGACGACACGGTCGTAGATGGAACCGCGCAGCATCGCCGCCGTAATGCCGAGCGTAAGCGCGATCGGTACGGAAAACATCGCAGTGACGCCGGCAAGTTTCATCGTGTTGGCGAATCGGCCGCCGATCAGCTGACTGATCGGCATGTCGTTGGCATAAGACGTGCCGAGATCGCCGGCGAGCAGGCCGGAAAGCCAGTGAAGGAAGCGTAGGAATGCCGGCTCGTCGAGATGCATGGCCTCGCGAAGGCCCTTGACGGCTTCGGGCGTCGCCGACTGCCCCAGGAGGATCGTCGCCGTGTCGCCGGGCAGCATCGTGGTGGCGAAAAACACGGCGAAGGAGACGATCACCAGGGTGATCAGGGCGACGAGCAACCGACTCGATATGAGGGATAGCACCTCTTTGTTCATGCGCGCACTCCCTTCGGGATTCGGCTGAAGATTATAACGCAGTCGGAGGGGCATGCCGGCGGCAATTTGCGCCCCCGGCTATTTGCTTCCTCAGGCTTCGAGCCAGACATATTCCGCAAAGGCATAGCCCATCTGGCCACCGAGCGGATTGGGTTCCAATCCCTTGAGCTTGGCAGCGGTCGCATCGACATTGGAGATATAGGCCGGAATGATGGTGCCGGCCTGTTCGGCGACCATGCCCTGCATCTCATTGTAGATGGCCTTGCGCTTCTCCTGGTCGAGCAGGCCGCGTGCCTCCACCAGCATCTTGTCGAATTTCTCCGACTTGTACTGGCTCTCGTTCCAGGGCGCGTCCGATGCATAGAGCAGCGAGAACAGAATGTCCGGCGTCGGGCGTGGGTTGATGTTGCCGAAATGGATCGGCGCCTTGAGCCAGTAATTGTCCCAGTAGCCGTCCGAGGGCACGCGCTGGACGTCGAGCTTCATGCCGATTTCGGCGGCGGAGGCCTGGATGATCATCGCCATGTCGATCGAGGAGTTCGCCGCTTCCGAAGCGATGATCGGGATCGACTGGCCGAGGACGCCGGCCTTCTGGAAGAGCGACTTCGCCTTGTCCGGATCGAAGGATTTCGGTTTGAGGCCCGCATCGCGGTAGAAATTGACCGGAGAAACCGGCTGATCGTTGCCGACCTCGCCCAGGCCGCGGAGCGCCGATTTGACGATCTGCTCGCGGTTGACGAGATATTTCATGCCTTCGATGAAGTTCTGCTTGCTGCCGGGCTCCATGTCGAGGCGGATATTGAGGTTCGTATAGTTGCCGGAGGTCGTTTTCGACAGCACGAAACCGGCGCCCTGGCTCTCGATCAGACGCATCGAGCGCGGGTTGATAGACGCGGCAAGATGAATATCGCCGGATAGCAGCGCATTGACGCGGGCATTGTCGTCGCCGATAGCGAAATATTCGAAGGACTCGACGTTCGGGCCGGATTTCCAGTAATTCTTGTTCTTGACGCCAATCGAGCGGACACCCGGCTCGAAAACTTCCCTGACGAAGGCGCCGGTGCCGTTGGCCTTGGAGAAATCGGTGGTGCCGTCCGCGACGATCATGAAGTGGTGCATCGAGAGGATCGTCGGCAGATCAGCGTTCGGATTGGCGAGCGTGATCTCCACGGTCTGCTTGTCGACCGCCTTTACGCCGGTGATCTGCGCCGCGATCTTGGCGACCTTGGAGCCGACCGCCGGATCGAGGTGACGCTTCAGCGAGAAGACGACGTCGTCCGCCGTCAAGGGCTTGCCGTCATGGAAGGTCACGGCGCTGCGCAGCTTGACGGTCCAGACTTTCGCGTCCTTGGATTCGATCGCCTCGGCAAGCTCCATCTGCGGCGTGCCTGTCTTATCGAGGAAGGTCAGGCGGTTGTAGAAGGAGCAGCAGCGCACATAGTCGGTCGAGAGCGAAGCTTTCGCCGGGTCGAGCGTGTCGGCCGTCGAGGACGACCAGCCTGCCGCCTTGAGCGCGCCGCCGGCAACGGGCGTGGCCGCGACTGCCTGCGAGGCGCGGCCGAGGATGAGGCCG
This sequence comes from Rhizobium sp. R693, assembly GCF_002211315.1. Lineage (NCBI taxonomy): Bacteria > Pseudomonadati > Pseudomonadota > Alphaproteobacteria > Hyphomicrobiales > Rhizobiaceae > Rhizobium > Rhizobium sp. R693. Next base: position 37,812 of record NZ_LOKY01000046.1, on the reverse strand, counting down.
CCCGCAGACATCGCGACGCCGCCGGCCAGCATCAGTTGAAGAAGTTCGCGCCGGGTCGCGCCGCGGCGGATGGCGTTTTCGATCATTGCGTCGTCCGACGCAGTCCAGTTGGTGATTTTATCGCTCATGTCATTCCCCTTTTGTCGTCCGGTTGGGGCTGCCCGTCTTTGCGAGCTTGGCCCGAGGTTGCATTGCTTGCAGATCAATTCCGCGCTACGGCCACCGCTTCGGCAAGGCCGGCCATTGAGGTGAAGTGGTAGTCGGGCTCGGTGAATTCGGCCGGCTCGATGGTGCCGCCATATCCCTTCTGCGCATCGCGGCGCTCGATCCAGCAATTGGTCATGCCGAGCGCGCGCGAGATGCCGATGTCATGATATTGGCTCTGGGCCACGTGCAGAATATCGCTTTTGGACGCGCCCTCGCCGGCCACGAAGTCGAAGACGCTCGCGAAGAAAGCCGGATCCGGCTTTTCCGTGCCGGTATCGTCGGCCGTGAAAGCGGCATGGAACGGGTTGCCGAGCTCGGCGGAGAAATATTCGAAGGCCCAACGGCGGGCATTGGTCATGGCGATCAGGCGGTAGTCGCGTGCAAGCCGCGCCATGGCAGCCGCACTGTCGGGAAATGCCTTCCATGTCCTGGCGGAATCACGCAGTCGTTCGCCATGGGCCTTGTCGACAGGCAGGCCGAGATCGGGCGCGATGGCGAGATAGACGCGCACGAGATCATCAGGGAAAAGCGACGCGTCCGCGCTGTGGCGGGCGGCGCGATAAAGCGTCAGCGCCTGCTCGCCGTCGACAGTCACGCCCGCCTCGGCCGCAATCTCCTGGAGGCAGAACTTCACGCCGCTCTCGAAATCGATCAGCGTTCCGACGACGTCGAAACTCATATATTTGAATTCAGGCAGAGACTTCGTCATGTCGTGTCCCCAGTGTCGGGCGCAGGCCGCCTCAACCGCGGCCGCTTCGCAAATATCTATTTCGTTCCCAGGCCCGGTTTTCCCGGGGTTTTTATGATGAGCCCCCTATTTTAAAGGGGCGCTTGGCTTCTGCTCATCTGGAGTTTGGCACCTTCTCCGCATGGATTGCGCCGAATAGACGCCGCGAGGCGGCACAAAATTCTGAATATCGGCATCCCGCGGTATTTCCTCGGCTGAGGTTCAATCCCTCAGCGCCCGCCTGACGTCGGGGTCCTCCAATGTCTGGTCGAGCGTCTTGGCGGTCCGTTCCAGGATCGCGTCGATGTCGGCATCGGTGCAGCAGAGTGGCGGGGCATAGCCGAGAACGCCGGTGGCGAAGGCGCGGATCACCAGGCCGTTTTCCCAGGCGCGGTCGAAGATGCGCCGGGCGGGCTGCGCTTCGGCGGGAAGCGGCGTGCGGGCCGTCTTGTCGGTCACGAGTTCGATTGCTGCCAGCATGCCGCGTCCGCGGACGTCGCCGACCAGGGGATGGTCCCTCATCGCCTCGAGCCCCGCCATCAGCCGGGCGCCGGCTTTGACACCGTTCTCCAGCAGGCCGTTCTCATAGAGCTTCAGCACCTCGAGGGCGACGGCGGCGCTGACCGGATGGGCGGAATAGGTGTAGCCGTGGCCGACCGCCGAAGCGCCGGCGCCGTCGGCAATGACCTGATAAACATGGTCGGCCATGAAGACTGCTCCCATCGGCACATAGCCCGAGGTCAGCCCTTTGGCGGTGGTCATGAAGTCAGGAACAACCTCCTCTTGCGCGCAGGCAAACAGCGGCCCGGTGCGGCCAAAGCCGGTGATCACCTCGTCGGCGACAAACAGAATATCGAGCTCGCGGCAGAGGTCGCGCATGGCCTTGAGCCAGCCGCTCGGCGGAACGATGACGCCGCCGGAGCCCTGGATCGGCTCGGCATAGAATGCGGCAACACGATCCGCGCCGATCGCCTCGACCTTGGCCCGCAAAGCGGCAAGCGATGCCGCGATGATCGCCTGCGGATCGTCGCCGGCCGGGTTGCGGTAAGGGTAGGGCGACGGAATCTTATGCTGCCAGTCGAACGGAATGCCGAAACCGGCATGGAAGGCGGGCAGCGCGGTCAGGCCCGCACCGACCGTCGAGGAGCCGTGATAGCCCTGCTCGATCGAGATGAAATGGTCGCGCTGCGGCTTTCCGCGTGCGTTCCAGTAATTGCGGATGAAACGGACCGTGCTGTCGACCGCGTCGGAGCCGCCGAGCGTGAAATAGATGTGGCTCAGATCTCCCGGCGCCCGCTCGGCAAGCTCGGCGGCAAGGCGGATGGCCGGTTCCGAACCCAGGCCGAAATAGGCCGTCGCATAGGGCAGTTCGCGCATCTGGCGCGTCGCCGCCTCGACGATCGACTCGTGACCATAGCCGGCATTGACGCACCAGAGGCCGGCGAAGCCATCGATCAGTTGGCGGCCGTACGCGTCGGTGACCGTCGCCCCCTTGGCGGAGGCAAGAACCCGCACGCCCTGCGCTTCATGGCCGCGATAGGAGGCAACCGGATGAACGAGATGAGCGCGATCGAGCTCGATGAGGGAATTGCTGTACATGAACGTCTCCTGCCTCAGCCGAGGGCCTGATTGACGAGTGCGAAAGTGGCGGCGGCCGGATCGGCGGCGCGCGGGATCACCGGTTTTGCCATGGCGATCCCGCCGCCGACATGGGCGAGGCCTTGGGCGGCAAGCCAGTGGGCAAGCCCGGTATCGGACGTCGTGTCGACACGCAAAAAGCGTCCGGGGCGGCCGGCGATGAAATGCGCAACGAGGGCCTTGGCATCATCGAGGCCAGCGGCAACGACGGGACCGATGACCTCGCCGCGGCCGAACGCGCGCAGCACGGCGAAGCCGCAAATGCGGCCGTCCCGGCGCATCACCGCGACGTCGCCGATTTTGGCGAGACACCCGATCAACCGGTTGCGATTTGCGCCGAAGGCGCGACGGTCGAGTTCGATGATTGCATCCATGTCGGCGCCGGTCGCAGCTTCCGTTCCCGGCAGAGCAGCGATCTCTCCCGCAACGCCTTGATGCTGCAGGACCGTGCCCGTCTGGATGAAGCCGAGCTTTTCATAAAGCGGCAAACCCTCTTTCGTTGCGACCAGCCGGAGAGGCCGGCTGCCGGCGGTCTCCAATGCGGCATCCATCAGCTTGCGGCCGAGGCCGCGTCCACGCATCGCTTCGTCGACGATCACCATGTTGATGGTGGCGCAGTCGGCCTCGTACATGGTCGTCAGCACCGTTCCGACAACGCGGCCTTCTTCGATCGCAACGGCCCCTTCACTGAGGGCAAGCGCCATCTGCCAGTCTTCCAGCCGATGCGGCCAGCCCGCCTGCCGGGAGAGGGAGACCGCCACTTCCAGGTGTTCGGGGCCGAAGGCCGCGAGGTCGATCTGACTTGTCTGCATTGGGATGTCCTTCATCACTTGCCGGCAAGTGTGGTGCAGTATCGACCGGCAGATTGTCTGAAGGCCACGATCCCGGCAGTATCTTATAGCGTTGGTCGGACGCTCCGCCGCATCTTATGCTGGCAGGCGCGCACGCTTCGTAAATCCCTCGGGCGAAATGGGCAGCCGTGGCGGTGGCCATGCACAACCTTCTGCCAAACCCGGCTCAGGATACGAAACATTCTGCTTTGCTGGTCCGGATTTCAGTCGAGCGGACGGCCGAGCCGCGGCCTATGATGAAGGCAGACGAAACAACTGGAAACGCTCAGGATACCGTCATGGCTCACTTCCGTCCAAAATACATCACCTTCGATTGCTACGGCACGCTGACGAACTTTCAAATGGCGGAAGCGGCGCGCGATCTCTATGGCGAACAGCTCGACGGGGCGCGTATGATAGAGTTCATCAAGAACTTCGCGGCCTATCGTCTCGACGAGATCCTGGGCGACTGGAAGCCTTATAACGAGGTGGTGCACAATTCTCTCGAACGGACCTGCAAGCGCAACGGCATAATGTTCCGCGAGGAAGCCGCGCGCATGGTCTATGAGCGTGTGCCGAGCTGGGGGCCGCATGCCGACGTCCCGGCCGGCCTTTCGAGGGTTGCCAAGGAAATCCCGCTGGTCATCCTTTCCAACGCCATGAACGCGCAGATCCTGTCGAACGTCGAAAAGCTCGGGGCGCCGTTTCATGCGGTCTATACCGCCCAGCAGGCCAATGCCTACAAACCGCGCTTCCAAGCCTTCGAATATATGTTTGACATGCTGGGCTGCGGTCCTGAAGACATCCTCCATTGCTCGTCGTCCTTCCGCTACGACCTGATGTCGGCCCATGACCTCGGGATCAAGAACAAGGTCTGGGTGAATCGCGGCCACGAGCCTGCCAATCCTTATTATGGCTATCTCGAAATCCCTGACATTTCCGGCTTGCCGGGCGTCGTCGGGCTCTAAGGAACAGGGTCGATGAAGCTCCAATCCTACTGGCATGATACGGCCCCGGCTTTCGCCGACGCGGTGAAGGGGCCTGTGGAAGGCCACTATGACGTTGCTGTCGTCGGCGCCGGCTTCACAGGGCTTGCGGCGGCGCGCCAGCTTGCGAAGGCCGGCGTTCGCGCTGTTGTGCTGGAAGCGGAGACTGTGGGATGGGGCGCGTCCGGCCGCAATGGCGGACATCTCAACAACGGCCTTGCTCACAGCTTCATTGGCGCCAAGGCCGAGCTCGGCAAGGAGCGTGCCATTGCACTCTATCAGTCATTCGACGCCTCGATCGACACCATCGAGGCGATCGTCACCGAGGAGAGGATCGACTGCAATTTCCGCCGCGCCGGGAAACTCAAGCTCGCCTCAAAGCCGCAGCATTACGATGCGATTGCCCGCAATTTCGAGGCGGTCCACGCTGAGGTGGATCCCGAGACGGCTCTGCTGTCGGCGAGCGACCTGAAAAACGAGGTCGGCGCCGCCTTTCATGGCGCGATGCTGTCGAAAAAAAGTGCCATGATGCATATGGGGCGCTATGTCGTCGGACTAGCGGAAGCGGCCAAACGCCATGGCGCGATCATCGCCGAAAATGCTGCCGTGACCGACCATCGCCAAGCGGATGGCAGACATGTGCTGAAGACGGCCAAGGGGGTCGTGACCGCGGATCAGGTGCTGATCGCAACGGGCGCCTATACAACGCCCAACTTCGGCTATTTCCGCCGCCGCATGATCCCGGTCGGCAGCTTCATCATCGCCACTCGGCCGCTGACGCAAGCGGAGATCGCGGCGACCATGCCCGGCAACCGCACCTGCGTGAACTCGATGAACATCGGCAATTACTGGCGACTCGCGCCCGACAATCGGCTGATCTTCGGGGGGAGGGCGCGCTTCTCCGCCACCTCGGATCAGCGCTCCGATACCAAAAGCGGCGCGATCCTGCGCGAGAGCCTTAGCCACATCTTTCCGCAGCTTGCCCATGTCGAGATCGATTATTGCTGGGGCGGGCTGGTCGACATGACCAAGGACCGCTATCCCCGCGCCGGATATCAGGACGGCGCTTGGTATGCGATGGGCTATTCCGGCCATGGGGCGCAGCTCTCCACCCATCTCGGCATGACAATCGCCGACGCGATCCTCGGCCGCCCGGACCATAATCCGCTCAAGGGTCTGAATTGGCCGGCGGTGCCCGGCCATTTCGGCAAGCCCTGGTTCCTGCCGCTGGTGGGGCTCTATTACAAAATGCTCGACAAGGTTCAGTAAGCCGGCTGCATCCTTTTCCTCCCAGGCAAATAGAGGGGTTGTCTTCGCAACCCCTCTATTTGTTTTATCGGCATGAACCGGTCAGGCGAGGCCGCCGATGTGGAAGGATTTCATTTCGAGATATTCCTCGATGCCGGCCTGCGCGCCTTCGCGGCCGAGCCCCGACTGCTTGACGCCGCCGAACGGGGCGACCTCGGTCGAGATGGCGCCGGTGTTGAGGCCCACCATGCCGAATTCGAGCGCTTCGCCGACCCGCCAGGCGCGCTTCAGGCTTTCTGTATAAAAATAGGCGGCGAGGCCGTAGGGCGTGCCGTTGGCAATGGCGAGCGCTTCTTCCTCGGTCTCGAAGCGGAAGAGCGGCGCGACGGGGCCGAAGGTCTCTTCGCTGGCAAGCTCCATCCCGGTGGTGGCGCCGGTCAGAACCATGGGGGCGGTATATTGGCGGCCGGCCGGCAGCTCCGGTCTTCTGGTGACGATCGTCGCGCCTTTGGCGAGGGCATCGTCGACATGGCGGTTGATCTTGGCGATCGCCGCCTCGTTGATCATCGGCCCGATGGCCACTCCGGCTTCCGTTCCCGGGCCGACCTTCATCCTGTCGACGCGAGCCGCGAGCTTCCCGGCAAAGGCGTTATAGACGCCGGCCTGGACGAGAATGCGGTTGGCGCAGACGCAGGTCTGACCGCCATTGCGGAATTTCGAGGCGATCGCGCCCTCGACGGCGGCATCGAGGTCGGCATCGTCGAAGACGATGAAAGGCGCGTTGCCGCCGAGTTCCAGGGAAAGCCGCTTCACGCTGTCGGCCGCGCCCCGCATCAACAGCGAGCCGACCCGGGTCGAGCCGGTGAAGGAAATCTTGCGGACCGTCTCGTTCGCCATGATCTCGTTGCCGATCCCGGTCGGCATGCCAGTGACGATGTTGATCACGCCGGCCGGAATGCCGGCTTTCTTGGCAAGCCAGCCGATGGCGAGCGCCGAAAACGGCGTGAATTCCGATGGCTTGATGACGACGGTGCATCCGGCGGCAAGTGCGGGCGCCACTTTCCGGGTGATCATCGCATTGGGAAAGTTCCAGGGCGTGATGATGCCGCAGACGCCGACTGGCTCCTTCAACACGACGATGCGGCGGTCCGCCGTCGGCGAGGGGATCGTGTGTCCTCCGATGCGGCGGGCTTCCTCGGCAAACCATTTGACGAAGGAGGCGCCATAGCGAATCTCGCCACGCGCTTCGTCGAGCGGCTTGCCCTGTTCCGTGGTCAAGATCAGCGCCAGATCCTCGATATGTTCGATCATCAGCGCGTGCCAGGCCTCCAGCAGCGCGGCGCGCTCGGCATGGGTCTTTTTCTTCCATGGACCATAGGCCGCCTCGGCGGCTTCGATCGCGGCGCGCGTCTCGGCGGCTCCCATATCGGGCACCGTGCCGATGACCGTCTGCGTGGCCGGATCGGTGACCTCAACGCTGTTGCCGGATGCGGCGGCAATCCATTTTCCGCCGACCAGCGCCTGTTGCCGGAAGAGGCCGGCTTCCTTCAAGTTTTGCATCTGTCTATCCTCGATAAGACGTTACAACTGAGCGAGAATGGAGGCGGTGATCGCCTCGGTCCTGTCCTTGCCCGGGATCGTGCCGATGCCGCAGGCGGTGGTCCATTCGATCGCCTTGATGATGGCGCCGGCGGCGGTCCTCTCGCCAAGCTGATCGAGCATCATGGCGCCGGACCAGATGGCGGCGATCGGATTGGCGATGCCGAGATGGGCGATGTCGGGCGCCGATCCATGCACGGGTTCGAACATCGACGGCGCGCCGCGATCGGGATTGATGTTGGCTGAGGCGGCAAAGCCGAGCCCGCCCTGGATGGCGGCGCCGAGATCGGTCAGGATATCGCCAAAGAGATTGGAGGCGACGACCACGTCGAGGCTTTCCGGCGCCATCACCATGCGCGCCGCCATGGCATCGATGTGATAGCTCGTGACCTCGACATCGGCATATTCGTCGGCCAGCTTGCGGGTAATCTCGTCCCAGAAGACCATCGAAAATTTCTGCGCGTTCGACTTCGTCACCGAGGCGAGTTTGCCGCGGCGGGCGCGCGCCTGTTCAAACGCGAAGCGCAGGATGCGTTCGACGCCCGTCCGGGTGAAGATCGACGTCTCGACGGCGACCTCGTCCGCCGTGCCCTGATGGACGCGGCCGCCGGCGCCGGAATATTCGCCCTCGGTGTTTTCGCGGATGCAGAGGATATCGAAGCCCGCGGATCTCAGCGGACCCTGCACGCCGGGCAGCAGCCGATGCGGGCGGATGTTAGCATATTGCACAAAGCTCTTGCGGATCGGCAGCAAAAGGCCATGCAACGATACCGAATCCGGCACATCAGCCGGCCAGCCGACCGCACCGAGTAGAATGGCGTCGAAGCCGCGCAACGTCTCGACGCCATCGGCCGGCATCATCGTACCCGTCTCTTTGTAGAAGGCGCAGGACCAGGGGAATTCCTGGCCATCAAGGGTGAAGCCGGCCTTGTCGGCCGCCTTCTGCAGCACCGACCAGGCGGCTGCTGTGACATCGCGTCCGATGCCGTCGCCGGGAATAAGAGCGATCCGATAGGTCGTCATGGCGATATCCTCTTCAAAGGGTGATCAAGACGCTCTTGCTCTTGCGGTTAGCGTGATAGGCCTCGCGGCCGAGATCCTTGCCGATGCCTGACTGCTTGTAGCCGCCGGTCGGGAGGATATGGTCGCGCGAGCGGTTGTATCGGTTGACCCAGACCGTCCCGGCCTGCAGGCGGCGGATCAGCCGGATTGCCCGGGAAAGGTCCCGGGTGAAGAGCCCCGCGGCAAGGCCGTAGGTCGGATGGTCGGCCAGTGCGAGCGCCTCTTCCTCGTCCCGGAAGGTCTGGAGCGTCAGCACGGGGCCGAAAATCTCTTCGGCAACGGCGGGCGAGTTCCGATCGATCCCGGCGAGCAGGGTCGGCCTGTAGAAATAGCCGGGAGCTTCCATCGGCATGCCGCCGGCCAGGCATTCGCCGCCGGCGTCGACCGCCGCCGAGACGATCGAATGGATGCGATCCTGCTGCCTTTCGGAAATGATCGGCGAATATTGCGCCGCGCCATCCCAGGTCGGGGCGGCAGTCGCGATCTTCATCCGGGCGACGATCACCTCGACGAGCGGGGCGGCCGCGGATTCCTCGACGATGAGGCGGGAGCCGGCCACGCAGGCCTGGCCGGCATTGCTCATAATGCCGGCGGCAATCGCAGCCGCCGTCTTGCCGAGATCCGCATCGGCGAAAACGAGCTGCGGGCTCTTGCCGCCAAGCTCCAGCGTCATCGGCTTGACGCCGGTTCGAGCGATGTTTTCCATGATCGCCGATCCCGCGCGCGTCGAGCCGGTGAAGCTGACCTTGCTGATATCGGGATGTCCCGTGATCGCCGTGCCTGTAACAGGACCATCGCCCAGCACGACATTGATCAGGCCGGCAGGCAAGCCGGCGCGAAGCGCGAGTTCGGCGAGACGAATGGTCGAAAAGGGCGTGATTTCGGACGGCTTCAGAACCACGGCATTGCCGGCGGCGAGCGCCGGGCCGAGCTTCCAGGCCGCCATCGATACCGGAAAATTCCACGGCGTGATCGCGCCGACCACGCCATAGGGCTCGGTCATGATCATGCCGAGATTGCCGTCGTCGGTCGGCACCAGATCGCTGCCCTCCTTGTCGGCAAACTCGGCGAAGAAGCGGATCTGTTCCGCGGAAACCGCGATGTCGCCTTCCACCAGATGGCCGACGGGACGGGTCGATGACAGCGCCTCCAGCCTTGCCAGTTCAGGCGCTTCCCGCTCGATCAGATCAGCCCATCGGTGCAGCACCTTCAGGCGTTCGCGTGGACGAATCCCGCCCCAGTTGCTGTCCTTCAGCGCGGCCTTCGCCGATTGAACGGCTTGGTCGACCAGATCCTCACCGGCAACAGGGCAATTGGCATAGGCCTTGCCGTCGGACGGCCGGCGCATGGGAATGACGCCCTCGGCCGGTATGAGGCGATCTCCAATGAGATGGCCGATGGGGAGGGAAAGGCTGTCGGGATCAAAACTCAGGGTCATGGCAATACCTCGGATCACTGAAACGAGGCTAGCCGAACGGCCGAAGTAGCTTGATCCGATGGCGGCGACAGCGGCAGCGGAAAAATCCGTTCTGCCGCCGCCCGGCAGCTTATTGTTCGGCGGCGACATTGGAGGCGAAGCGCCTCGCGGCCAGCCTTCAGGCCATGACGGTGACGTAGATCTTGCGGACCGTCTCGATGGTTTTCCAGACGCCGACAAAGCCAGGTTTCATGACGAAGCTGTCGCCCGCCTTATAGACGACGGGATCGCCGCCTTCGGGCGACAGTTCGACGACGCCGGACAGGATGTGGCAGAATTCGAAGGTCTCGCCCTTGATCGAGCGCGTGACGCCGGGTGTGGCTTCCCAGACACCGGTATGGATCATCTCACCGCGGGCCACATCCTGCGCCCAGGTCTTGAATTCCGGATTGCCGGAGATCAGCCGCTCGGGAAGCGGCGCGTTTTCGCGCGGCGCAAAGGAAGGGTTCGGGTCGATGGTCTTGAGAAGCGGCATGGAGTTTTCCTTTCGAGGTTGAACCTGTCAGTAGCCGCGGCGCCGGTCGATGAGGCCGACCGGGTCGGACCCGGCGCGCATACGCTTGATGTTTTCGGCAACGGCGCGGGCAGCGGTATGTGGCTGGGTGACGCTCGCGACATGGGGCGTGAGCAAGATGCGCGGGTGCCCCCAGAAGGCATGATCCGCCGGCAGCGGTTCCGGATCGGTGACGTCGATCACGGCGCCGGAGAGATGGCCGCTGTCCAAAGCCGCGATCAGGGCCTGGTGGTCGAGCTGCGGCCCGCGGCCGGTATGAATGAGCGCCGCGCCCTGCGGCAGGCGGCTGAAGAGATCGGCATTAAGAAGGCCGCGGGTTTCATCGGTCAGCGGCAGGAGGCAGACCAGAATATCGGTCTCGGCAAGCATGGCCTCGAGGCCGGCATCTCCGGCGTGGCAGTTCACCCCCTCGATCTCATGCTGTGATCGGCTCCAGCCGGACAACGGAAAGCCGAATGGCTTCAGCTGCTCGAGTACGGCCCGGCCGAGAATGCCGAGGCCGAGCACGCCGATGCGGCGCTCGGGAGCCTGAAGCTGCGGCATAGCCTGCCAGAGCCGGTGACGCTGCTGGTCGACATAGACGGGCAGGTTGCGGTGAAGCGCCAGCGCGGCAAGCGTCACGTATTCCTGCATCATCCGCATGATGCCGTCTTCGACCATGCGCACCACCTTCACATGATCCGGCACCTCGGCGATCTGAAACTGGTCGACCCCGGCGCCGATAGAAAACAGCACTTCGAGATTGCGGTAACGAGAGAGGTTCGCCGGGACCGTCCAGGTGATCAGGTAGCGCACTGTTTCAGGATCGACGGTCGCAGGGTCCGTCGAAAAAGCCAGATCCGGCAGTTCGCGCGCGAAGATCTCCTGGAACACCGCGCCGCGGCGGGTATCGGAATTGAAGAGAAAGGTCATCGTGCTTCGTCCTTTAAGTCTTGCCGAAGTCGGCGCAACATCGGGCGGCAAGCGCCTCGACCATCGCCTGGCAGGCGGCGAGTTCACTCGTCAGAATGAATTCATCGGGCTTATGGGCGCGCGCGATATCGCCAGGACCACAGATGATCGCATCCACGCCCGCGCGCTGATAGAGGCCGGCTTCGGTGCCGTAGCTGACGGCTGCGAGCGGCGCTTTGCCGGTCAATTCACGGAGGAGACCGGCGAGCGGTGCGGCCGGCGCGAGCGAGAGAGCCGGATAGGCGCTCAGGATTTCCCATTCGACGGCAAAACCACGTGCCTTCTGGGCTTCCGCCGCGTCACGCACGAGAGCAAGCAGGGAGACGGGGTCGATGCCGGAGATTGCGCGTGCCTCCACTTCCAGAGTACAGACTTCAGGAATGATGTTGACGGCTTGACCGCCGTTGATCGTTCCGGCCTGCAGGGATGAATAGCAGGGTTCGAATGCGCCATCGAACGGCCCTTGCATCAAATCCTTCGCCGTTGAAATTACCGCATTCAGCACGTCGGCCATGGCGTGTACCGCGTTAAGACCGAGATCGGGCCGGGAGGAATGGCCGGAGCGGCCCCTAATGGCGATGCGTGCGGCGGCCTTGCCCTTGTGGGCAAGGATCGCCTGCATGCCGCTCGGTTCGCCGATCACCGCTCCGAGCGGCGGCGCACAGAGATCGGGCAGCCGGGCAAGAAGATGGGGCACGCCGCGGCAGCCTGCCTCTTCGTCATAGGAAAAGGCGAGGTGAACCGGTCGGGCGAGGGGGCTTGCCATCAACGCAGGCACGGCGGCGAGGGCGGCGGCCAGGAAACCTTTCATATCGGACGTGCCGCGGCCATAGAGCCGCTCCCCTTCGGCTCTCAGCACAAAGGGATCGGCGCTCCAGCCGGCTTCCCTGGCGGGAACGACATCCATATGGCCGGAGAGGATGTAGCCCGGCCTGTCGGCGGGGCCGATGGTCGCGAAGAGGTTGGCGCGGTCGCCCTCGGGGCCGGGAAGAATGTGCACTTCGATCCCGAGGGAGCGGAGATAGGTCTCGATCCAGCCGACGATGGCGCCATTGGGCGTGCCGACGATGGAATGAAAGCCAATGAGCTTGCGGAGGATATCGACTAGCTGCATGGTCGCTCCCGCAACATGTTCGCGCTCGTGAAATCAAGGCAGCTGGCATCGCCAGAGGCTGCCGGCGGGGTGGAAAAGCGGCGAACGCTGACCTGAGGAGACATTCTAACCTCTTGCGTGAAGGGCGAGACCGCCGATCTGGACTCTTTTCCAGGACGCGAGGCTTTAGATGCCGAAACCTCCGCTGATTTGGTTGATTGTTGCGCCGGCACGGAATTGAGCAGCAATTTCTGCTGGCGGGTTTCCTATAGTCTGGCTGGGAGGGACGTCGGATCATACGTTTGGCCGGCGTCGTCATGGGGACAATTCTGGAGGACGCGCGTGACCGCTGGGAAATCGAGACTGGTCGACAGCTTCGAGATGCGCATCGCCGACATCAATACGGTCGATCTCGAACAGTTGCATGCGCTCTCGATCGGCGTCGGCTGGCCGCACCGCGCCGACGACTGGCAATTCGTCCGCGAGCTCGGCAAGGGCGTGGCGGCGCTTGATGAAGCCGGGCGGGTTTTGGGCTCGGCCATGTGGTTTCCCTACGGCGAGGACTTCGCCACGATTGGGCTCGTCATAACCTCGCCGCGCTTGCAGGCCCGGGGCGCCGGCCAATGGCTGATGGACCATGTTCTCACCCAGGTTCCCCAGCGCAATTTGGGCCTCAATGCCACACGGGCGGCTCGACGCCTTTATCGTTCCCTGGGCTTCACCATGGAAGCCGTCGTCTCCCAGTGTCAGGGGGAGGCGTCTTTCCCTCCCGAGGCGGAAACGCCGCCCGGCGCCGAAATCCGGGCACTCGGCATGGCCGACCTCGCCGCCATTGCGGCCTTGGACGCAGACGCCTTCGGCGCGGACCGCACCGCGCTCCTCGAGCAGATTCTCCCTTCCACCAGCGGCCTCGGATTATTTCGCGACGGCAAGATCGAGGCCTTCTCCTTCTGTCGGCGGTTCGGCCGCGGACACGTCATCGGCCCGGTGGCGGCAGCAAGCGATGCGGACGCCATCGCCGTCATCCGCCCGCACGTCGTGGAACATGCGGGCAAATTCCTGCGGCTCGACACGCGCGAGAAAAGTGGGGCTTTTTCCGATTTTCTTTCCCGTTGCGGTCTTTCCGTTTTCGACACTGTCACCACCATGTCGCGCGGCCGACCGTGGCTGGAAGTGCGGGAACACCGCCCTGAGGGAATGCCAAAGGCCTACGGATTAGCCGGTCACGCGCTCGGCTGACCTACATCCATTCGAGGAAATACATGGCGGGCGCTCCGGCGTCGCGCAACTGCCGCTTTGAATACCGGAATGCACCGGGCGACAGTGACATGAGACGGTGGGGCGAGACCGGCCTCCTTACAGCGCGCCCGGATCTCGGCGACAACGGGAGCGAGTGGAGGTGCTTCGAGCGTCAGCCATTGCTCGTGCAGTGTCGTGTTGATGATTTCCTCGACCGGTTCCGGCAGCCGCTCGCGCCGATTGACGGCGCGAGGCAGCAGGGCGGTCACCGTTCGCTGCGTGCGGTAACGGGCGAGAAGGTTATAGACTTGTCGCGTCGTCAGGCGCAGGTCGGCTGCCGCACGTGTGACCGCAGCCTGCTTCAGGTCGCCGTCCTCGAGGACCTTAACCAGTACGCGGGCGATGCGACACGCTTTCGACCACTGTTCGTCCGAAGTCGCGCGAGACGATATTGATGTCTGATCATCAAGCGGTTTGGGCAAGGGAAATGGTCAGTGAAATCGCTAGCGAAAAATCGGCCCGAAATTATCGGCTAAACCTAACTGTATGACATTCTTTTATTTGAAGTCGCGAAGTAGAAGCCACAATGCCTGTTGCAGCTCACCGATCCGAAGCGCTGACCGCTATCTGGATTGAGGTGGATCCAGAAGCCGTCGAGCCCGGCCTGCTGGATGACAATGATTGGAAAGCACCGCCCGGTTCGCGCCCACAGGCAATTCGCAAGGCCACGCCACGTTCGTGCCGGAATTCTCTGCTGTTGGTGCGTGGTGGACCGAAGGGCGCGACATGGAATTCATCAATCGACTTATTGATCAACCGATGCTTCAGGGGGCATCGCGAGTTCTTCAGATCTGGCATGAGCGGAGCCGTCGTTCTCCGGAGGAACTTACTCCCCTCTGGAGCCTCTTCGTGATTTCGTGCCTCGTCGCGTTGAGTTGGTGGTACCTTCCCGGATCTGCCGGTTTGCTTGCCGCGGGCGCTTTGGCGATGCTGTCATTTCCACACGCGTGGAAACTTCTGACGAGGCCGGAGCGTGGGGATTATGACGCCCGAGCATATCGCGCCTTGGCCGCTCTGGCGACGAGAAGGCGCGAAACAGAGTGGGCGGTGCGGGTATTGGTGCTGGTGATCTCCGCCTGTCTGCCGATGCTTGCCCGAAGTGGTGACCATGTCGGCGAATTGTTCGTTGTCGGTGCTGGCCTCTGGTTCGTTCTGACGGTACCCGCCAATGCGTATCTGGCCGCCGCCGAACCCCCGAGGCCCCGGGACGGAGATGGCGTGTCAACGCGACGCCGCGTCATGGTTGCCGCCTAACTCCGGTTCCAACGGATCCTCGGAACCAATCGGCTGCCGTTCCGTTCTTCTGTGGTCAGAATGACGGAGGTGGAAATGCTCTACTATGCTCTCGTTTTCCTGGTGGTCGCATTGATTGCCGGCGTCCTTGGTTTCGGTGGGATCGCCGGAGCATCCGCATCGATCGCCCAGGTCCTGTTCTTCATCTTTCTGGTGCTCTTTGTCGTTTCGCTCGTTATGCGTGTCATGAGGCGCTAGGGCTGATGACGGCGAGGGGAGCCTTTGGCATCGGAGACGCGCCCGATTCGACCTGGCGGTGAGATCGCGAAGGTTCGCAATTTGATCGGCCAGCGCGTTTGAGCCTTGGTCGTTTCTGAAATGTGGTGGCGGGAGGCAAGGCGCGGCCTTTACATTGCCTGAGTAACGCAATTGTCCTTCGCACGGCAAAATTCGATCAACTGCTTTGAGGTCATTGGCCGTGCCAGAGCGTAGCCTTGCAGCAAATGGCAACCAAGATCTCTCAGTATCTTCGCATGTTCCATTGTCTCCACGCCCTCCGCAACGATGTCGATGTCCTGGGACCGGCCGATTTCGATAATCGAGGAAACCAGACGGCGTTGAGATTGAGACGTGACGATGGGCTTGATAATTTCCCGATCGATTTTGAGCCTTCTTGGCTCGAATCTCAGGAGGCTGACGATGCTGGCATGCCCGGTGCCAAAATCATCGATCTCGATTTCAATACCGAGTTCTTTAACAGCCGGTATGACTTCATTGAGAACAGGTTGAAGATCGTCGAAGGAGATTGTCTCGAGAAGCTCGAAGCACAGGCGACCTCTCGCCAAGGGAAGCTCTGACAACTCGGCAAGCAGATTTGCCTGCGCCAGTCTACGCGCTGAAATATTTACGGAGACACGCGGGATACGCATTTCCAGGCTGTCCCATCTTGCGAGCTCGAACAGGGCCTTCTGCAGGATCAGCCTGTCCAGGTCGCCAGAACGCCCGAGGCTTTCCGCGACGCCAAGAAATTTGTCCGGGCCGAGCAGACCCTTTCGCGGGTGATCCCAGCGGGCTAGGGTTTCGACGCCGGCGATATCCAGGGTGTTTGCGTTAAACTGCGGCTGGAAGAATGCAACGAGTTCGTCGCAGTCGAGCGCATTGTTGAATTCGTCAGCCAGTTCTTTCGACTGGATTGCCGCACTGCGAAGCTCTTTGGTGAAAATGGCCGCGCGGCCGCGGCCAGCTTTCTTTGCCTCGTACAGAGCCAGATCGGCATTTAGAAGCAATTGACCGAGGTTACGGACGTCCAGGCATTCGGCCTCCCAGGCCACGCCGACGCTTGCACCGACAACACACTCCGACCCATCAATGAAAAGCGTCTGCTCGAGCGCGGCCACAATCTGTTGGGCCAATTCGTTTGCTCTGAGCTCCGGAGTGTCACTCCAGCTGGCGAAGATGAACTCGTCTCCACCGATCCGCGCTGCTACCTCGTGCGGACCAGCCAAATTGGTCAGGCGCGAAGCCGTTGCCTGCAAGACTGCGTCGCCTCCCGCATGCCCTTTCGTGTCATTGATCGCTTTGAAGCGATCCAGGTCGATATGAATGAGGATCAGGCAGTCTTTTGGACCAGGTCGCTTTGGTCGCGAGATCATCTGGTCAACAAATCGTCGATTGGGAAGCCCCGTTAGCGCGTCATGCAACGACAGGTGTTCCAGTCTTTGCCGTGCGCGAACGAGCTTTTTCTTGTGAAGGCGAAGCTTTTCAATGGTTCTTTGGCGTGATTTGGTCAAAAAGCCGACCCACACAATCGGCGCAACGACGCACAGTCCCAATAGGCTCGCAAAAACCTCAAATGCGGCTATGCCGTTTTGTTGCCCCCATCCACCCTTTGGCACAGCAATGAGGGTCCATCGGCCATACATCATATCAACGGATGCCACGACCGGTTGCTTCGAAAAGGTCTCCAGGCCACCGAGAAAAACCTGTTTGGGCGAGTTTGGCTCCGGCACGGTGCTGATGGCAATCTCGAGCTCGGCCGATTCCAGGCCGCTATCTTGGTAGAGCCTTGGTATGTCTATGATACCTGACAGAAGCCCCCAAAAGATCTGGCTTCTTCCGTCATTGATATAAATTGGGCACCTGGCCACGAAGGCAGTTCCACCTTGGACAAGGTCCACTGGCCCCGTCAAAACAACATTGTGGGTGTTGCGCGCCAGCATTGCGCCATCTCGTTGCTTTTCGTTCTTTCGGTAGTCGAGTCCGATGGCCTTTTCGTTGCCTTTTTCTGGATAAACCCACTTGACCACCATGCCGGGCGCGGCGGCAAAGCTTCGCAATTGTGAATCGGGCTGCAGGATCTGCGCGGCGAGCTTGGCAAAAGCGCTCTGATCCATCGCCGGATCGACAGCGATACCCGCCGCCAGGCCCTGCAACAGTTTCACATTGCTATTGAGATTGGTCTGAAGCCGAGACGATATGATGGCAAGCTCGCCGGCAACAATCGAGCGTTCATCGGCCAGCGATCGTTCCAGCCGCCAGTTCGTTGCCACATAGACGACGACAACCGCAATAGTTGCCGCAAATATTGCTGGAGCAAACGCGCTGGCATGGCCTATTGCGGTGCTCGCGAAGCGGCGGGCTCGATTTTTTCGAAACGTCATCAGTTTGCCGGCGTAGAGGACAGGCTTTAATCCTTGCACAGTTTCTTTAAGGCAACGCTAAAACCACCAACGCACCCACGCAAACGCCCGCAAATGGATGAGTGTCGGGGCACAAGGGCAGGACTGGGTCGCGTTTTGTGACATGGCTGCCGGAGCCACAAAAGCGCGCCGCAATGGGAGCAATCTCATTTCAATTGCGCCTGAAATCCCGACGAGAATATTGCATTCCAAAAATCGAGCCGACTTTGGAACGTTTATATTTGATAATCAATTAAATCTATAGATATTGATTTTACATCTGATTGGAGCCTGTAGCGTGAGAATTTTGGGCATAAACGGCAGCGTCAAGCAACCTTCGCGTACCGCCACGCTGGTCACGGAGCTACTTGCTCGCATCACAAAACGCGTGACCGCGACGCCAGAAGTTATCGAGTTGGCGCAGGCCGCCCCCGTCCTCTTTCAAGCTTTGAGAGCAGATCAATTAGCCGAGAAGGGGCGTGCAATCGTAGAGGCGGTTGAAAGTGCTGACCTATTGGTAGTTGGTTCGCCCGTCTATCGGGCTTCATACACGGGCGCTCTCAAGCACCTCTTTGATCTTGTCGATTTCCGTGCGCTTCAAAACAAGCGTGTGATCCTTGCTGCCACCGGCGGCACGCCGCTTCATGGCCTCATGCTGGAGCACCAGTTCCGGCCACTGTTCGGGTTCTTCGGTGCCGTCACCATCCCGACAACCGTTTATGCGCTTGAGAGCGACTTTACCGAATACGCCCTGACGAATCCGGCTATCGAAGCACGCATCGAGCGCGCCGTGGCCGAACTATTCGACCTTTTACCCGCCGCGACGCTTGTCGGCGGCGATCTCGCCCATCCGGCCATCCGGCTCGTTTCGAGCGAAACGGCCGCCAACTGACATTAGGAAGAGAGGATTTTAGCCATGACCGAGCGCAGTAGGGAACCCGTAAAATTCGCCTATTGGGTACCAAATGTCTCCGGCGGCCTAGTGATATCCAACATCGAGCAGCGAACCAGTTGGACGATCGACTACAACCGCAAGCTCGCGAAAATCGCCGAAGAAAGCGGGTTCGACTACGCACTCAGCCAGATCCGCTTCACGGCCGGCTACGGTGCGGAATTCCAGCACGAATCCGTTTCCTTCAGCCACTCGTTGCTCGCGGCGACCACGAAACTGAAGGTCATCGCCGCCATTCTGCCAGGTCCGTGGAACCCGGCGCTCGCGGCCAAGCAGATCGCCACGATCAACCACCTGACGAATGGCCGCGTGGCGGTCAACATCGTCAGCGGCTGGTTCCGGGGCGAGTTCCACGCCATCGGCGAACCGTGGCTCGACCACGACGAGCGCTACCGTCGTTCGGAAGAGTTCATCCGGACGCTACGCGGCATCTGGACGGAAGACAACTTCACCTTCCGCGGCGACTTCTACCGTTTCAACAACTATTCCCTGAAGCCGAAGCCGATCGATCCGCAGCCGGAAATCTTCCAGGGCGGCTCTTCACGCGCGGCGCGCGACATGGCCGCCCGTGTCTCCGACTGGTACTTCACCAACGGCAACACGCCGGAGGAAATCGCCAATCAGGTTGACGACATCCGTGCCAAGGCCAAGGAGAACAACCATTCGGTCAAGGTCGGTGTCAATGCCTTTGCCATTGTCCGCGAGACCGAGGAAGAGGCCAAGGCCGTCCTCGCCGAGATTATCGAGAAGGCCAATCCGGAGGCGGTCAATGCATTCGGCCACGAGGTCAAAAATGCCGGTAAGGCTTCGCCGGAGGGCGAGGGCAATTGGGCGAAGTCCGGCTTTGAGGATCTCGTCCAATACAATGACGGTTTCCGTTCCAACCTGATCGGTACGCCAAAGCAGGTGGCCGAGCGCATCCTCCGCTTGAAACGCGCCGGCGCCGACCTCATTCTGCTCGGCTTCCTGCATTTCCAGGAAGAAGTCGAATATTTTGGCAAGCACGTCATTCCACTCGTACGTGCATTGGAAGAGACGGAAGCAAGCGCAGCAATCGCAGCCGAGTAGGGCCAAGAAAATCGAGACGGAGCGCCGCGCCGCGCTTTCGCTCCTAAAACGCGGGCGCCATCACGCCCGCAAGTGCAAACCTGTGTCCATAGAGACCACGCATGGGACAAATTATGTCGGCACCGAATTCTCTGCTTGCTGGCCTTGGCAGCCACCTGGCGTTACCGACAGATATCGCGGGGCAATTTGCTCTTCGCGGCGCTCCTGTGGTGCCGGACCGGGTTACGCCGCGTCTGGATGAAACGCCTGCGCTTGCGCTGCATGGCATCAACCTTTCCTTCGGTGGGGTCGTCGCCCTCCGGGATGTCGACCTGTCCGTGCAGCATGGAGAAATCCGTGCGATCATTGGCCCGAACGGCGCCGGCAAAAGCTCGCTGATCAATATCGTTTCCGGGGTTTATCGTCCTGACCATGGACATGTCGCGATAAACGGTGTCGCCTTCCAGCCGGTCCCGACGCAGAAGCTTGCTCGTCTCGGCCTCGCACGTACCTTCCAGAACCTCGCTCTCTTCAAAGGTCTCAGTGTGCTCGACAACGTGGCCGCCGGGCGGGCCTATGTCGGGCAAACAAATTTCCTGAGCCAGATCGTCGGTCTGCCATCGGCGCGACGCGAGCAGGCTGCCGCGCGGGAGCGGGCAAGCAGCGCTATCGACTTCTTGCATTTGACGCCTTATGCCAACCGGCTTGCCGGCACGCTGCCTTATGGCCTGCAGAAGCGCGTCGAACTCGCCCGGGCGCTCGCCGCCGAACCGCGTATCCTGTTGCTCGACGAGCCGATGGCCGGCATGACGGCAACCGAGAAGAACGAGCTTTCCGACTACATCCGTCTGGCGCGCGATGAATACGCGATCACGGTCGTGCTGATCGAGCACGATATCGGTGTGGTCATGAACCTCTCCGACAGGATCGCCGTTCTCGACTACGGCCGCAAGATCGCCGACGGTCCGCCGCAGGAGATCGCCGCAGACCAGCGCGTGATCGATGCCTATCTCGGCGTCACGCCGGAAAACGAGGACGGGGAGGGCATCTGATGGCCGACTTTGATTGGCTTTTCTTCGCCGAGGTGTTGATCGGCGGGCTCCTCTCCGGCGTCATGTATTCGCTCGTCGCGCTCGGCTTCGTGCTGATCTACAAGACGTCCGGCGTGCTGAACTTTTCGCAGGGTGCGCTCCTCCTTTTTGCGGCGCTGACCTTTGTCAGCCTTGTCGAACGGGGCGTGCCCTTCGCCGTTGCCTTCGCTATCACTTTCGCTGCCATGGGGTGCATCGGTATCGCGATCGAGCGCGCGGTGTTGCGGCCGCTCACCAACAAGCCGCCGATCACGCTCTTCATGGCGACGCTTGGCCTCTCCTACGTCATTGAAGGTGCCGCACAGCTGATCTGGGGCACACAGGTTCACGGCCTTGACCTTGGCATCGAAGACATTCCATTCGATGTCGGTGGCGTATTCATCAGCCAGTTCGACATTTTCGCCGCTGTTGTTGCCTCCGGTATGGTGGCGCTGCTTTCTTTCTTCTTCCGCCACACTCGCATTGGTCTCGGTTTTCGTGCTGTCGCCGACGATCAGTTCGCCGCCCTAGCCGTCGGCCTCAGGCTTGCCTTGATCTGGGCAAGCGTGTGGGCAGCGGCGGGTCTTGTGGCGCTGGTCGCCGGGCTGCTGTGGGGTGCGCGGCTCGGCGTACAGTTCTCACTGTCGCTTGTCGTCCTGAAGGCGTTGCCGGTGCTTGTTCTCGGCGGTTTCGATTCCATTCTTGGGGCGATCGTCGGTGGCCTTCTGGTCGGCGCGTCCGAAAAGCTCGCCGAGGTCTATATCGGCGATTACTTCGGCGGCGGCATTGAGGGCTGGTTTGCCTATGTCGTCGCGCTCGCCTTCCTGCTTATTCGCCCCTCGGGCCTGTTCGGCCAGAAACTCGTGGAAAGGGTCTAACATGTCCGCCATTGCGATCGAACGTCCTTCGCCCCTTTCCTTGCCGCGTCATGTCGCGACAGTCGCAGTGCTTGCCGTCGCCTATCTCGTCGTACCGTTTTTGGGTACCAGCTATATCTTCGAGGCAATCCTGCTGCCGTTTCTCGCGCTCAGTCTTGCAGGCGTGGGCTTGAACCTTCTTACCGGCTATGCGGGCCAGGTTTCGTTGGGTTCGGCCGCCTTCATGGCCGTGGGTGCCTTTGGCGCCTACAACTTCAATCTTCGGATCGATGGGCTGGCGCTCATCGTCTCGACCGTGCTCGCCGGCCTGTCAGCCGCCGTCATCGGTGTGGTTTTCGGCCTGCCGAGCCTTCGCCTGCGCGGCTTCTATCTCGCCGTCTCCACGCTCGCCGCGCAGTTCTTCGTCCAGTGGGCCCTGACGAAATTCAGCTGGTTTTCCAACAATTCCACCTCGGGTGTGATCGATGCGCCGCCGTTGTCGCTCGCCGGCATTGCCTTCGAGGGGCCGGTCGGTCGCTATCTCTTCGCGCTGACGGTCGTAGTAGTCATCACCTTTCTCGCCTATCGTCTTGTGTCATCGCAGACGGGCCGAAATTTCATCGCCGTGCGTGACAATGAGACAGCTGCACGCATTATCGGGGTGCCTGTGCTCAAAACGAAGTTGCTCGCCTTTGCGATCTCGTCATTCATCATCGGGGTCGCCGGTGTGCTCTGGGCCTTCGCCTATCTGCGCACGGTGGAACCGGCCGGCTTCAACCTCGATCGCTCGTTCCAGGTCCTCTTCATCATCATCATCGGCGGGCTCGCATCGATCCGCGGCGCGTTTTTCGGCGCGGCACTGATTGTGGTTTTCCCGCTCGTTCTTTCTCGGCTCGGCGCCTTCCTGCTGGGCGACGTCTTCGATTCCGGCGTCCTCGACATGACGCAGCGCATCGTCATCGGTGCCTTCATCATCCTGTTCCTGATCCTCGAGCCCGACGGCCTCGTGTCGTTGTGGGATCGCTTGAGGTTGAGCACTGCGTCCGCCTTCGGGCGCGCGTGAGATCCTCGAGGCTCGGCGCTTCCAACAACAAAAGCCATTGAGATTTTTAAACCAGACCGGGTGGCCGAGGGCCAGCCAAAAAGACGGAGTGTGTCCAGACATGACCATTTATACGAAGATCAGAGCAGCTGCTTTTGCCGCCGGCATCGGCCTTGCCGCCATTGCCGTCCCGGCACAGGCCGACGAGCAGTATTTCCCGCTGCAAAGCTACCGCGTCGGGCCCTATGCGGCCGGTGGCACCGGCTTCTTCGGCGGCTTCATCGACTATCTCAACCTCATCAACACCCGCGACGGCGGCGTCAACGGCGTCAAGCTGACCTGGTCGGAAGCCGAAACCCAATACGAGGTCGAGCGTGGCGTCGAGGCTTACGAACGCCTGAAGAGCAATCCCGGCATCGCTGCCTGGAACCCGCTTTCGGTCGGCATCGCCTATGCCATGATCGACCGCATCACGCAGGACAAGGTGCCGCTGATCACGATCAATCACGGGCGTACCGATTCGACCGACGGGCGCGTTTTCCCCTATGTCTTCCCACTGCTGCTCAATCCCTACAGCGAGACGTCCGGTATCGTGAACTACATCGCCTCGAAGGAGGGCGGTCTCGAAGCGCTGAAGGGCAAGAAGATCGTCGTACTCTATCATGGCTCGCCCTATGGCAAGGAAACGATCCCGATCTACGAACTTCTGGCCAAGAAGTACGGCTTCGAATTGCAGCAGATCGAGGTTCCTCATCCTGGTAACGAGCAGCAGTCGCAGTGGCTGACCATCCGCCGCTCCAAGCCGGATTACGTCGTGCTGCGCGGCTGGGGCGTGATGAACCCTGTCGCATTGAAGACGGCTGCCAAGACAGGTTTCCCGGTAGACCACATCATCGGTAACGTCTGGTCGAACTCGGAAGAGGACGTGATCCCGGCTGGTGACGCTGCCAAGGGCTATACGGCGATTACCACCCAAGCTTCGGGCGCCGAGTATCCGGTCGTCAAGGAGATCGTCAAGACGCTTTACGATGCCGGGAAGGGCAATCTCGAAGACAAGAGCCGCATCGGCTCGGTCTATCACAACCTCGGCATCGTCAATGGCATCCTGAACGTCGAGGCAGTGCGCATCGCCCAGGAGAAGTTCGGAAAGCGCACCTTGACCGGCGACGAGGTGCGCTGGGGCTTCGAGCACCTGCAACTCGACCCGGCCCGTGTCGAGACGCTCGGGGCCAAGGACCTCTTCCACTCGATCAACGTCACTTGGGATAATCATGAGGGCAACGGCTACGTGACCTTCCAGCAGTGGGACGGCAAGAAGTGGAACGTTGTCTCCGATTGGATCGCGCCGGATTGGGCCCTGCTGCGTCCGATCATCGAGAAGTCGTCTGAAGCTTATGCGGCGGAAAAGGGGATCAAGCTTCGCACGGCCGAGGATGCCGGCGTCGTGACAAACTGATGCTTGCAGCCGGGCGCTGAGGGCAATTCCCGATGTGCCCGGCTGCAAAAAAACGCCCCTAAAGGAGACCGGACATGACTGAGGAAAGCAGGCTGCTCACCGTGAAGGGCCTCCATGCGACCTACAACCATTCCATCACCGCTCTGCACGGCGTCACCCTTTCGCTCGGGCGTGGAGAAATCCTCGCCATTCTCGGCGCTAACGGCGCCGGCAAGACAACGACGCTGAAGGCGGTTTCGAACCTCCTGCCGGCCGAGCGTGGACAGGTACTGGCGGGCCGAATTCTGTTCGAGGGCCATGACGTGACGCGCGTGACACCGGCAAGCCTCGTTCGGCTCGGTCTGGTACAGGTGCTGGAGGGCCGCCATTGTTTCAAGACGCTCACGGTGGAAGAAAATCTTGTTACCGGTGGCCTTGGTCGTTCCGCCTCGCGCAACGAGATCTCTGCCGATCTTGAGAAGGTCTACGCCCATTTCCCGCGGCTTAAGGAAAGGCGCCGGGTGCTTTCGGGTCTCACCTCGGGCGGCGAGCAGCAGATGACGGCGATCGGACGAGCGCTGATGTCACGCCCACGGCTGCTCGTGCTCGATGAGCCGTCCATGGGGCTCGCGCCGCTTGTTGTGCGGGATATTTTCCGCACTCTGAAGCGCCTCAATCGCGAGGAGGGCCTCTCAATCCTCGTCGCCGAGCAGAACTCGGCAGTCGCGCTCACCTACGCTGACAGGGCCGTCATCCTGGAGAATGGCGTCAGCGTGCTTTCAGGCAGTGCTGCCGAGCTCAAGGCGCGCGACGACGTCAAGGCCTTCTATCTGGGCCAGAAACCCGTCGCGGCCGCCGCCCGTCTTGCCCATTGAATCCAACCCGAAAAAGGAGACATGCCGTGACAGTTTCAAACGTCAACACAAAGAATGCCGCCGAGGGCGTTCGCGCAGTGCCGAGGCGGAGCGAGCCGGCGCACATCATTAACAACGATGCCGAGGCGATTGCTGTTGCCAAGCGGGTCGCATCCGAGATCGCGCCTGGCGCCGCCATCCGCGACCGCGACCGCATCTGGCCGGTGAAGGAACTTGATGCCTTCTCGCAAAGCGGCCTCTGGTCGATCAACGTGCCGAAGACGTTCGGTGGCCCGGAAGTCTCCTACGCGACGCTTGCCAAGGTCGTCGAGATCATTTCTGCGGCGGATTCCTCCATCGGTCAGATTGCGCAGAACCATCTCGGCGTCGTCGCGGCGATCCGCACCGTCTCCGATGAAGCGCAGCAAAAGCTGCTTTTTGCCGAGGTGCTGCGTGGTACCCGTCTCGGTAATGCCTTCTCCGAATTCGGCTCCAAGCGCGCGGTGGATTTCGAAACGAAGTTTACCGACGCGGGCGACCATGTCATCGTCAATGGCCAGAAGTTCTACTCCTCCGGCGCGCTGCTCGCCCATCTCGTGCCGATCGTTGCACTCGATGAGGAAGGCCGCGCCTGGTATGCAATTGCTGAACGCAATGCACCTGGCCTCACTGTCATCGACGACTGGTCGTCCTTCGGTCAGCGCACGACACTTTCAGGTACGGTGATCCTCAACAATGTCAAGGTGCCGAAGACCCACTTGGTGCCAGGCTACAAGGGTTACGAGGTACCGACGGCGGACGGCGCAATCTTCCAGATCATCCAGGTGGCCGTCGATACCGGTATTGCCCAGGCAGCGATCGACGAGACTGTTGCCTTCGTGCGCACCAAGAGCCGCGCCTGGGTCGACAGCGGTCTCGAGCATGCCTGGGACGATCCCTACACGATCCAGGCCGTTGGCGATTTGACACTCCGCCTCCATGCAGCGCAGGCCCTTCTGGAAAAGGCTGGGCACGCTATCGATCGCGCTGTAGAAAAACCCAATGCCGAGACGGTGGCCGAAGCCCAGATCGTCACCGCCGAGGCAAAAATCCTATCGACGGAAATCGCCATCGCCGCAAGCAACAAGCTGTTCGAGCTAGCCGGCACCCGTTCCACACTGGCCGAACACCACCTCGACCGGCATTGGCGCAATGCACGCACACATACGCTGCACGATCCCGTGCGGTGGAAATACGCCATCCTCGGCAAGTATTTCCTCAACGGCGAAAAACCGCCGCTTCATGCTTGGAGCTGACGGGGTAGCGGTGCGTCAGAACCTGACGCACCGCTACTGTTGGTTTTCCTAACAGGTAGTGTTGGCTCGTGGTCCGAGCTCTTTTGTAAGACCCGAGCGTTTCGGTGAGCGTTTGATAGCGGCCCGGCCGCCGTCGTGTTCAGTCGGGTTGGGGCGTCGCGGTCGTTTCGCCATCCGAAATCTCGCAAGCAAGCAGGATTGGATTGTCGAGATCGGGCACGGGTTGCTTGTTTAGCAGAATTGCTACAGCGGCCGCAGCAATCCTTTGAATCGGTTGCTTCACTGTCGTTAGGCGCGGCGTCGTCATATTTGAGAGGGGGATGCCGTCGAATCCCATGATCGAAAGTGCTGCCGGTACCGGAATGCCGAGATCGTGTGCTGCCCGCATGCAGCCGATCGCCTGCTGGTCCGAGCTTGCGAAGATCGCAGTCGGGCGCTCATTGCGCGCGCGGGCAAGAAGATAGTTTCCTGCGAGGCGGCCGCTTTCATAGTCAAAGGCCGCCTCGGCTATTAGGGATGGAATGGCCGTTTGCCCGTCGCCCTGAATTTGCTCGATTGCGCCGAGATAGCCCTTGAGGCGGTCATTGGCGGGGACGGAATCTTTAGGGCCCGAGATGAAGCCGATGCGGCGATGGCCAAGCTTCAGAAGGTGTTCAACACCCAGGCGCACGCCGTTGCGATGGTCGGCGGCGACGCCAGAATATCCTGGCATGAGGCGGTCCACGACGATGATTGGCAATCCCTTCGGCGGCTTGATCGTATGGAAGTCGTTGCTCGGAACGAGGATGATGCCATCCACCTTCCGGCTTGTCAGCTGTCCGATACGATCAGCCTCCTTGGACGCATCATCAAGGGATGTCATGACGATGATGTTATAGCCATGGTCTGCTGCCGCTTGCTCGGCGGACTGGACGAGCTCCGAGAAGAAGGGATTGGTCAGGTCAGGAATGATAATCCCGATGAGGCGGCTGACCTTGCTGCGCATGCTTCTGGCGGATGGGTCGGGCAGGTAGCCCAGTTCGTCGATGATGCTTTTGACGCGTGCTCTTAATTCATCCGTAACAGAGGGATGGTCATTCAAAACCCTTGAGACGGTCCCGGTAGAAACTCCCGCGAGCCTGGCAACGTCTCGAATTCCAACCTTTGGCATAGCAGAAATATACGTCCCTTCATCTTCGCCTTCGGGGACATCCAAAGGCGCCTGATCCGCGCTTTCAGCTAATGGTCTCTATCGCCTTAGTCAAAGGGCTACGTCTGAATTCTGACCACTGATCCTCCATAACACCGCCATTGCAGATATTCAATGGAAACGGTTCATTCTCCCCTCTTCAAGGGGTGGTCACTTTGCAGAATTTTCCAGGGTTCTTGGCGGTTTTCGCGGGGTTGACAGTCTCCCGTGGCGCTGTTACCCAATAATGGTTGGAAACGGTTCATTTGTCGCTGGCAACTCAGATGGAGCTGAGCCCAGGACTGTTCGGGAGGAAAGAAATGTTCAATTCTATAAAGCGTGATTCCGTCTTGACCAGTGCGCCGCGCCGTGCGGCGCTGAAGCTCGGCCTTGCCGGTACGGTGATGCTCGCGCTGTCCTGCAGCGTGTCCCCCGCCTTTGCGGCGAGCAAGCCGAAAGTCGGCTTGATCATGAAGTCCTTGTCCAATGAGTTCTTCAAGCAGATGAAGGCCGGCGCCGACAAATATGCGGCTGAAAACAAGGCCAAGTTCGATTTCAAGGCCGTCGGCATGAAGGACGAGCGTGATTTCGCCGCGCAGGTCGATGCCGTCGAAAACTTCGTCACGCAGAAATATGACATCATCGTCGTCGCGCCGGCCGATTCAAAGGCAATGGCCACTCCCCTTGCGAAAGCTGTGAAGGCCGGCGTCAAGGTCATCAACATCGACGTGCCGCTTGATGCCGATGCAAAAAAGGCAGCCGGTATCGATCTCGCCTTCTTCGGTCCTGACAATCGGGAAGGGGCAAAGCTTGCGGGCGACGCGCTCGCCAAGGATTTGGGGCCCGGCGCGAAGGTTGTCATCCTGGAAGGCAATCCCGAGGCTGACAACGCCAAGGAGCGCAAGGAAGGCTTCATGGACTCCGTCAATGGCGGCAAGCTACAGCTTCTCGACAGCAAGACCGCTCATTGGGAGACGGAAGAAGCCAACACGGTCATGACGAACTTCCTGACGAAATATAAGGACATTCAAGGTGTCATGGCAGCCAATGACTCCATGGCCCTCGGCGTCGTCAAGGCTCTCGATGCAAGTGGACAGAGCGGCAAGATCAAGGTTGTCGGCTTCGACAACATCCCGCCGGTTCAGCCGCTGATCAAGGACGGCAAGATGCTTGCTACCGTCGAGCAATATGGTGCGCAAATGGCGGTCATGGGCATCGACTACGGTCTGCGCGAACTTGCCGGTGAAAAGTTCACCGGCTGGGTCAAGACGGATGTCAAGCTCGTCACCGCCAAGGACCTCAAATAGCTGCCTGTAAGGCCAAAGTCAGGCGCCGGCTGATGGCCGGCGCTCAGCCAACCGCTTTCCGTGTTGATCACGCCAGCGAGGTCGTTTTCGGGCCTCGGGAATACGTGCTGCGTGGAGGCTGACCATCTCCCATTGAAATAGACCACACATGAGGTGGACGTGTCAGACGCATCAGATGACGACATCCTGAAGCTGGAAGGGATCGGCAAGCGCTTCCCTGGTGTC
Source organism: Rhizobium sp. R693 (assembly GCF_002211315.1). Taxonomy (NCBI): domain Bacteria; kingdom Pseudomonadati; phylum Pseudomonadota; class Alphaproteobacteria; order Hyphomicrobiales; family Rhizobiaceae; genus Rhizobium; species Rhizobium sp. R693. Next base: position 9,018 of record NZ_LOKY01000046.1, on the reverse strand, counting down.
GTGGCGCTCAAAGATGTTTCCATGCGCATCGGCCGCGGCAAGGGGCATATTCTTCTTGGCGAGAACGGCGCCGGAAAGTCGACCCTTATCAATCTGCTGGGCGGCGTCTTCAAGCCGGATGACGGTCACATTCTGTTCGACGGCAAACACTATGATCCTGCCTCGCCGTTGGAGGCGTTCAAGGCGGGCATCCGTGTCATTCACCAGGAACTGCACCCCCTTTCCAACCTGACGGTCGCAGAAAACCTGCTGTTTGAACATCTGCCGCGCCGGTACGGGCTGGTGAACTATAAGCAGATGAACAAGAGGGCGGGCGAACTCCTGGAAGAGGTTGGCCTTGACGTGTCGCCGACGACGCCCGCCAATCGCCTCAGCGTCGCCCAGCTTCAGCTGGTCGAGATCGCCAAGGCGCTCTGCTATGAAAGCAAGCTTCTCGTTCTTGATGAACCGACAGCGACCCTGACCTCCAAGGAGGTCGATCGCCTCTTTGAAATCTTGAAGCGGCTAAAGACGCGTGGCGTTACGACCCTTTATATATCTCACCGGCTGGAGGAGATATTCGAAGTCGGTGACGATGTGACGGTGCTGCGCGACGGCCAGCATGTGATTACCCGCCCGCTACCGGGACTGGTTATTCCCGATATCGTCGAACTCATGGTCGGGCGCAAGCTTTCTGATCATGGCGTCTTTCGAAACGACAGCGCCCTGTCAGGAGAGGCGCTCGGTATTTCCGGCCTGAAGGTGACGCGGAACAGCCCGGAACTGTCATTTTCCGTGGCAAAGGGAGAAATCGTCGGCATTGCGGGACTTGTCGGCAGTGGTCGGACGGAGGCGGTGCGCGCCATATTCGGTGCCGACCCAAAAGCCGCCGGCGAAATTCGCTTGAACGGCGAACCGGTTAAGATCAATGCGCCGAGGGACGCCGTTGCTGCAGGGCTTTGCCTTGCAACCGAGGACCGCAAGATGCAGGGCTTGATGCTCGATATGAGTTGCGCTGAAAACGCCACCATAACGGATCTCGGCAAGATCTCCCGCAATGGCTTGATCATCGGGAAGGTGGAAGATGACCAAACGCAGCGCCTCGTGCGTGAGCTGCGTATCAAGACGCCCTCCATCCATCAGGTCGTCAGGACGTTTTCCGGCGGCAATCAGCAGAAGGTCGTCATTGCGAAATGGCTGTTCCGCGGTCCTAAAGTCTTGATTTTCGATGAGCCGACCCGTGGAATCGACGTGGGTGCCAAAGCCGAGATTTACGAGCTTTTGTGGAAATTTGCGTCTGAAGGAAAAGGTGTTCTGGTCGTGTCTTCGGATTTGCCGGAGCTCATCGGCATTTGCCATCGCATCATCGTTTTCTCCGATGGCAAGATAGCCGGTGAAATACCTCGAGAACAATTTGACGAGAGCAGGATCCTTTCGCTCGCCTACAAGGAGTACAGCCGTGTCCGCCAGCATTGAAAAACAGAACGAGGCGAAAGAGACCAGCTTCTTTGACAAGCTTATTCGGATCTCGATGAAGGAAGCGGGCGTCGCGATCGCCCTCGTCCTCATTCTGGTGTTTTTCTCGGTGACGGCGCCGTACTTCGCAACGCCAGAGAATTTCCTGAAGATCTTCGTGCAGATCGCCATCAACACCGTGCTTGCTTCGGGTATGACCTTCGTCATCCTTACCGGCGGCATCGATCTTTCGGTCGGGTCGCTGCTTGCCCTTTGCACGGTCATCGGCGCAACTATCATGATCAATCCGCAGTTTTCCCCGTGGCAGGCGATTGTTCTGGCATCACTTGCGTCGATGGGCACCGGCGCGGTCCTTGGCGCCGTTAACGGATGGATATGCGAGAAGTGGAAGCTTCCTTCCTTCATCGTCACGCTCGGCATGCTGAACGTCGCAAGCGGGCTGGCGCGCGTGGTCAGCGACAATTCCACGATTACCGGCCTGCCTCAGCCCTTCGTCGACTTCGGGAACCTGATCTTCTGGGGCATATTTCCCTCGATCTTTCTGATCGCGATCGTCGTCGTCCTTATCGGCTGGTTTGTACTGCGCTACACCGTCTTCGGGCGCTTTGTCTTTGCAATCGGCACCAATGAGGAGGCGGTCCGCTTGTCGGGCCACGAGCCTAAAAGATACAAGATCGCCGTATTCACGATCTCCGGACTAACCGCGGGAATTGCGGCCATGGTCTACCTGCTTCGCCTTAACGTCGGCAGTCCGGTTGCGGGCATTGGCTATGAACTGAATGCGATCGCCGCAGTCATTATCGGCGGGACTAGTCTGTCGGGCGGCAAGGGCTCGATCATCGGTACGCTGGTGGGTGCATGCATTCTGCAGGTTCTGTCGACGGGATTGCAGCTTTTGGGGGCCGACGACAACATCAAGCCGATCGTCATCGGTGCCGTTATCGTGTTGGCGGTTATCCTGGATAGCTATCGCGGCCGGTTGATGCGGATACTGGAAACGCGATGATCGATCGCGACGCTCGAGGTCCAACCTGGTCGTGCAACTTGGGTTCTACTCGCTCCGAAGGCCGGCAAAACTGCGCCAGAGATCTGGTGGCACGACGAGATGACAAAGGCGAGAGGACTGTCACATCAATCTGCTGTAAGCCAGCAGGGCAATCGATATGGTGGGACCTGTTTTGAGCGCCGGTCTCGAAGAACGGTCGGCCTAGCTCGACACGGTGCTGGCTGCGCTTGCGGCAACGGCCAGCGCGACGCAAAGCATCTGGATCCCGGTCAACGCCTGCCCGAGAACGATGAAGCCGGCTATCGCTTCGATCGTAGGCTCCAGGCTCGTCAGGATGCCGAAGGCCGATGCCCTCATGCAGCGAAGCGCCATGAACTCGAGCGCACAGGGAAGCAGCGGCACGAGGATCGCAAGCAAGCCAGCGCGAGGACGGCCTCATAAGAAAATCCCGACGACCACTGATGAATGCTTGGACCGTACTGCGCCGAACTGCACGCTGCACATGGATACAACGCAAAAGACGACAGCGAGATGGATCTTCCCAGCAAAATTCTGCGCTGTCGCCGAATGGGGCTGCTTGTTGCTCTCGAGAAGATCGACGGGCGTGTCCTGCCAGCAACGATCACGATCGGGCTTTCCTCGTGAGGCATTTCAGGGCGGCAACCCTTTTCTTCTGGATGCCCGGCAACCGATCGAATACTCTGCTGCCTCGCGGCGTAAGCACCCAGCCGATCGCACGGCTCGCCAGAGCCCGCTTTCACGCCCCCACCCAATCCCCCCAAGGATAACGCGCAAACGCAGCGGCACTGGTTGCACGATCCTTTGTCGCCCGACGTCAATTGCGAATGCGGCAAACGTCCAGTAGCGATCGATCGTTCAGCGGTGGGGTCAGGTTTTCAGTGCAACAGAATCCTGGATACGCGGCCGCGCGATATAGTTCTTGCTGTAGTGGTACGAGGTCATCCCGGTGATGCTCTCAAGCAAACTGGAAAATGGCGTCGTCAGCGTATAGGTAGCATTGACCGCGATCAGCTGCACGTCGGCGCTCGCAACCTCGGAGGGGATATCAACCGGCGATGCGGCACCCTTCGGCAGCGCCGTCGTATGATAGCCTTCCGCCCAATCCACGGTCGCTGCCAAATTGCTGCTTATGTCAACGACTGCCAGCTGGATGGTGAGGTTGCTCGTATCGAACGGCTCGATGATGCTTGCAGCACCTGCGATGATAGCATTTACGTCCGTATCCTTCCATGTCGCCTTTTGAGAGATCATATCACCAAGGGTAGCGGCAATCTGATTCATCTTGCGATTAACGAGGAGTGCCTGGCCAAGATCGACCGTACCCGCAAGCAGGACGATCATTATTGGAAAGACGAGAACGAACTCGATTGCTGAGGCGCCACTGCCGTTGCGTGAGAAATTGCGGGAAATGCGGATCACTTGCTTTAGCAGGTGCGATGGTTTTGCCTTTGGCATCAAAACGGCTCGTTCTTGAAGAGTTCGGCAGCGCCCAGCACATATCGTCCATCGTCCAGCTTGCTAGATGAATAGCTGTAATAGTGCACGACGGGGTTCCAGGGAAGAAATGCCTGTATAAGCACATAGTCGCCTGCGCCACCAATATCGAAGTCCTCGGATACCGACAGCGTTCCGCCCGCTAGTCCCGAGATGCGGGTAACCGAACTCATGTCCGTGATGACCGTTGCCCTTACCAGCAAACTGTTTGAGCAATCAAAGTAATAGGAGAGTTCGCTGCACAGGGTCGCCTTGAATTTGCTGAGGTCCCACTGGTCTGTCGTCGCGGTCCCCACACGCACCTGTCGGGCAGTCTTGTGCAAGGCTGCATCGAGACCTGCGTCTACGAAACACATTATGGCAATCTCGATTATGGCGAAGATCACAAGGAAGAAAGGAAGAGCGAGGATGGCGAACTCAATCGCAGCAGCACCCTGCCGGTTTCCGGCGAAACGCCGTAGGATCAACATCTTAGCAACTCTATTGAGTGAGCCTGACACTGGTCAGGTATTGTTGAAAGAGTGAGGATAGTCCGGATTCGATCTCATTCGAATCCGATGCCGAAAGGAACAAGTCTTCCGACGATGCACAATCCTTGAGAGAATAGGGAATGTAGTCACGTCTCGTCGTGCTGCTTGAAACGTCCGAGCGCATCGTGCCGCCCCAGATCGAGGTGAAACCGCTGGATTTCATCGTTTCACCGACGGTCATGTTGTAGCCCCAATCCTTGGGAATCGACAGATATTCAGTGTAGAGGACGCCGACTGTGACAGCGTTTGTCTTCATCGCATCGCACCACGCTGGATTGAGCGGCGAGACTTTGAGCTGATAGGGAAAATAATTGGAATTGTAGTAGATACAGGTCGAACCGGACCATTGCGTGCACGACCACTTTTTCTTGGGATTGTTCGTCACCCAGTCGCGGGTCGACTGAACGCCGTCGGTCAAAAGGAGTACCAACTTCAAAGGCGACGACGCACTGCTGCCGTCGCCGGCAGTCCCGACAAGCGATGCCATCTTGGGAAGCGCGACATCGAAATATGTCGCGTCCTCGGACGTTGCGCTAGTGAGCTTATTGGAATCGGAACCGTCGGAGAGATATTTCAGCGCCGTCGCCGTCGAATAGGTTGGAGCAAGAACCTCGGTGGCAGTTGCACCGATCGTATAAAGGCCGACCTTGACATGGCTGCTTGATTGATTCGCGCTATCGACCATGGTGAGGACTTCTTTGACTGCCTCGACAGATATATCGGCCCGCAGGGTTATCCCCATCGCCTTGGACAGGCCGTAGACAGTGCTGTAATTCGACCCTTTGTATGTAAAGCTCTTCCCTTCATTGGTGTGGCAGGCAAATTCGCAGGCTGCAGCACTGCTTCTCAACGAGGTTTGGCCAGAAGTCGTTGCGGCAAGTAGCATCGAGGCCGACTTGTCCAGAACGAGATAGACATTCATGTACGAAGTCGCCGGCCCTGCCACTGACGACGCGACCGAGACGTTCACCGTATCAATGTCGGCAAGGCGCATGAAGGTCGTGGCGACACTTGCCGTGGCGACCGCCTGGATTGACTTGTTCGTCTTGCTGATTTTGATATTGCTTCCAGAAAGCGAATATTTGCTGCTATCAAGGTCCGTTTGGGCACCAAACCAGGTCTCGACCTTCTTCTGAATCTTGTCCTCGTCCAATGTGTCGACGTCCTTGATGGCAGCGAGCAGCGCAGCATCAAGATCACTCTGCATCTTCGCCTGGACGTTATAGGCTCGAACGTAGTCAATGCTCGCGCCAACCGCGAGCAGCATTGGTACCAGAACCAGGGCGAAGGAGATCGCGACGTTGCCGTTGCTGCTTTGCAGCAGCGCCGCCCACGTGGTCGAGCGAACTTTCCTCCAGACGTGTTTTAGTTTCACTATGCCACCAGCCTCCGGGTTCCAGATGGCGGGCATGCTGGGGTCGAAGCCTTATGCGCAGGTTAATGAAAGTTTCACGGAGAATCCAAATTGCGCATCTCTAGCCAGATGGCGCAATATTCGTTGCGAGCGCGTTGCTTTGCTTAGGACTAAGCGACATCGCCCGGACCAGCCTTGCGCTGTCCAGAAAAAATACGAGCGGATCTGATGACCAAGCGAGATGCTTGCGGCTTTCAGGACAGTCCGGTTCCACTTGCAAAGAACGATGTCCGAGCGGTTCGCCAATCAGAAGCGACCACCTTAAGCGCGGTGATGTCAGGTTAAAGAGGCGAGGAGCGTTTCGGCTAGATCCTTGATCAGGCTGCCATGCCGGAAGCGGCACTTCCAGTACACAAGCGTTTGAAGGAGATATAGATGGATGGCTGGGCGCTCACGCAGCGGTGGCTTGCTGACGCAGCTTGTCTTCGACCTCGCCGGGAGACATGGGTTTTCCGACCAGATAGCCTTGAAATTGATCGCAGCCGGAATCTCGCAAGATCTCCGCCTGCCGGCGGGTTTCGATGCCCTCGGCCGTCACGGGGATCTCGAGCGCGATTGCCAGAGCAATCGTTGCACGCAGCACATCAGCGCCGTTTGCATTTTCCTCGAGTCCGGCGATGAGCGACCGATCAATTTTCATGCGATCGAATCCGAACTGGCGCAGTGCGCCGATACTGGCATAGCCGCAGCCGAAATCATCAAGCGCGAATTTGATGCCGATCTGCCTGAGCTGGTCTATGGAGCGACGTGCTTGATCGGGATTGCTCATCAAAACACCTTCAGTTATCTCCAGCGTCAGACCGCTGGGATCAAAATCGAATTCCTGAAGGACCGTCGTCACTTGCGCCGCAAAGTCGGGATTGCAGAGCTGGATTGGCGAGACGTTGACCGACAGGCCAAGCTGGGGCCAGTTCTTTGCGTGACGGATCGACGTTTTCAGCATATGGACACCGAGTGCGTCGATAAGCCCGGACTTTTCGGCAAGCGGAATGAAAACCTCTGGGCTGATGTCTCCAGCGATATTTTTCCAGCGCGCCAAAGCCTCAAAGCCGATGATGATATCGGTCGAGGCGGACACAAGTGGCTGGAAAACAGGCTCGATTGCTCCATCGCCTATAGCGCTTCTTAATTCACTTTCCAGTTCGGCGAGACGCTGGCGTTCAAGGTCCAACTCGGGATCATAGGCAACCGCCTGACCCTTGCCATTTTCCTTGGCGCGGTAAAGCGCCATGTCGGCTCTGCGAAGCAGCTCCAGGGGCGTTACGCTGCCAGTCCGCGCTGCCAGGCCGATGCTGGCACCGACTTCAATCGTTCGCCCGCCAATTTTGAAGGGGTCGACAAAGATCCGAAGAATGGATTCTTCTATCTCGCGGTCGGGTGCAGATCCAAATTGCAGCAGCGCAAACTCGTCACCCCCCAATCTTGCCGCAGCCAGGATTTCCGGATGACAGTTTTTTAGCGCCTTCGCCGCGATATGGATCAGTTCGTCACCAACCGCATGCCCCCAGGCATCATTGACGGCCTTGAAGCCATCGAGATCGATCAAGTAGAGCGACACCGCCGGACCTAAGCTAGCCAACTGCTCCAATTTATTGAGAAGGCCATGTCTGTTAAGCAAACCGCTCAGACTGTCATGGCTTGCTTCAAAGCGCGCCGCCTCGGCGAGACGGCGCAGGCGTCGAGCCTCTGACGCGCCGGCAAGCAAGACGCCCCCCAGAAATAGCACAAGGATGCCAGCTGCGGCGGCCACATAGGGGGAGACCTTGCGAAACACGGCACTTCCTGGCGCTTTGCTTGGCCAGACGAGATAAGCAATAGTGGCGCCATCCATGTCTTTGATCGGAGCACTCAGCAAGCCAGGTTCGGGCGTTGACTGGAGCCGCAGCCCCTCAAGCTCGTGCTCATTTGAGAGCATGTCGATAACCGTCGGCGTAAGTTCCTTATAAAAGCTCAACACGCTAAGCATCGAAAGCGCACCGGTTGTTTCAAAGGGTTGGATCGCCTGTGTCGCGACCAATGCGATGCCGGTTTCGGTCCTGAAGAAATTGAGCAGAGGTGCGGATTGCGCACTGGCGGCGGCCTTGATTTGCCGATCGAATGCCTTCCCGAAATATTCCAGCGGTTGGAACGTATTGCCCTTCGAATAGGCAGATATGGCACGACCGTCAGGTCCGATCACGATTGCGCCATCATAGAGCGGATAATCGGTGCTGGTTTTTCCCCAATTCTCGTAGGCCCAGTCCGCAGCTGTGGGGGAGCCAATAGCGCTATAGGCGTCGTCCCAGACCGCATTGTCCTTGGTGGTCGCATCCAGCTGGGTTGCAAGCGCGGCAATGGCAGCGCGCGCCGCTCGCTCGGCGCGAGCGTCGTCGATTTCATTTGCCGACCGGGTCATGGTCGTGACGACGTGCGCCACGAGGCCGGTAAGCAACAGGGCAATCCCAAGAAAGCAGACTGTCGTAGTGATGATGGGAGACGTTTGGGCACGAACACGCCCGGCTGCGAAGGTCGACGACATCAGGGCTCCGCGAATGGGATTGGAAGGGCCATGCCTCAGGGACTGCAGGAGACATCATGTCCGCAACGCGCTGCATTCAAGCCGCTAGCACCCATGCGGTAAGGCATGTTTAACAACCGCAGCCTATGCCCCAGAGACACGCCTTCCCGTGACAAATTATGCGTCATGCGGCTAGGCATTGCGCAATATGGCCAGCTCGTCGTGAAGCGAATGTGGTGGAACACCAACATCCCTCTCTGGCATAGGGCTTATTGATGAATACCAGATCTGATCTCGACGGAAATCGATGACGCCGCGGCAACTTTGTTGCATCTGAATGCTTCGATGTTGGATGAGAAAGTCCTGGTGGCAGTTCCCCTAAGGGAACTCTGAGCCCAATCTTGTGGCCCGCCCATCGAGGGATGGTTCGATGGGCGGGTGCTATTTGAAGCTGTCGACCCTCACGGTCGTCACTGACCTTGCCCCCAAGTTTTATCCAATTTTGAGTTCGCTCCAGCGGTTTTGGGTTGCTGTGTTTGGGGCGGTAGCGGCGGGTTGCGGTGCGGAGCCATTTCGGCTGCGCAGCACCGCATCACGTCGC